>NZ_JBFAHO010000037.1:0-78263 GCF_040654215.1 Nonomuraea sp. NPDC050733 | reverse complement strand
GATCACGCGACCCGGCTGTTCATCGCCCAGGGCTTCGAGCAGACGACCATCGCCGAGATCGCCGCCGCCGCCCGCGTCGCCAAGAAGACCGTCACGAACTACTTCCCGCGCAAGGAAGACCTGGCCCTGGACCATCAGGGGGTGTTCGCCGCCTCCCTGGCCCGTGCCGTCACCGCGCGACGCCCGGGGGAGTCAGCGCTGGCCGCGCTGCGCCGCGCGTTCGCCGACGCCGTGGCCGCGCAGGACCCGGTCGCCGGATTCTCCGGCCAGGAGTTCGCCCGCATGATCGCCGACAGCCCCACGCTGACCGTCTGCCTGCGCGGCCTGCATGACCAGCGCGAACACCACCTCGCCCAGGCGCTCGCCGACGTCACCGCCGCCCAGTCCGACGACATCACCGTGCAGACCGCCGCCGCCCTGCTAGGCACCGTCCACCGCGTGCTGTTTCACCGCATCCAGGCCCTCACCCTCGCCGGACACCCCAACGACCAGATCGCCCACACGATCGCCGCCGAAGCCACCCGAGCCTTCGACCTGCTGGAGCCCGCCCTGGCCGGCTACGCCTCCGCCTGACGCGGCCGCGACGTCGCCGCGGCCGGGCGGGTTGCCGCCCCAGCCGCCGGCGCAGCTCGCCCCCGACCGAATCTGGATGCCGGCCCCGCGGAACAGACCCCGGACCGTCGGGTGGCCTTACCGGTCAGGCATTCAGCGATCTTCGTACGGCGGCGTCCACCAGCTCGTGGATCTCCTGCTGAGTGAAGATGTCGGGCAGTGTCAGCCGCTCCACGATGAGCCAGTTCAGTGCGAGATAGAGGAGCACCACGGAGGTCGAGTCGCCGGGCAGACCTGAGGTGGCGTGGTAGCCGATGTTGGCGTCGATGTCCTCGCGGATGCGCTTGGTCAGCACGGCGCGCAGCTCAGGGCGCCGGGTGGACTCCAGCCGGAGCTCGAGCAGCGCCAGGTAGCCGGAGTTGAAGGCGGCGACCCGGTCCACCAGCTCGTGCATGAGCTCGGCATAGCGGGTCTCGTCCTGCGCGCCCTCACGGTGACGGGTGATCGTGGCCTCGTCGGGCAGCAACCGTTCATAGATGCGTCCCCCGACCTGGGTGAACAGGTCGTCGCGGCTGGCGAAGTAGTTGGAGGCCGTGCCCGCGGGTACGGCCGCCTCCGCATCGACGGCCCGGAAGGTCAGCCCTCGCGCTCCCTCCCTGGCCAGCACCTCGATGGCCGCGTCGATCAGCGCCTGCCGTCGCTCAGGATTCGTCCGCACTTGACACCACTCCATGTGTAGTACTACGTTCAAACCACTTCATTCAGAGTACTATAGATGGAGCTGAATCAGTATGCGAAAGCTTGTGTACTACGTCGCCGTCTCTCTCGACGGCTACATCGCGGGCCCCAACGCCGAGTTCGACTTCTACCCCATGTCGGACCAGATGACCGAGTGGATCAACGCCCGTTATCCCGAGACGCTCCCCACCCACATCCGCAAGCTCGTTGGCCTTGACGGCGTGCCCAACAAGGTCTTCGACACCCTGGTGATGGGCCGCGGCACCTACGAGCCGGCCTTGGAGGTCCCCACCACCAGCCCGTACTCCCACCTGCGCCAGTACGTCATCTCCCGGACGTTGCAGATCGACGACCCGACGGTGCAGGTGGAGACCGGCGACCCGATCGAGCTCGTCCGGCGGCTGAAGGCGGAGGACACCGGCATGGACATCTACCTCTGCGGCGGCGGCAAGCTCGCCGCCTCCCTGCTCCCGGAGATCGACGAGATCATCCTCAAGAGCTACCCCGTGGTGGCGGGCACGGGCGTCCCCATGTTCTCCGGACAGTTCCGCCCGACCCTGTTCACCCCCACCCGGCGCGAGTCCTTCGACAACGGCGCCCAGGTCACCTGGCTCACCAGGGCCTAGAACCGCAAGGAGGAAACGTGCGTATCAAACTCCCAGCCGCGATCAACCAGGCCAAGGCCGACCACCAGTCCCGATCGCCGCACCAGCACGAACATCCGGCGCGCGATCTCAAGCCCACGGGCCGGACCAACCTCTCCCGCCGCCCGACCGCCGCCCCTCGCCGCAGCGGGTACTGAGAGGGCCGGCCCTGCCGCCCTCCGCACGTTCCACCAGGAGGTGGCCGTACGTCGTCATGGCGGCCGGGCAACTGGGCGGCTTGTTCCTGACCGTCGGGGTGCTCGCGCTGCTGCCCGCCGGCCGGCTGTGCTGCACTCCCACCCGCCACGCGGCGAGCGGCCATCGCATCGAGGACGCGAGCGCTGAATCAGGACGGCCAGCCACTCATCTCCTGTCTTCCGCGAGGGCTCGCGACGGCGTGAGCAGTGCGGAAAGTGCCCAGCGGCCGGGTCCGAGCACGGCGATGAGCAGGAAACCCCAGCAGAAGAGCGCGGCCCTCTCGCCGCCGTTCTCGATCGGGAACAACGCTTGCGGTTGGTGGACGATGAAGTAGGCGTAGGCCATGGTGCCCGAGCAGATGACGGCGGCGGCGCGGGCGGCCAGTCCGAGCAGGACGAGGGCGCCGCCGATCAGCTCGATGACGGCGGCCCACCATCCGGGCCATTGTCCGAAGCCGGGCGCAGGGCCCTGCGGTCCTCCCAACACGTCGAAGAGCGTGGCCGCGCCGTGGCAGGCGAACAGCAGGCCGGTCACGGCGCGGTACAGGGCCAGGAAAAGGTCCTGATTCTTCTTCAACAGATCCACCGCACTGCCCTTTCCCAGAAATGAAGTCACATATGGGAGCGCTCCCAAGCAAGATCCTTCAGCCCTGTCCCACTTGTCAACGCCACCCGGTTCAGCGGATCGTTCCAAAACCATGTCATGTACGCCACGGGGCCAAACTCGCCGGCATGAATGGGCACTTCCATGAAACTTTCATCTGCACATGGAAACGCGGGTGTCGGGTTCAGGGCCCGTCGGTCCAGATGTACCAAGGGCCCGTGAAGTGTTCGTACACTCCCTCTTCAGGGTCCGGCGCCCCATTCGGGCTGTAGGCGAAGCCGTAGCTCTTCCAATTCATCGTGAGCGAGGTGACCATGAACCTCGCTCCCCCGGGAATCTTCTCCACGTCGTCCACCCAGTACAGGCCCCACCACCGACGGCTCACATAGTCGTCGCGCACCGACCTCGCGTGGCGCTCCAGGCTCGGCTCCGACATGGCGAAGCGCGCGTGCAGGGGCGCGTCGAGTTCGACCAGCAGTACCGTGCCCAGCACCAGTGCGAGCGGGACGAACATCCAGGGTCCCGCCCGTCGGCGCTCGCCAGGGCCCGGCACCCGTGCACGCCAGGCCATGGTGATGGCGAGCGCCAGCCAGAACAACGCCAGCGCCAACGCCCAGTAGGACAGGCCGGGAGTGCTCGCCTCGATGAGCGTCAGGAGCGAGGCGAGTCCGGTGGCCCCGGTGAAGAACAGGGCGAAGGGGTTGCGAGTCAGGCGCATGGGACGATCTTGCCCTGTCATCAGGACCAAGCGCATCAGCCAACCGTCGGGCCGGGAAACTCACCCGCGGGGGTCGGGGAAACCGATCCAGCGCAGCAGGATCATCCGGGCGTCGGCGGGTGCGTTGTCGCGGTCGACGCTGAAGCGGTGGACCAGTTTGAGGTACTCCTCGTGGAATTCCTTGAGCTGTGCCTTGGTCATGAAGGCGCTGGCGCGGGAGCCCTGCTGCCAGTCGCCGGCCTCGTCCCGGTTGTGGACGAAGGCCGACAGCAGTCGTAGGTCCTCGGCCAGCCTGGAGTCGCCCAGTCGCTCGGCGAGGTCCTGCTCGGTGTCGGTCAGTTCTTCGCGGGGGGGCATCCGGCGGTCGGCTTTGACGACGTCCCACCAGCGTTCGCGCCCTTTGGCGCGGTCGCGCAACTCGGTCACGAATCCGGTGTCGGACAGCATCCGCAGGTGGTAGCTGGTGGTCCCGGTGTTCTGGCCCATGGCTTTGGCCAGCGTGGTCGAGGTGGCCGGCCCGTGCTGGGCGAGGTGCCTGAGGATCTCTCGCCGCAGTGGGCTGGCGAGTGCCTTCATCGCCGCCGGGGTGTGCATGACCGGTTCCGTGGACATCTGACCAGCTTAGCCGTGCCGAGACCATTATGCAGAAAGTTTCATGCAGAGAAAAACTTGCAGAAAAAATTCTGTAAGGCTAGGGTCGGGCCCATGATCTGGAATCGAATCGCCGGGTGGTCGCTCATCCTGGCGCCGGTCGGGCAGCTCGGCGGCTGGACCTTCATGAGGTTCGGCGGCAACGAAGGAGTCGAGCCATGGACGACGATCGCGCACACGGTGTGGCTCATCGGTTTCGTCATGCTCGCCATCGCCTGCGTCGAACTGTTTCGCCGGGTCCGAAGCCGCGGTGCCGGGCAGATGCTCGCCAGGGTGAGCCTGGCGGTGGCGCTGATCAGCGTCACCGCCTCGATCGCCGAGATGGTCGTCGACCTGTATGTCGGCTTCGCCACCGACAATCATGCGCAGTGGGAGGTCCTGGACCAGCAGATCCGAAGCGTCCCGGCAGCAGAGGCGATCCTGTACGGATTCGGCACCCAGCTTGTCTACCTGGGGCTCCTGGTTCTGATCATCCAGCTGGCCGTCCTGAGGCGAATCGGCACGACGACCCTGACGCTCTTCCTGGCCACCCTGGCCCTGTTCATCACCTACGAAGTGCTGGACGGACCCGGCCGCCAGGTCCTCATGCCGTTCGCGGTCCTGTGCATGTGGCTGGTCCTGGCGCCCCTGGGATGGCGACTGCTGAAGCCGGCGACCCCGGCCGCCGATGCGCTCACGCCGTAGCGGTTGGCAGTCTGCCGCCGGACCGCGCGCGCGTCCTCGTCGCTGATCTCGAGTCCGGCTGGGTCCGCGCGGCAGCTCAGATCATCCGCCGCAGAGCGGTCTCCACGGCGTCGATGAGCGCGTCACCTTCGGTACCGGGGCGGCGGGCAAGGCCGAGTTCGACGTCCGGCAGAGCCGGCAACGCGGCCGCGTCGTGGCAGGCCATCGCCGGCTCGAGGTTGGCGGGCATGAGCGCCGCGACCCCGAGCCCGGCCCGTAGCGCGGCGAGCACTCCGGCGAGACTGTTGCTCTCGAACGCCACCCGCCAGCGGCGCCCGGCGCCTTCCAGCGTTTCCAGCACCGATGTTCGCCAGGCGCACGTGTTCGAGAACAGCACCACCGGCAGCGGATCGGCGTCGGCGGCGACACCCCGCCCGACCGCCCATACCAGCGGCAGACGCACCGTCCAGCGCGGCGGCCAGGGAAGATCCGGGACCTCGTCGAGCACGAGCTGGACACGGCCCGTGTCGTAGGCCTCCCGCATCGCCGCGTCGGAAAGAACGAGCACCTCCAACGTCGCGTCGGGGTGCAGTCGCGCGAGGTCGGCGAGTGCCTGAGGGAGACGGGAAACGGCAAGATCTTCGAGCAGTCCCACGCCGCAGTGCCCGGTGAGCGCACGTCCCGTTTCGGCGAGCGCCTGTGCCGACAACGCGAGGATGCGCTCGGCGTAGGGCAGCAGCTCCTCACCCGCCCGGGTCGGCGAGACGCCGGACGGCGCCCGGTGCAGCAACGGACTGCCGATGGCCCTCTCCAGCTTGCGCAACTGCTGGCTGAGCGCGGGCTGGGTATGGCCGAGCGCCGCCGCCGCACGGCTGATGCTGCCCGCTCGCACGGCGGCGACGAACGACCGCAGCAGCGCGGTCTCGAGATCACGTGCCATAAGTTTTCATTATGCCTGGTCCACCGAATTGACGACTTCCTATGGCATAACGGGCTATCTACCCTCAAACCGGTGACCAGATTTCGACAGGTGCTCGCGGTGCCGGGGCTGACGCCACTGCTGGTCATTTCACTGCTCGCCCGTGCCGCGATCACGGCGGACGTGATGGCGCTGACGATGTACGTCGTGCTTGCCCTCGACATGAGCTACGCGGCGGCGGGAGCCGTGGCGGCGGCGCTCACCACCGGAGTCGCGCTGGGCGGGCCGCTGCTGGGCCGGATGATCGACCGGCGGGGCCTGCGCACTGTGCTGCTGGCCACGGTCGTCCCGCAGCTCGTGTTCTGGCTGACCGTGCCGGTGCTGCCGTACGTGATCCTGCTGGGCGCCTCCTTCGCCGCCGGTCTGCTGATGGTGCCGGTCCAGTCGGTCACCAGACAGGCGATCGCCGCGATGACGACGGCAGGTCAGCGGCGAGCGGCGTTCGCGCTGGAGTCGGTGGCGGGCGAACTGTCGTACATGGTGGGCCCGGCGGTGGTGATCCTTTGCGCGGCGAAGGCGTCCCCCGGCGTGGTGGCATGGGGGGTGGGCGCCGCGATCGTCGCCGGTGGGGCGGGAATCGCCCTGCTCAACCCGCCGCTGCGGGCCGAGAACGAGGCGGACGGCGACGCAGCACGCCGGCCCCGGCGCCGGGAGTGGCTGGGATCGCGCCTGATCGCCGTTCTGACGATGGGGTTCGGCACCGCGATGCTGCTCAGCGGCATCGATCTGGCCGTCGTCGCCACTCTCGAAGAAGCCGGTCAGGTCTCGTGGGCGGCCATGGTCGTCGCCGTACTCGGGGTGATGTCCGTCGTGGGCGGTCTGGTGTACGGAGCGCTCCCCCGGTCGATGCCCACCTGGCTACTCCTCGGTCTGCTCGGGCTGGCGACGATTCCGGCCGGGCTTGCCCATGACTGGGCTTGGCTGTGTGTGGCCGTCATCGGTGCCGGGCTGCTCACCGCCCCGACCCTCTCCACGGTCTCCGACGCGGTGAGCCGGCTGACGCCGGCCAGTGTGCGAGGTGAGGCGACCGGCCTGCAGGCCTCGGCGGCGAGCGCGGGGTTCGCACTCGGCTCCCCGGTCGTGGGAGTGGCGATCGACGCGTCCGTGCCGGCGGGCGGCTTCGCGGCGGCGGGCCTGGCCGGCCTGCTCGCCGCACTGACGGGATACCTGCTCTCGCGCTGGTCACCCGCCGCACCGTCTGCGTCGTCCTCATCGCAGGCACTCGAGCCCTGCGACGCCGTCGCGCCGACCCCATGACGTCAGCCCGGTACGGTCATGGGCGTACGGCCGGCAACGAGCCAGGCACGGCCACGGGCACGCAGCTCGAGGGTCGTGAGTCCGGCGGGCCATCCCATCGCTGAAGCAGGTCAGGGGGCTCGCGAACTGTCGCGCTCACGTCGACAGGACGAGGTTGTGCTCAGGTGATTTCTCGAATGCGATCATCGAACCACAAGCCTATCCGCGCTGATGACTTCGTCCTCATCACCCGTGGCGCCATGGCCAACATGACCGGCGCCGGTGGCTGGCGCAGGCATGTCACGCTTCTGCTTGAGGGCATCCGCGGCCCCGAAAGCTGACCCGGCATCGATCCTTCGGACCGTCCACAGGTGCGGAACCGGTGAAGCCCGGCGCGCAGCCTTCACCCTGCCTCACGACGACGTCAGGGACCCGCACCGCGACCGACGTGTGGCGGCCAGTCCTCCGGCGAGACTGCTCGCCGCGCAGATCAGCACCAGCCCGACATACTGCGGCAGAGAGTAGGCGAACCACGGCTTACCGGTTACGGCCTCCCCGAGCGCGCTGAGCGAAGCGGCGGCGATGCCCGTCCCCAGCAGCGTTCCGACGAACGTCACGATCATCATCTCCCAGCACAATGCTCTGGCGAGCTGCCGCGGCGTGGTCCCGACAGTCCGCAGCAGCCGGATCTCCTCCGCCCGCTCGCTCATCGTCATGGCCGTCGCGTTGAGCACCGAGATCACGGTGTAGACCACCGTCGAGCCCACCAGCAAGGGGGCCACCCACGCCGACGGCCCGGTACGGACGACGCCCGCCGCCACGTCGGTGGTCGTCACGGCGAACAGGAAGGTGCACGCCAGCGCCACGGTCAACATCACCGGAGAGGCCGCCGCCATCGCCCGCCGCGGCTGGGTGACCAAGGAAGAACCGGCCAGCATCCCGGCACC
This sequence comes from Nonomuraea sp. NPDC050733, assembly GCF_040654215.1. Lineage (NCBI taxonomy): Bacteria > Bacillati > Actinomycetota > Actinomycetes > Streptosporangiales > Streptosporangiaceae > Nonomuraea > Nonomuraea sp. NPDC050733. The sequence continues at coordinate 70,334 of NZ_JBFAHO010000037.1, read as the reverse complement.
CGGATCGAGCCACGCCACCACGGCCCCGAGCAGCCACCCCATCCCGCGCAACAGGACGGGACCCAGCGCAGAGGCGCCCACGCAGAGCGCCATCGTCGCCCCCAGCGCCGTCGGCACTGCGACCGACACCTTCACCTGCTGCGGCACCAGGGACAACAGCACGCCCCCGCCCGCCAGCGCCGCCACCCCGACGACCGCCCTGGGCCAAGGCAGCAGCCGCCGCTGTGCCGCGCTGTCCCGCAGCACCTCCAGCGGCCCCACACCGACCGCCTTGCGTGTCGCGACCCGGGCCGCCAACAGCGTCACCGCCATCCCCACCACCAAAGCCAGGACGAACGGCCCGGTCGTGGCCTCCACCGGGACCCCCGCGGGCGCCAAGCCGGTCATCCGCATGAACGCCGCCATCAAGGCTGCGTACGGCACGGCCAGCAGGCAGCCCGCCACGCTCGCCAGCACGGCCACCACCAGCGCCTCCGCCATGATGAGCCGGCCCACCTGCCGCGGCGTCATGCCGACCGACCGCAGCAGCCCCCATGTCCTGCGCTGGCGCAGCACGTGCAGGCTCAGCGTGCCCGCGACCACGAAGACGGACACGAACCCTGACACCAGGGCCGACAGCACCAGCAGCCCCATGACGCCGTTCAACTCGTGGCGCGCGCCGGCGGCCACGACCACGAGCGCGCTGCCGCCGACCAGCATCACAGCGAAGATCACCGCCGCGAACGAGGCGGCGAAGCCCATCCGATTGCACCGGATGTTGTTCCAAGCCAGCACGAGTGTCACCGGAGGCCGCCCAGCCGCAGGCCGATCTGCTCCGCCGAGGGCCTGTCCAGGACATCGACGATCCGTCCGTCCGTCAGGACCAGCACGCTGTCGGCGCGGGCCGCCGCCTCCGGATCATGTGTGACCATCACCACGGTCTGACCGAACGCGTCGACCGCCTCCCGCAGCAACACCAGCACCTCGTGCCCGGTGCGGCGGTCCAGCGCCCCCGTCGGCTCGTCGGCGAACAGCACCTCCGGCCTGCCCAGCAGGGCGCGGGCGATCGCCACCCGCTGCTGCTGACCACCGGACAACTGCGCCGGGCGATGCCCTTCCCGCCCGGCCAGCCCCACCCGGTTCAGCAACTCGCGCACGCGTGCGGGTTCGGGCCGCCGCCTGGCAAGTCTGCTGGGCAGGATCACGTTCTGCCACGCGGTCAGCGACGGCACCAGGTTGAACGCCTGGAAGACGATGCCGATCCGATCGCGGCGCAACACCGCCAACTCCTTCTCGCCGAGGCGGGTGATGTCCTGTCCGGCGACGAGGACCGCGCCCGAATCCGGCCGGTCCAGCCCCGACGCGCACTGCAGCAGCGTGCTCTTGCCCGACCCCGAGGGACCCATCACGGCGGTGAAACTGCCACGCGTGAAGCCGACGCTGACCTGCCGGAGCGCCGCCACCTCGGTACTGCCATTCCCGTATGTCCTGGTCACTCCCTCAAGGAGGACCGCGTGATCAACCATGATCAGCAGCCTTCCGGAGAACGTGCGCCAACGCCCATCGGGCATCTCCCTGACCGGCCCCTTGGACTCGCCGCTCGTCCCCTGACCTCGACCCTGAGAGCGCGATGCCGACAGCAGATCCGATGATCGCCGACTTCGGTCCAGCCGCTTCCCTTCCGACATTTTATCGATTATCGTCGATTAACGATGGAGCCGATGAGCGGGCCGCTCGATCGCGAAGCGGCGGAAGAGTACGCGAGCTGGTTCAAGGCGCTGGCCGACGCGACGCGGATTCAGATCGTGTCGCTGCTGGCCCGCAGGCGCGAGCCGATGACTGTGGGCGAGATCGTGGCCGTCTCCGGGGTGGGCCAGTCAACCGTGTCGCACCACCTGAAGATCCTGGCCGAGGTGCGGTTCGTCCTGCTGGAACGGCGGGGGACCTCCAGCCTCTACCGGATCAACGAGAACTGCGTGAGCTGCTTTCCGACAGCCGCGGACGTCGTCATGGGCAATCCCGTCCCGGCAACCCCGACCTGTGACTGAGGAGCGCCGACCATGGCCCACGAGGAGATCAGACCGCCGGCCGGGCCAGGCATGGAGATTCGGCCGATGCGCGAGGCGGACGCGGACGAAGTCCTGGCGATCTATCAGGCCGGGCTGGACACCGGCCAGGCCAGCTTCGAGATCACGGCACCGAGCTGGGAGGGCTTCACCTCGGGCAAGCTGCCGCACCTCCGCTGTGTGGCCGCCGACACCGGCACCGGCGAAATCCTCGGCTGGGCGGCCGCCTCGGCGGTGTCGGCCCGCCCCGTGTACGCCGGGGTTGTGGAGCACAGCATCTACGTTCACCCAGGATGCCAGGCACAGGGCGTCGGTCGCTCCCTGCTGACGGCCTTCGTCCGCGCGTGCGAAGACGCGGGGATCTGGACCCTTCAGTCGGGCGTCTTCCCCGAGAACCAGGCCAGCCTGGCACTGCACCAGGCGCTCGGCTTTCGTGTCGTGGGCACCCGCGAGCGCATCGGCCGGCACCACGGAGCCTGGCGAGACGTCGTGTTGATCGAGAGGCGCAGCCGAAGCATCTGAGCTTCGTCGCCGAGCCTGTCCACGTTTGGTTCACCCCTTCGTCACCGTCTGGACATCGCCACCTGTCAACATCGATTCCTGTCGATATCGATGAATGCCGATGAGGACAGGTGATGGAGGAACTGAACCTGCTGGAGTGCTGCTCGCAACTGGCGCGGGAACCACTCGGCGAGGAGGAGGCGGCCGGCCTCGCACGGGCGTTCAAGGCACTCGGCGACCCCGTACGGCTGCGCATCCTGTCGATCGTGGCCGGCCACGAAAGCGGCGAGGCGTGCGTGTGCGACCTGAACGCGAGCTTCGACCTGGGACAGCCGACGATCAGCCACCATCTCAAGGTGCTCAAGGACGCCGGCCTGCTCACCTCACAGCGACGGGCCTCCTGGGTGTACTACCGTCTCGTGCCGGATCGCCTGGCCCAGTTGTCCGCGTTGCTCTCCCTCCCTGCTGAGATGACTCCATGACGCCTCTGCCACGCCGTCTTCTCGCTGAGTTCCTGGGCACGGCACTGCTGGTGACCGTGGTGGTCGGCTCCGGCGTCATGGCCCAGACCTTGTCCCCGCACGACGTCGGCCTGCAACTACTGGAGAACTCCACCGCCACCGTCTTCGGCCTCGCCGTGCTGATCGTCGTTCTCGGTCCGGTTTCCGGCGCGCACCTCAATCCCGTGGTGTCGCTGGCCGACTGGTGGCAGGGCCGGCGGAGCGGCATCGGTCTGCGGACGCGGGAACTCGGCGCCTACATCGCCGCGCAACTCCTGGGCGGCATCAGTGGTGCGGTCCTGGCGAACGCGATGTTCGACCGACCGGCGATCACCTGGTCCGCCCATGACCGGGCAGGCGCTCACCTGTGGCTCGGCGAGGTGGTCGCGACCGCAGGACTGTTGCTGGTGATCTTCTCGCTCACCCGCAGCGGGCGTACGACGCTCGCCCCGGTGGCGGTGGGCGGCTACATCGGGGCGGCCTACTGGTTCACCTCCTCCACCAGCTTCGCCAACCCCGCGGTCACCATCGGCCGCGCCTTCTCCGACACCTTCGCCGGCATCGCCCCCACCTCGGTGCCCGGTTTCGTGGCAGCCCAGCTCGTGGGTGGCGCTGTCGGACTGCTGCTGGTACGCGGCTTGTTCGGCCGAGCCCCGGCCGGCACGCCCGAGCCCGTCTTCCCTCATCCGCAGCGACGGAAAGGACCCACCCCGTGAACGCCAGGCCCAGTGTCCTGTTCGTGTGCGTGCACAACGCCGGACGCTCCCAGATGGCCGCCGGCTGGCTGACCCAGCTGGCCGGCGACCGCATCGAGGTCCGTTCAGCCGGTTCGGCCCCGGCCGAGCAGGTCAACCCGGTCGCCGTCGAGGCGATGCGCGAGGCCGGCATCGACATCACCGCCGCACACCCGAAGATTCTCACCCCGGAGACGGTGCAGGCCTCCGACGTGGTCATCACCATGGGCTGCGGGGATGCCTGCCCCGTCTTCCCAGGCAAGCGGTACGAGGATTGGCAGCTCGACGACCCGGCCGGGCAGGACATCGAGGCAGTGCGTCAGATCCGTGACGAGATCCGCGCCCGTGTCCAAAAGCTGGTCGACAGCTTGTGATTCCGGTCAGCCGGTCGGACGCCTTGACGCCCTGGTCAGGACCCGGCTCGCTGGGCCAACGGAGTGAACAGCGCGCCGAGCCGGGCGACCTGCTCCGGGATGATCCGGTAGTAGACCCAGGTGCCGCGGCGCTCGCCGTCGATCAGCCCCGCCATGCGCAACACCTTGAGGTGGTGGCTGATGGTGGGCGCGGTCAGGTCGAAGGCGTCGGTCAGATCGCACACGCACGCCTCACCACCGGCATGGGAACCGATCATGGACAGCAGGCGCAGCCGAACCGGGTCAGCGACCGCCTTGAGCAGCGCGGCGAGATCGGCGGCGTCGGCCTCGGCCAGCGGCTCGCGGGCGATGGGCGCGCAGCACGCCTCTGCCTGGCCGCTGTCGAGGAGGGGCAGTGCGTTGGCGGTCATGCGGGGGCCTCCGGGCATGGACGGTGGTTCGATGCCTGTCTAAATGATAGACGGTGGTAGGCCACCAGCGTGGCGGCGGCGGTCAGGCAGGCCAGCGTGACCGCGGCCAGGACCCAGCCGTAGCCGGTGGCGTGCGCCATGGCCAGAGCCGCGGCAGGTGCGCCGGCCTTCGCCATGGTGGCCGGCAGGGCGATGCGGCCGGACAGGCTGGCGTACGCGAGAACGCTGTAGCGCTCGGCCAGCAGGTGGGGCTTGGTGATCGTGCCCACGCCGAAGCCGAGGCCGAACAGCAGCACCCCGGCGATCGCGCCACCGAGGCTGTCCCCCACCAGCGGCAGCACGGCTGCGCCGACGGCTTGCAGAGTGAAGACGGCGGCGGCTGTCAGGGCAGCGGGCATGCGCCGTTGCAGGCCGGTGGTGATCAGCCGGCCGGTGACCGACAACACGCCCAGCAGTCCGGCCACGGTCGCGGCCAGCAAGGGCGGGTGTCCAAGTTGGACCAGGAAGGTGACCAGCAGGACCGAGACGGTCGCCACAGCACCGCCGTGGAGCGTGAAGGCCGCGGCCAGCAGCCAGAACGCGTTCTGACGGGTGGCGGCGCGCACGAGCACCGCCCGCCGATCGGCCTCCGACGAAGCCGGCGCCGCGTCGACCGGGGTGCTGTCGCCGGCCGGCCCGGTGTGCTCGACGGCCTCGGCTGGATGGGGCCGACGCAGGGCGAAAGCGTGCAGCGGGATGGCGGTCACGCCGTAGATCACAGCGAGGACGACCAGGGCTCCACGCCAGCCGCGGGCCTCGACGAGCACCCCCGCGAGCGGCATGAAGATCGAAGAAGCGAAACCGGCCACCACGGTCACCGCCAGCAGGGCGCCGGCGCGGCGGGGGCCGGCGAACCAGGTGACGATGACAGCGAACGCGGCCTCGTACAACACCATGGCCGAAGCGACGCCGATCAGCGCGAACACCGCGTACAGCTGCGTCACATCCTGGACACGCGACCAGGCGAGCATGGCGACGGTGCCCAGGACGGAGCCGGCGCTCATCAGCAGGCGGCCTCCGTGGGCGTCCAGCCAGCGCCCCGCCAGTGGAGCGCCGAGCGCGGCGACGAGGACCGACAAGGTCAACGCGAGCGCGACCTCCGAGGCGCCGGCATGCAGGTCACGGCTCATGGGAGCGATCAGGACCGAGAAGACGTAGTACAGGACACCGAACCCGACGGTCTGGGTGACGGCCAGGGCAGCGACCACGCGCCGGCCGCTCATGTTCGGTCCGGGGTCGGACCCGGAATTCTCATCGGGGTTCCAGCCCGGCGGCCGGTCAGCCGCAGCAGCCCCCACCACCATCGGAAGCCGCCACACCCGCCAGCGGCAAGGGCGTTCCGAGAAGCCCGCCGCTGACTCCGGTGGCCAGGCCGACCCGCTGCTCCTGTGCCTGAGCGAGGTTGGAGGAGCACACACCGGTCTCCGGCAGCTCCAACTGAACGTCGCGGGCGGCCTCCCAGTCACCGGCCAGCGCCGCCACCACAGAGCGGGCCTGCTCGTAGCCGGTGGCCATGAGGAAGGTCGGCGCCCGGCCGTAGCTCTTCACACCGATCGCGTAGTAGCCGGGCTCGGGGTGGGCCAGCTCGTCGACGCCGTGCGCCGGAACGGTGCCGCAGGAGTGGGCGTTCGGGTCGATCAGGGGCGCGAGTGCGCGAGTGGAGCCGAGAATCGGATCGAGGTCCAGCCGGAGTTCGGAGGCGACCGCATGGTCCGGCCGGTAGCCGGTCGCGGCGACGATCCGGTCCACGACCACCGTCTCCTCGTTGCCTGACGGGGCACGGCTGATCACACGCACCCGCTCACCGTTCCGATCCACCGCGTGCGTGAAGAAGCCGGTCAGCAGCCGGACGCGGCCGGAGGCGACCAGGCCGTGCAGCCGGGTCCCGAGCGCACCGCGCGCCGGGAGTGCGTCCGCTTCGCCTCCGCCGTAGGCGCGGCGGGCGTCGCCCGCGCGGATCGCCCACGTGATGGTGGTGCCGTCCAACTGGGCCAGCGCCAGCAAGGTGGTGGCGGCCGAGTGACCCGCTCCCACCACCAGCACGCTGCGGCCCTCGTAACGCTCGCGGTCGGCGCCGAGCACGTCCGGCAGAGCGTGGTCGATCAGGTCGGCCGCCGCCTCCTCGCCGTGGGCGGGCAGGCCACTGGCGCCCAGGACGTTCGGGCTGGTGTACGTGCCCGAGGCGTCGATGACGGCCCGCGCACGCAGCTCCTGGCCGCCGGCCAGGCGGATGAGGAACGGGGCGTGCTCACGTCCCGCGGTGCGGACCCTGTCGAAGCCCACGCGGCTGATCGCCGTCACCTGCGCGCCGGTACGCACCCTCTCCCCCAGCAACCCGGCCAGCGGGGCCAGGTAGTCGCCGACGAGTTCGGCGCCGGTGGGCAGCCAGTCGGGATCGGGCTCGTTCCAGCCGGCGGCCGTGAGCAGGCGGCGAGCGGCGGCGTCGATGTCGTACTTCCACGGGCTGAACACCCGCACGTGCCCCCACCGTGCCACTGAGGCGCCGGCCTGCTGCCCGGCCTCCAGCACCAGGAAGTCCAGACCGCGCTCCGCCAGGTGCGCGGCTGCGGCCAGTCCCACCGGCCCGGCGCCGATGACCACCACCGGCAGCGCATCACCACCCTCGGCGGCCACGCAACCGCAGCCACTGTCGGCCTTGGCCTGCGCCACTGTGACGCCGGGCTCCAGGGCCCGTTCGGCGGGCGAACAACAGGCGCTGACCCCACAACACCCGGCGGCCGACCGGCCCTGGTCCTGGCCGCTGACGTTCTCGCTCATCGCTCCTCCTGCGTCGCCTTGATTCGATGTCGCTCGAATCAGACTCAAGCATGGCCACTGTATAGAAGAATGTCAAATTAGATTGATTTCTAAGTAGCTCTGCGCGTCGCCGTCATGCCTGGCGCCGGCGAACGAGCCGCCCCACGATCTGGCGCGCATCGACACCGACACCACGCAGGCTGTTGGACGCCGGCGTGCGCTGCCATTCGAGCCCGAGATAGCCCAGGCCCGCATGGGTACATGACAGACCGCCCACTTGGCGCGGCCGGCCGCGGCCGTCCAGCGCGCCCAGCGACGCGAGATAGCCGAGGTCGGGCCGATAACCGGTAGCCAGAAGCAGGACATCTATCTGTTCGCGACGACCATCGGCCCACTCGACCTTGTCGCCTTCCAGGCGCCGGAACATCGGGCGACGCTCCAGACGCCCGGAACGCAGCGCCTCGCGATAGCGCCCGTCGTCGAGAACAGGCTGAGTGGGCGGCTGATCGGCGCGCCGCAGCGGGAGCCGATCGAACCCGGTGAGCCGGAACCAGAAGTGCAGGTCCCTGCCCAACGGCCGCTGCGGAGCCAGCCGGACGGGAGCACGACTCGCCAACGTCACGTCGGCATGGTTCGCCAGCTCATAAGCGACCTGGACAGCGGAGTTTCCCGCACCTACCACCACGACCCGCCTTCCGGCCAGCGGCTCGGGATCACGGTAGTCAGCGACATGCAGCGTCTGACCAGCGAAGGTCTCCAGTCCCATCAGCGCGGGCCGGTAGGGATGGGCGAACGACCCCGAAGCGGCGATCAGATTCGAGGCGGCCACCCGTCCACCGTCGGAGAGCCGGACCTCGAAGCCGTTTCCCTCGGCACGGGTGACGTCGCTGACGCGAACCCCGGTCCGGATCTCGGCACCACGCCGGACCAGTTCGCGGGCATACCGCTCCAGATAGGAGATCACCTCGTCACGGTGCGGATATCGGTCCGGGTCACCCGGGAACGCCATCCCAGGCAGCGCGCTGTATCGGGCGGGGGAGAACAAGGTGAGACTGTCGTAGTAGTGCGGCCAGGAGCCGGCCGGCCGGCCGGAAGCCTCCAGCACCAACGGGTGCAGCCCTGCCCGAAGCGCGGCATGCGCCGCGGCCAGCCCTGACTGTCCCGCTCCGACGATCACCATTGAGAAGGCATCGGTCATCATGACCCGACAACATATCTTCATTCGTTAATATGTCAATATGATGATGTGACAGCTAGGCTGGCCCCAGAAAGGACGTGATCCCGTGGCCGACCCGGCAAGCCATCCGGCCCCCGAATGCGCACTGCCGCAACTCAGTGAGGCCACCCACGACTTCCTCAAGGCACTGGCCCATCCGAGCCGCCAGCAGATCATGCTGTTGTTCGCCCGAGGCGCCGAACTCTCCGTCAATCAGGTCGCCGAGCTCGCCGGTATCGGCCAGTCCAATGCCTCCCAGCAACTGGCCCTGCTCCGTCGTGGCGGCATCGTCACCGCCCGCCGCGACGGCAAGGAGGTGCTGTATCGGGGCGACAAGGAGCGCGCTGCCCAGGCCCTCGCCGAACTACAGAGCTACCTGCAGTTCTGCTGCTGACTCCGCTTCGCCACGACCCGGCGCCCGGCGGGCCGGCCTCGGAGCCATCACCAGCACCAGAGCCAGCGATCGACGAGCTTCGCGATCAGCTCGTCGTCCGCGAGGGTACGCGCAGTGCACGTGGTTCACCCGACGGGCGTCCATCCGCGGCCAGTACATCGGCCAACAGCTCCGGGAGGCCCACGGGCCGTAGAGATTCCGTGCTCTCGGCTGCGACCAGCTCACCCAGGGACCACCATCGGTGACCGGCGATACCCTGCTCTTCGCCCGGCTCCAGATAGGCACGGCTGATCGGCTCCACACTGCGCATCCGCGCAAGGAAATACCGTTCGTGCATGTGCACGGGTTCACCGCGCCACAGGACGTCCGCATCGAGGGTCCACTGGCAAGGTCCCCACTCGACCTCCGTCAGCCCGGTCTCCTCCAGCAACTCTCTACGGGCGGCCTGCAGGAAGCCCTCGCCCTCCTTCAACCCGCCGCCCGGGGGCACCCAGAACAACTCCCGGACCGGGGACCCGGGGACCACGATGGCGCCATCGTTCCGGTGCTGGATCAGTAGAACATGATCGGCCTGATCCAGCAGCACAATCCGGGCACCCTGTCGGGTCCGCAGCGTCAGCTCCCATCCGGCATAGCCACTCAGCAACGCAGAAGGCCGCCCCCGATCACTCGGAAGCGGCCTCTGAACGTGGTGGGGTGTTCACGCATGGATTCTAACTGCGGCGGATGGAGTACTTCCTTGGCGTGCGGGGGGCGACGGCTGCTACTCGGCGTCGGGACACTCATTGACGGCACGGGCGACCGCGACGATCCGTGGTCGCGGCGGTGATATTGCGATAACCGGCCCCGCTCAGCCTCGCGCGCCTATTCGTCCACATCCGGATAGTTCGACTTGCGCGCCAACCACCACCAGCCGTCACCCAGCCGGCTGCACCGCCAGTAATCGTCGAACGTGGTCGCGGTGAGATCACAGGGACTTACCCGCGCGGCGTCAGGCCGGTCGTATAAGTAGAGGAACATGTTCTCCGGCACCTCTTCGTCCGACAGACCCATCGTGAGAACATGTCCGGGATACAGCTCGATCGGCACATCCTGCGTACTGAGATGATCAAAACGCAGGACATCGAACTCATCAGGCAGATGCACCCAGCCACCCGAAGGCCCGTCCACCGACAACTTCCTGTCCTTGGCCAGCTGGGCCAGCGCGGTGAACTTGCCGTGGTGGACCGCGAACCACGTACGCCCGAAGATCCCATTCCAGGGCAGCAGCACAACGGCGGCACACAGGCCGACCACCGCACCGACCGCGACGTAATCGCGGATGTCACCACGGCGGCGTACGAGTCTCTGCGCCCACCACGACGTGGAAAGCACGGCCACAATGAACGCGATCCCAAGGATCAGCTGCTCGATGATCCGGTCGTCGTACTCCAGCCACAACAGATACCGTCCGGTCACGACCACGAGCCAGCTCGCCACCATGGTCGCGGTCAACGCATGCGATCGCTTCTCGATCACGCCTCCAGACCCGGTCGGCGAGCAGTGCTCCACGTGAGGACGGCCCGCGCCCTGCAACCCGCCTCATCCAACGGGACACCGCACAACCCGCGGCCCTCCGCGACGTACCAGACCTCGAACGCGCTGTCGGTGAGGTGCAACGGACATCAAGCCCCAGCAGTCACTCAACCTTCGGTGAGACACCGTAGTCGTGATCAACCTTCGATGACAATGCTCAGTTTTCGCTGCGACAGGACAGGAAAACACGCAGTCCCGTCCGATTCAGATGATCGGACGTCTCGCCGAACAACGCGGAGGCCACGCGCCAGAAGTCGAAGGCTTGCACGTCAGATCGTTGGACGTAGTTCTCGGCCCTCGCCCCGACTGATCGACCGAGGCGACGCGCCGGGGACGGTGCCGAGGATGTCGCGGCAGTCGATCAGACCCAGATGGCGGGAGTCCTGCGAGCGGGCGTTGTCCCCGACCACCGCGACATACCCGGCCGGCACATGTGACACGTCCGGCAGTGCCAGGACGAGCCAGTCCGGCAGCAGGTCTCCGGCGACCGCGACGACCCGCTTGATCCGGTGCGGCAGTTGCTCGTCAGCCACCCGGAACACGATCACCTCGCCGCGCCGAGGGTCCCGGCGTAGCCGCCGCGCGAGCAGGCGCTGGCCGTCCCGCAGGGTGGGCGACATGCTGTTGCCCTGCACGGTCACCCTGATCCACCCGATCATCGCACCCTCGCATCCTGGTAGCCGCCGGCCTGGAGGCGGAACAGCCGGGCGTACTCGCCGTCCGCGTCCATCAGCTCGTCGTGGCTGCCTCGCTCGGCGATCCGGCCGTCGACGAGCGTGGCGATCAGTTCCGCGCCGCGCAGCGCGGACATCCGATGGGAGATCAGCAGCCGGGTACGGCCCTCCGCGTGCCGGCGCAGGGTACTGTGCACACGGTGCTCACCCTCGGCATCCAGCCCCGAGGTCGGCTCGTCGAGCACGATCAACTCGGCGTCGGTGCGCATCAGGCAACGCGCCAGGGCTACCCGCTGCCACTGCCCGCCGGACAGCGTCACACCAGCCCGCTCACCGTCGTCCGTGTGCGTCCTGGACAGCACGGTGTCGTAGCCGTTGGGCAGTGCCGCCACAGTGTCGTCGGCACGAGCCGCCCGCGCGGCCGAGACGATCCGCGACCGGTCGTCGAGGTGCAGGACCTGCCCGATGCCGATGTTCTCGGCCGCGGTCAGGTCGTAGGTCATGAACTCCTGGAACACCACACCGATCCGTGCGCGCAGCGCCGCGACGTCCAACTCGCGGATGTCCACGCCACCCCAGGTGATCGTGCCGCGCTGCGGGTCGTAGAACCGGCACAGTAGTTTCACCAGCGTGCTCTTGCCCGCGCCGTTGACGCCGACGAGTCCCACAGCGGCGCCGGCGGGGATGGTCAGGTTCACCCCGCGCAGCACCCACGGACCGTCCTCGCGGTACCTGAACCAGACGTCCCGCAACTCGATGGTCGCCGGCCGAGGTGGAGTGCCCGTGCCGTCCGGCAGGTCGTCGCCGGTGTCGAGGACGTCGAGGTAGTGCCCGAACAGCCGCACCGCACGGGCGGTCTCGCCGAGTTGGAGCACCACCGCGGACAGCCCGGTCTGCACGCCGGCCACCGCACTGAGGAAGAGCACCAGGTCGCCGACCGACGAACCACCGGTGACGACGTTCGTGGCGACCACGACCGTGCCTACCCCGGTGACGGCGGCGCCGAGCAGCGCGAGCCCGCTCTGCACCAGTGCGCCCCGGCGTGACACGGACAGCCGTGCGTGCGAGACCGTCGCCAGCGAGTCGATCATCCTGGTGTGCAGCAGCGTGCCGAGGCCGAACAGCCGGATCTCCTTGGCGGCACGAACATCGGTGAGCAGGGCCCGGTAGAACAGGCGGCGTCGGTCGGTGGCCACCCATGCCTCCTCGGTGGCCACCTCGCGCCGCGCGGTCGCCAGCCTGGCGAGCACGGCGGTCAGCACTGACGCGAGCAGCAGCAGGGGCATCGGCGGCCACACCACCAGCAGCGCACCCGCGAAGCTGGTGAGCAGTACCACTGAGCGGACCAGCTCCTGCGCGAACTGCGAGACCGTGCCGGGTGCTTCCTGTGCGGCCTGCTCAGCAAGCCGCAGCCGATCATGGAACGCGGGATCCTCGATGTGCCGCAGTCCCGGTAGGGCGGCGACCCGCTGGAACAGCCGGCTCTCCACGGTCAACGTGACCCGGTGCCGGACCACTTCGCCGAGGTGGCCGACGAGGTAGAGCAGTGCGATGGCGAGCCCGCCGGCGATTGCCGAGACGATGGCAAGGAACACCGCCCGGCCCGTGCTCGCCGCACCTGAAGTGAGCTCGTTGACCAGCAGCATCGTCAGCCATGCCCCGGTCGCGGGCGCGACACCCGCGAGCACGGTGAGCGCCAGAGTGACAGTGGCGGTCACTGGTGCGGACCGGAACGGCAGCGCGAGCGCCGCCAAGCCCGCGCGGGAGACCGATCGGGTCATGCCACCTTCGCCGGGGCCCTGGTGGCATCCGCGAAGTCGTCGAGCCGGGTGCCGGACGCGGTCACCACGCCGCCGTGCGTGTGCAGCAGCGTCGGGAACGCGACGACCTCGAACGCGGTCAGCACGGGGTCGTCGACGCCGATGATCGCGACCCGGCCGAGGACACCCAGCTTGGCGACCAGCCGCGCGGTGGCGTCGGGGGCTTCCGGGTCGCCCTGCACGATGGACACGAATCGGGTCGCCGGCGGGGCGGTGACGAGCGCGTCGGACAGCATCCGGCACGGCCCGCAGCCGACCTGGAAGAATCCGACCTGGACCGGGCCGTCGAGGTCGGTCTCGTTGATCGCGGCGCCGTCGGTGTCGGTGACCGAGAACGGGCGGACGACCGTGCCGGGTTTCGGCAGATGCGGGTTGTGGGCGGGGGCGCCGCCGTGCTGCTGCATCTCACGGATCCTGGAGACCAGCGCGAACGTGAACAGCAGGTGCACCGCAACCACGACGGCGAGCAGGACGACGGCGGTGGTGAGCAGGATCAACGGTTCCTCCCTGCGGGAACGAGGAGGAACGCGACGTCCTCCCAGCGGGTCGTGAGCAAACCGAGAAACGCTCCGGTGACCAGGGCGACCAGCATCGCCGGGGCGGACGTGGGCACGCCACCGGCGAGCGCCCCGACGACGGCGACGGCGACCAGCAGGCCGTTGCGGACGAGGTGCTGGGGGCCGAGCAGGCCGCCGCCTGCGCCGAAGCACTGGCAGCGTACGGACTGCCTGGCGAGGACCGCACGGGCGATGCCGGCGCAGAACACGATGAGGAGAACGGCCGCGAGGGCGTAGCCGACGAGCCGCGTGCCGGGAACGGCGAGCAGCACCACGGCGGCGGCCTCCCCCGTGACGACCGCGACGGCGGCCGGACCGGCGGGCAGCCACCGTGGCCCGATCGCCGCGACCGAGTCGCGGAACTCGGCGAACCCCTGCCGAGAACGCGTCTTCCCCACGACCGCCGCGAAGAAGACGACGGCGAGCAGCACACGAGCGAGCAGATCGAGCACGGCGGCCTCCGGACGGATACGGCGGCTGGCGGGGCACGAGGTGGAGTCCCCGCCAGCCGCTCCGGTCAGTGGGTGTTCAGCAGGTGGACACCTTGGACGTGCAGCTGCCGTAGCAGTTGAAGCGATAACCCTTCTTGCAGCACGTGCCGTGCTCCGGCACGCATGCACCGGCTTCCACCTTCGGCAACACCATCCCGACGAGTCGCTCACCCGCACGCTGCACGAGTCGCTTCATGCCAACTCCTTCCGTGACGAACACCGCGGACGCCGACCAGAAGATCAGTGATCCCGACGCCACGGCCACGGCAAGTACCGCATCGTCCGCTTTGGCCAGAACACCGTACTTTTGCCTCCTCTGGCGGGCATCGACAAAGCTGCCCTGAATTTGATCAAGAGTCAAGATCTTTGACCCATGAAGATCCAAGGGCCTGTACGGGGTTGGGACCAGCGGAATCCGCCCATGGACTGTGTGAGCTGCGGTCGAGAGATGGGGGCCCTCCATCGGGTCAGCGACAGTGCGAATCCGAGGGTTCGATGATCGCTTCCCGGAACACAATGATCGTTTCCCAGTGCTTACAGTCCGCCGAGGAACTGATGGACTACCGGCCGGTGTTCGCGGAGACGCCGTCCGTCGTCCGTCGTCCGTCGTCCGGAGGCTACGGTGGCTGCCGTCCGAGCTGGTCACAGCCGGGCTGTCGTCGTCAGGGTGACAGCGGTCAGCGCGGCGAGCAGAGCCCAGGCGGGCGCGAAGCTGCCGGTCAGGTCCGTGAGCAGGCCGAGCACGGGTGGCGCCAGAATGACCGCCACCTGGTTGACGGCCATGGCCAGGCCGAGGGCGAATCCGGTGTGTTCCGGCGGCGCCGATTCGGCGGCGTAGGCGACCCAGGGGCCATACCAGCCGATTCCGAAGAAGCCGAGCCAGATGAAGAGCAGGCAGGCCGCGACGGGAGAGCGGCTGATGGGAGTCGTCAGCACCGTCATCCCGATGATCACGGCGGCCAGGCATGTCAGGACGCAGGCGTAGCGGCCGGATCTGTGGCGGTCGCTCCAGGCCGCTAGGCAGATACGGCCCAGCGCGCCCGCGCACTGGACCGCGACGTAGACCAAGGCCGCCGAGGCGGAGTCCATGGACGTCACCTCGTGCAGGTACAGCACGGTGAGGACGCCCACACCGCTGTGCACCGACACCATGCTCGTACCGGACAAGATGATCTTCTTCATGTACGGTTCGCGGAGCAGTTCCAGCCGCACGCGGGACGTGGTCGACATTGGGCGTTGGTCTGGTGGGCGGCGGTAGAAGGCCATGAAGGCGACGGCGCCTGACAGTGCGACGAGCGCGCCGGCCACGAGCGTCGACCGCCAGCCGAAGGCCGTTGCTAATGAGGGAAGCGCGAAGGCGGCGAGGACGCCCCCGAGCGGGAGCCCCGCCTGGCGGATACCCATGGCCAAGCCACGCCGCGAGGCGTCGAACCAGGACGCCACCGATTTACTGCCGCCCGGCTGAATGGTGCTGTACCCCGCACCGACGATCAACAGGACGACGAGCAAGGAGACGTACCCCGGGGCCGCGCTGCCGGAGGCCAGCGCGACGGCGACCACAAGAGCACCGATGCCGACGACCCAGCGTTCGTCGTGGCGGTCCAGCAGTCGTCCGGCCACGAGTAGTCCGGCTAGAGGAAGTAGCTGAGCCGCCGACTGCAGCAGGCCCAGTTGGGTCGTGTTCAACTCCAGATCTCGTTGCAGGTGGATACTCATCGCGCCGATGCCCTGCACGAAAAACGCGGCCGCGGCCTGAGTGAAAGTCGCAACACCCAGAATGACCCAGCGGTATTGCGATGTCTTCACGGCTTCCAGCACAACAGGGGATCGGGGTGGTCAGAGAAGCCGAGCTTCCGGTAGAGCGGTTCCGCCTCGTGGGAGGCGGTGAGGTCGACCCGTACGGCGTCGCGGTCGCGGAACCAGTCGAGCAGACCGAGCATGATCGCCCGGCCGTGCCCACGCCGCCGGTACGACGGGTCGGTGACCATGCCGATGACGTGGCCGATCCTCCCGTTGCGGGAGTGGGGGCCGGGGAACCACTGTTCGATCGTGCCGATGCCGCAGGCGGCCAGGCCGGTGTCGCCGTCCACGACCAGGATCTGGCACTCGGGTTCGGTCAGCTTCTGCTTGAAAACCCGTGCGAGCGCGTCGCGCCAGTCGTCACCGGCGTTCGCGGGGTTGAAGAAGTCGCCGCCGAGGTCGTCGAAGAGCAGTGCCCGGAGGCGGATGAGTTCCGGAATGTCGCGCTCTGTTGCTGTTCGCGTCATGACGTACAGGCTGATGTAATGAGCTTGTGCACCTCAACCCTTACGGCGCGGATGTGGTGAACTTCGCCGCGGAACTGGCGAACCGCCCACCGGCGAGCGCCGACGAACTCGCCGACCGCTGCCGCACGGCCGGTCTGGTGCTGGAACGCCCCGTCGAACCGTCGGATCTTGACCAGGTCCTCGCCGTCCTCGACGCCTGGACGAAGGTCGTCGACGCCACGGGCGAGCGCGCGAAGGCCGAGCTGGTCAACGAGATGCTGGCCCGGTCGGCCGCCTACCCCCGGCTGACCGACCACGCTCATGGTTGGCACTTGCACTATCGCGACGACCTGCAGCCGCTCGGCGCGGTGCTGTTCGCGCTGATCGCCGTGGGCACGGCGATGCACCTCGTCAGCCGGGGCATGGACCGGCTCGGACGGTGCGCTGCCGCCGGATGCGAGACCATCTTCGCGGACACCTCACGCACCGCACGGCAGCGTTACTGCTCCCAGCCATGCGCCAACCGGGATGCGGTACGCCGCCATCGCGCCCGTCAGTCCATGCCCGCCACTTGACCGGCCAGCAGGCACGGTAGCTGGCGTCGTGGCCAGCAGCTCGTCGTGGGTTCCGGTGGCGGGGCTCCTGCTCCGCAACTCCCAAACCAGAACGAACCCGACTCAGGCACCCCCGAAACGACAAGATCCCGCCTGATCGCGATGATCGGACAGGATCCCGTCAACCTCAGTCCAGCCGTTCCAAGAACGGCTCTGGGTGGGGCGTTCATGAGTGGGTTCCCGATCAGTGGCGATGTTGACCAGGGAATGTCCTCACGACCCTCGGCTCCAGAGGTCAGCGAGGCCATCGCCAGAATCCGGCCTCGTCCACATATTCCGAAATGAGCCCCGCCAGGCTGCGGACGCCGACCATCTCCTAAGTACGGGGGTAACAATTTCCCTACCGGTATTCGCCTGGGGTGATCGAGAGGCACCCTGGAACTATGGCGAAGGGGGCGGGAGGGCAGGAGCGATCGCCCGGTTCGTGGGTGTGGCGGGCAGTGCGGATCGCCGCGATCGTGGTGTTGGGGGTCTCGCTGCTGGCGTGGTTCCTCGTCGACCCACTCGATCTGCCGGGGGACTTGCTGGAGGAGCTGAATCAACGGGCCAGCGTGATCGGCATGTTCACGGGCGCGGGCGGGCTGATCGTCTCGATGCTGGGGTTGCGCGTGCAACAGCGGAGCCGGCCCGTCGACGACATCGCATCCACCACGGGGACACCGGGACCCGGCCAGGCTAAGCCCGCCCGCGCCCGTGGCCCGCGACGGCGTACGGTCCTACTGACCGCGGCCGTGCCTGCTGTCATGGTGGCCTTGATCGTCCTGGCCGTCGTACGGAATGCGCCGGTCCGCTACGAGGCCGAGGACGGCACTTACCACAAGGCCAACATCATTCATGTCGACGGCACATCGAACAACGCTGTGATGGGCCATTTGAACTTCCCGGACAGCTGGGTCGAGATCAAGGTGTACGCGCCCAGGGCCGGTACCTACACGGTGAATCTGCGGTATCGCGTCGGCGAGGGCGACGCGCGGCAGTACCTGACGGTGAATGGCAGCTCGACCAAGCGTTTGGTTGATTACCCCGATCACGATCACGATGGCAAGTGGAACAGCTGGTCGAACCTGTCGATCAAGCTGACGCTGAACCACGAGTGGAACACGCTGCGATTCCAGCACGACGACGGGCCGTTCGCCGCCGAGCTGGACTACGTCGAGATCGCCTGATGTGGCGGTCCGGCGCGCACACCCGAGGGTTGGGCGTCCACGAATAGTGCCGACCTGCCTGGGACGGAGTGGACCAGGGCGTACCGATCGAGACCATCGACGATTTCGTCGGCCACGCCGGCACCAGCGTCACATAGGTGGTCTACCGGAACCAGCTCAGACCGATGTTTCACCAAGGGTGCCCAGACCATGAACACCATCTTCGGCGACAGCCGACACGAGTAGAGAGTCCGAGTGAGATGGCTCCCCGATTGGCTCCCATCGACTTCCAGACATGAGAAAAGGGCCCCGGATTACTCCGAAGGCCCTTCTCACCTGTGGCAGTGGCGTGCATGGCGGTGAGCTCGGCGGCCAGGTGGGCGACCTGGTCGACGCCAGCGGCCGGGCAGCGCCGCAGGTGTGTGAGCCCTGCAGCGCCTCCGCTGCTCCCTCCAGACTGCTCGGCTCTACAGCGACCGCCCCGCCTCCTTCGATTGCGTGGTCCGCGCTACGAGCTCGTCAAGGCTCCCGCTCCGCAACTCCCAAACCAGAACGAACCCGATTCGGGCACCCCCGAAACGACAAGATCCCGCCTGATCGCGATGATCGGACGGGATCCCGTCAACCTCGGTCCAGCCGTTTCAATGGCTTTCCCTAACCCAGGGAGCCGGGTGTGTGCGTGAATGGATCTGATCCACCCTCGGCGAGGAGGCCGACAACGAGGTCCCGGGGCAGGCCATGGGTCTGGTGCAGATAGTCGAAGTCCTCCTCGCTCAATTTCCTGATGAAGCCCTCTCGAGTCAGTACCTGCCGGCCTCTCCTGAGCAGCTCGGAGAAGCGTCGCTCTTCATCGAGAAACACCTCCCGCACATGGCTGACCCCGCACGGCTGCCGAAAATGCTCCAGCGTGTGCTCGATTAAGTCCCGAGGAAGGTCGGACAAGGTACGGGATGGATCATCGCGCCACAAAGTGGTGAGCACACGCCGGGTGAGTCGGCGCAGCACGTAGCCGCGCCTGGTGGTGGACGGCGTGACTCCATCGCCGATGACCACGATGCCGGAACGCACGTGGTCGACGATGACGCGTAACGACGTCTCGTCCGTCCTCCATAGCGACGGAATGGTCTTCATCCACGGCTGGAACACATCACAGTTGAAGATCGACGGTTGGTCTTGCAAGATCGTGAGGAGCCGTTCCAGTCCCATCCCCGTGTCGATGCTGGGCCGTGGCAGAGGTTCGAGGCTGCCGTCCTCGTGGCGGCGGTAGCGCATCCGCACGTGGTTCCACACCTCCACCCACCGCTCGTCCATGGACGGGGTGCCCTGTGGCGGTCCATCCCCGATCCACACAAAGATTTCCGAGTCAGGACCGCACGGGCCGGTCGGCCCGTTGGACCACCAGTTGTCCTCACCGGTCAGCTCCACCGGCACGCCCAGCTCGCCCCAGGTACGCAGCGACTCCGTGTCTGGCCCAACCTGCTCATCGCCACCGAAGACTGTGACGTACAGGCGGTCGGAGCGGATGCCGAAGCCGTCGCGCAGCAGCTCGTAGCCCCATCGCAGGCTCTGCTGGTGGTCGTAGTCACCCAGCGACCACGAGCCCAGCATCTCGAACATCGTCAGGTGGGTGCTGTCGCCGACCTCGTCCAGGTCAGTGGTGCGCAGGCAGCGTTGCAGGTTGACCAGGCGGCGTCCGAGCGGGTGCGGGCGGCCTTCCAGGTACGGGGTGAGCGGATGCATGCCGGAGGTGGTGAACAGCACCGGATCTCCGGGAGGCGGGAGGAGCGAACTTCCGGTGATGCGCTGGTGTCCGCGCTCGCGGAAGAAGTCAAGGAAAGTGCCAACGGTCTGGTCGACATTCATGGGGATGAGCCCTTCATGGTCATGAGAGACCGGAAAGGACCGCAGAAACGGGCTGCGAGCAACACAGTCCAGACGACGCGCCTGCGGCCGTTTCCGGTCGCCGGCGGTGTAGAGGAGGTCAAGCAGCGGCAACCGACGAGCGAATAGCTCGTGCGGCTGCGGCGAGAGTGCGCGAGGAAACCTCCATGAGCCCGACGATATCGAGCGCCGGGGGGAATATCTCTTGGAATTTCCGGCCGGCAGGGGCCAGGAGGCGATGGTGCTCGCCTGAGACGGGTCCGGTGCGCACGGCGCCGAAGCTGGACGAAGTGAAGCTCTCGGAGGACGAGCCTGGTGACCTCGCCGCAGAGGCTGGCCGAGCTGGCCACTTTGCACGCTGAGGTTTGCGCATCTGTCTTCACCGGCGACACACGACCATCGCTTCCCGCGTACGCGGCTCTGGCGCTGACCGTTCAGGGGTCAGCGGGTCGCGTCGAGCATACGGACCGTCACGTAGGGATGCGGCTGCTCCAGCCGCTCGCCGGTCAGCCGCGCCTCGGTGCTGCGGTCGATGACTGCCAGGCAGGCGGCCCTCCAGTCGTAGTCGGCGCGGTCATCGAGGTCGTCCTCGTCCTCTTCCTCGTCGAGGTCTTCGCGGCGAAGAAGTCCGCCATCGCCTGCAGCTCGGGCCATCGAGCCAGACCGGCATGGTGTTCCCGCCGCCCGGGGAAGAGCGCGTCGATCGCCAGGACGTGCTCGCCTCCGGCCGCGAAGCTCAGCAGATTGTTGGCGTTGACGTTCCACCAGGCGCTGTAGACGCGCGCTCCCTCACTGAGCCGCCGGAGCACGGCGGGGCTTGCCCCGGCCAACAACGCCCGGCGGCCACATCGTTGACGGTCTGCCGGTTCACCCCAGCCACCTCAGCCAGGCGGCGGAAACTCAAGCCCCGCTCGGCCATCACCTTCTGCAGGGCGATGGCCTGGACGGCCGCCCGACAACAGTTCCCCCTCGACGACTCCTCATCGCCCCAACCAAGACAGCGAGGTTAGATCGCTGATGAGACGTCTGGCCGACCGCGCCTACGGGTGCGTGTCCGTGACCGCGATGACCTCGTCGAGGTGGTCCAGGGCGGCCTGCAGGTCGTCGATCTTGGCCTGGATGCGCTCTCGCTCGGCTCGCAGCATGGCTCGTTGCTCGGCGTCGGTGTGCCCGGAGTCCCAGCACGGCAGGAGTTCGGCGATCCTTCGGCTGGTGAGGCCGGCGGCGAACATCTGCTGGAAGAAGCGGACCAGGGGGATGGCGTCCTGCCGGTACAGGCGCTGGCCGGACGGGCTGCGCTCCGCGATGAGCAGCCCTTGCTGCTCGTAGTAGCGCACGGCGCGCACTGAGACGCCGGCACCTCGTGCCACCTCGCCGATGCGGATCAACCGCTCGGCTGCGGCCACTGTGACAGTCATGGTGATTCCTCTCACCCCTGGCCCTGACGACCAGCACTTGCCTCTGACGCTAGCGTCAGGTTTTAGCGTACCGGCCATGGATATCAACAACTCCGTCGCCCTTGTCACCGGAGCCAACCGCGGCCTGGGCCGCGCCTTCGCCCAGCGCCTGCTCGAACGGGGCGCCCGCAAGGTCTACGCGACGGCCCGCCGACCGGAGACCGTGGACCTGCCCGGGGTCGAAGTGCTGCCCCTCCACATCGCCGATCCCGCATCCGTGAGGGCCGCCGCCGAGGCCGCCCCGGGCGTCTCGCTCCTCATCAACAACGCGGGAATCAGTACGGGGACCGACCTGGTGACCGGTTCGATGGACGCGGTGCGGCACGAGCTGGAGACCAACATGTTCGGCCACCTGGGAATGATCCGGGAGTTCGCGCCGGTGCT
Organism: Nonomuraea sp. NPDC050733; assembly: GCF_040654215.1. Classification (NCBI taxonomy): domain Bacteria; kingdom Bacillati; phylum Actinomycetota; class Actinomycetes; order Streptosporangiales; family Streptosporangiaceae; genus Nonomuraea; species Nonomuraea sp. NPDC050733. The sequence continues at coordinate 48,520 of NZ_JBFAHO010000037.1, read as the reverse complement.
CGCCAGGAACGGCGGGGGCGCGATCGTCAACGTCCTCTCCGCCATGTCGTGGTTCGGGGGCAAGGGCGCCAATGCCTACCACCTGACCAAGGCCGCCGCCTGGGCCATGACCAACGGCGTCCGCCTGGAGCTCGCCGAGCAGGGCACGCTCGTCACAGCGGTACACCTCGGCCTGGCCGACACCGACATGGCGGCGGGTTGGCCCGTGGACAAGATCGCTCCGTCGGACCTGGCCGACGCGGCGCTCGACGGTGTTGAGGCGGGCTCCGCCGAGGTCCTCGCCGACCAGTGGAGTCGGGACGTCAAGTCCCGTCTGCCGCTGACGCCGGAAGAGTTCAACGCCGCAATGGACCGCGCCCTGGCGGCGCTGATGGCGGCCTGAGGGGCTTTTCGGGCCGCACGGACTTCGGTCGGCTGCTTCTCCATCGACCTCTCGAACTCCTCTACTTGAGGTTGAACTGACGGTGTCGTCGCTGATCAGGCGGGTCCGACGGTCAGGCCGGTCTCGGCGAGGCAGCCGTCAATGAGACCGCGTTGCAGGAGAGACGAGATGCCTTCGACGGGGTTGGGGTCGGGTGCGTAGGGCGGCAGGTAGTGGATGGTCGGCCACTCCCGGGATGCCGCCCACTGCCGCAGGTCGGCGGCTTTGTGGACGTTGAGGTTGTCCCAGACCAGGACGATCGGGCTGCCGAACTGCTGGTGGACGGCGATCAGCAGGTCCCGGTAGTCGCGCCAGGAGAAGCTTTTGCGCCCGTCGCGTCGGCCGTCGTCCCTGCGTGGCCGGTAGATCAGCCTTGAGCGATGGCCGGGTTTGTAGCAGGTCAGTGCGGCAATGGATGTCCGTCTGCGGGAGCGGCCGCGGACCCGCACCACCGGTGTGTGTCCGCGTTGTGACCAGGCTTTCGCCTGCGGCGGCGTCATGGAGACTCCGGCTTCGTCCTTGAAGAGGGGCCAGGCTCCACGAGCCGCCGCGAGTCTTCCGCGCAGTGCCACACCTCCGTGACCCACCCGGCGACCGCGTCATCGTCCCGCTCGACAGCGCGTCGGGTTGGAACCTGGCAGGACCAGCCGTTGCGGACCAGGAGTTTCCGCACGCCCTGGATCGAGGTCCTTGGCGATCACCGAGCTCGCCTCACCCCGAGCGAACCGTTCCGCCGCCTGGAGCCGTAACTCCTCACGAAACTGCTGCCGTTCGGCGGTCAGCCCGTCCGCATGCCTCCGGTGATACCGCGGCCGACGGCCAGCCGTGAGCTCCTACGACACCAGGGGTTCAACCTCAGTAACGGTCCGTCAGCATTTCACTCAGTTTGTCACTCACAAGATCAAAAAGGCCACTTCCGATCAACGGAAGTGGCCTTTACCTGGGTGGGGTGTTCACAAGTGGTTGTGACGTGCGGAGGAACGACTGTTTAAGATCGCTTCCCGAACTCTTGGAGATCATTTCCCGCTCAGCCTGCGATCGGGCCGTTACACCCGGCCCGGTGTCGCTCCGTTCTGAGCGTTGACGATGCAGGGCCGGTGAGGTCAGCGTCAGGCATCGAAGGGGCCCTCGTGGGGGTATCCAATTGTGTGACCCTGATACGTGATGACCCGATTGACCAGATGATCGCGCAGAGAACGGAACGCGGACGAGAGCTGAAGACGAACACCATGACCCGTCCACGGATGTGGTCGGGTGTCATCAGTTGCAGACCAGTGAGGGCGAGGATCGCACACGCGCCTACTCCGATGTGACCCACCGCGGCACGGGCTTCGTCGCGGTCGCCGGCTAGGGACACGCCTTTCTGTACGGCAGCGTGGGTACGATCACCCGCCACTGGGCCGCGCTCAGCCCGCCCGCCTTCGCGCACACCGCCGCCGCCAACGCCTCCCCGCCCACGGCGTGCCGCCTGACCGCGCCGTTGCCGTCCACGGTCAGCACCGCCGACCCGTCGCCGGTGAACGCCACGTCGAGCGGCTCCCCGATCTCCGGGTCCTGCCCGCCGCCCTGGTCGAGCAGCGCGCCCAGGTCCGTGCCCGACATCACGTCGACCAGCCGCACCCTTCCCCCCACCTGAAGGCTGGCGAGCAGGTCCTCGCGCGGCGAGTAGGCGGCGGGGTCGCCGAACCCGCGCGTCCCGCGGGCGGTGGCGAGCCTGCGGCGCGTGGCCACGTCCCAGACCGTCATCCGTCGCCGCGCGTCGAGCACCACGACCGCCTTGCCGGAGCGGGTGAAATACGCGCGCACCCCCTCGGCGTCCCTGCCGCCGCCGCCGAACGCCGGCCCCAACGCCTTGCCTGCGGCCGTCTCCAGCAGGTGAATGCGGTCGCCCGCCACCACCAGCGTCCGCCCGTCGGAGGAGAAGGCCGCGTACTTCGCCGCGCCCGCCTCCACCGACCACATGCGCCGCCTGGTCTGCCGGTCCCACAGCTCGACCCCGCCCTTCTCGGTGACCACGACCAGCCTGGCGCCGTCGGGCGAGAAGGCCACCTGCACGGCGGACGTGCGCAGCGTGCCCTGGACGGCGGCCGAGGCGGTGTCCACGATCCGCACCCCGGGCCCGAACGTGGCGACGAAACGGGAGTCCGGGCTGAATACCGCGTACTCCGCCTCCGGCAACGCGCCGACCTTCCTCCCGCCGACGGCCGACAGCTCGCCGTCGCGGACCACGAGCCGCCCGTCGCCGCTCAGCGCCGCCGTGACCACAAGGTGATCGTCGTCCTCGGTGGTCAGGTCGGCCACGTCCACCGAGAAGACCTGGTCGCCCAGCAGGTAGCGGAACGTGCTTCCGTCGAAGGCCCCCTGCACCGCCTCATCGTCCCCCCGTATCTGGACCGTGGTGAGCAGTTGCGTGTCCGACCTGCGCCAGAACTGGATGGACCGCGATGCCACCGTCGCGACGAGACCGGGGCCGAACACGGCCGCGCCACCGTTCCAGGTGCCCTGGGTGCCGGCGCCGTCCTTGTCGCCGATGAAGTCCTTCGCCCCGGTCCTAAGGTTGGTCAGCTCCAGCTGGCGACCGCGCTGTGCGGCCCGCCAGACCCCGTCCCGGCTGAATGTGCCCGCGGGGGCGGGCCCGAGCGCCTTGGCGACGCCGGTTCGCAGGTCCCAGCGGGTACGCCGGTCAGCCTCCTGGAGCAGGACGGAATCGTCCCGCTCGAACACCACGTCGACCCACTCGTTCGTGAAATCCTTGGCAGTGGGGAAGACGTAGTCGCTGATCGGCCTGCCGCTGACGAGGTCCACCGCGGATGCGCGCCTGGCCGTCACGGTCACCAGCACCTTGCCCGACGGGCTCAGCGTCACGCTGTCCATCGGCTCGGCCGGCCTGGCGCCGCGTGTCCGCAGGAGCCGGCCGTTGCGCACGTCCCACGCGCGCGTCGCGGTGGAGTCGGCGCTGATCAGCGTCCGGCCGTCGGCGCCGAGCGTGCGTACCGTGTCGCCCGCGGTCGACGGGTCGCGGAACATCGCCGTCTCGCGCTGTGCCAGCGAGGCCACCAGGGCCGCCCTGGTGGCCGGCGTGCGGTCCAGCCGCCAGGCCGCCAGGCTCGCCAGCATCGACTGGCGAGGGTCGCTCCCGCGGGTCGTGGTCGCCACCCCCGCCAGCCTGGCCGCCTCCGACCTGGTCAGCTGCCCGGCGATCTGCTCGGCCCGGTCGTCGGCCACCGCGCTCTGCTGTACGGCCAGCCCGCCGGCCACCAGCGCGATCACCAGCAGCCCGCCCAGGCTCAGCGAGGTCAGCCGGGCCCGCCTGGCCCTGTGCCTGGTCAGGGTGGCCGCCGCGGACAGGAAGTCGCGTTCGGTGGGCGACAGGGTGATGTCGCGGCGGGCGGTGGCCGCCCACTCCAACGCGTTGTCCAGGTTGCTGCCCTGGAACAGGTCACCGTCCCGGCGTCCCGCCGTCTCCCAGCGTCGCGCCGCGGCGAGGATCTGCCGGTGTACGGCCAGGCCGTCGCGGTTGGTCTCGATCCACCGGCGGTACCGCGGCCAGGCCTGGGGCAGGGCCGGCCTGGCCAGCCGTACGCCGCCGTCCTGCCTGGCCAGGAGGTAGCCGAACACGGCGAGGATCCTGCGCACGGCGGCCACCTCGTGCGGCGCCCGCCCCTCGACGAGCTCGTCCAGCTCGGCGTGCCGGGCCGACAGCTCGCCCGCCTCGTCCACCGTCACCAGCCGCAGGAACACCTCGGGGACCAGCTCGCGCTCGGCCGGATCGAGCATCGTGTACGCCTGCTCGGCCAGCGTGCCGAGCGCGGGATCGCGCCCCTGCGCGCCGATCCCGGCGGCCCGGTGGCCGCCCTGGGCGAGCAGGCGGGCGGTGTCGAGGTCGCCGTCGCCGCTGACCAGCGCCAGCAGCAGCTCGCGGGCGGCCGGCCGCTGGGCCGGCTCCTTGGCCAGTGCCGAGGAGACCAACCGGCGCAGCGTGCTGGGCAGCGCGGACAGGTCGGGGGTGGCCGACAACACCTGGTGCATGACGCTTCCCAGGTTCTCGGCGTGGAACGGATCACGGCCGGTGGCGGCGAAGACGATGACGGCTCCCCAGGCGAACACGTCCGCCGAGGCGTCCGCTCGCTGGCCGATGAACACCTCAGGGGCCATGTAGGTGGGCGTGCCGCTCACCACGCCGGTCGCGGTGAGCGACATCTCGGCGGTCCTGGCGATGCCGAAGTCGATCACGCGTGGGCCGTCCGGGCCCAGGAGCACGTTGTCGGGCTTGAGGTCGCGGTGGATCACCCCGGCGTCGTGGATGGCGGTCAGCGCCGTCGCGATGGCGGTGGCCAGGCGGTGCAGGTCGTCACCCGCGAAGATCCTGCCCGCCGCGCGCAGGCTCGGGCCTTCCACGTACTCGCTGACGATGTAGGGACGCGGGCCCTCCAGCTTGGCCTCGATGATCGGCGCGGTGCAGAACGAGGCCACCCGCTGGGCGGCCGCCGCCTCCCGGCCGAGCTGGGCCACCTGATCGCCGTACAGCACCTTGATCGCCACCCGGCGGCCGTCCTCGGCATATGCCTCATACACCACTCCCTGGCCGCCGGCGCCGAGCCGCCCGGCCAGCCAGTAACGACCGAGCCGCTGAGGGTCTCCTTCGATCAACACGCTCGGTTTGATGCACTCATCACCGACGAAGTTCCGCCCAAAACACCCATGTGCGCATCGCTCCTTCTGAGCGATCCCATCCCTGGGACGCGCCGGAGTGGGCTGTGGTGGGCCCTGCGCTGCGGCGGGCGGAACTCGAAAAGAGTGCCGAACCCTTCTCGATCCGGACGCATCCAACCCTGACATGAACAAGATCCAGAAGCTTGCCGCCCTGGCCGTGCTCCCTGTTGCCGCGTCTGTCGTGGCCTTCCCCGCACAGGCAGGGGACTGCAAGGAGAACGGCTCTGTCTCAGATTCGGTGGTGACGGAGAGTTAGGCCAAGAGGATGCGGTGGCGGAGCAGCGTGAAGCCGGCCCGCCCGTGCATCTGTCGCATGATCCGTTTGGTTTTGGTGTTCACACCTTCGGTGCCGCCGTTGTGGTGGGGCAAGGTGACGGCCGCTTGGACGGCAGCGCGGTCCTGGTCGAGGCCGCGGATGAAGGCGTGGAGATGAGGGAGGTCGACGGCGCGGGCGGTGGCGATCCGGAGGTTGTCGGGTTGGGTGAGCAGGAGCCTGGTGAGCCGGCGTGGGGAGATGGGCAGGCGGTTGGCTTCGACCGGCGACGTCGGCATCGACACCACCGCCGCCCCGGTCCTCGCCCGCCCACCCCGAACGCGGCGCTCCACCGGGGAACTGATCGCCTCCGCCGAGATCACCGCAGGCTGGCACCACTGGGCCGGCAACGACCCGCCCGAGTACGGCTGCAGCGCCACCCTCACCGTCGCCGCCCGCACCCGCTCGGCTTCCGGGTCCTTCCCGCAACTGGCGCTCGGCCCGGTCCTCGACACCCCGCACAAACGCATCGGCGCCAACGCCATCACCACCTTGAAACCCCTGGCCGCGCTCGGCTTGCCCACCGGCTTTGCGGTCGTCGACCGCGCCTACACCGACCAGCAACCCGGCCACTTCGCCCAACCCGCACGCCAGCTCGGCTACCAACTCGCCCTGGACTACAAAGTGGACCAGCGGGGAGTCCAAGGCAGCGCCCACGGCGCCCTGCTCACCGTCGGCTTCGCCATGCCCAACGGCTGTATCTCGGTCCTCTACCAGCGGACTGACACCACCCGGGCCTTCCCGGACGCTTGCTCCGCGGTCCCCAAATCATGACGAACCCGATTCGGAACCCCTGAAACGACAAAATCCCGCCTGATCGCGATGATCAAACGGGATCCCGTCAACTTCAGTCCAGCCGTCTCAAGAACGGCCCCTGGTGGAGATGAGGGGATTCGAACCCCTGACCCCTTCGATGCGAACGAAGTGCGCTACCGGACTGCGCTACATCCCCAAGAACCTCGACCAGATTAGCAAACTCTCAGAGGTCCTCGCGCCACCCCCACGCGACCTCGCACGTGACCTCAATCCCCCACCGCGCGCCGCGGCGGCTCAGCGTACTGGTCGAACAGGGCATCCTCCTGCCGGGCCGCCAGGTCGATGATCTCGGCGCGTTCCTGCTCCGCCGCCAGGATCGCGGCGCGGCGCTGGTCGCGGAGGCGGCGGGCGCGTTCCGCGCGGGACTGGGCGGCGCGGTCGCGACGTTCCCGGTCCACCTGTACGGCGATGCGCAGGAATCCCAGGTACGACAGCATGACGACCACCGAGGGCGCGACCCCCCACCATGGCATCATCCTGACCGAGGCCGTCACCACCGAGGCGATCACCAGCAGCGCGGTGAAGAAGAGCAGCCGGCGGCGCCGGGCCACGATGATGGCGCGGCGCTTGACGCGGAACTGGCGGGGATCCACCCGTTCGCCCTCGACGGCACCCGGGGGCGGTGGTGTGAACGCGCCTTCCTGGGCTTCCAGGCGCTCCAGGTCGGGCAGTTGGTGCTCGCCGGTGTAGTACTCTTCGAGCTCCGCCAGTTCGGCCAGGTTGGTCTTGTCGCGGCGCAGCCACATGGGCACGAGCACGCACAACCACATGACGACGATGGCGAGGTAGAGGAGGACGCTGCTCACGGCCACCTCCGGGCACGACGAAGACACCCGGGTGTTTTCGGCGTCTTCGATGTGCTCACGTCACGCACCGTAAGACCGCGTGTCACTGATTGACGAGCATTCGGTGCGGTGTGTCGCGAGATCGTCAAACCTCTTCTACCGGAGACCCGCCGTGAGAGGCCGACTCGCGAGCGCGTCGCCACTGCACCAGCAGGCCGCCGGGAACGTCCTCGACGGTCAGCGCGTAACAGATGTGGTCGCGCCAGGCTCCGTCGATGTGGAGCTGACGGCGACGAATGCCTTCTTCCCGGAATCCGAGCTTCTCAACCACCCTGCGGCTGGCCTGGTTCTCGGGGCGGATGTTGGCCTCCAGGCGGTGCAGACCGGTGGTGAAGAAGCAGTGGTCGACGGCCATGGCCAGCGCCGTGGGCGTGATGCCGCGGCCGGCGAGGGCGCCGTCGACCCAGTAGCCCACCTGGGCGGAGCGGGCCGAGCCCCAGACGATGGCGCCGATGGTGAGCTGCCCGGCGAACCGGCCGCCGTACGTGATCACCCACGGTAGCGCCAGGCCCTGCCTGGCCTCGCGGCGCAGGGTGCCGACCATGGAGACGTACGGGCCGAGACCGGTCTTGAACAGCGGCGTCTCCGGGTTGCTCGGCTCCCAGGGACGCAGCCAGTCGGCGTTGCGCACTCTCGTATCGCGCCAGACGCGTACGTCGGCCAGCCGCAACGGCCTGAGACCCACGGGACCCTCTTCCAGGGTCGCCGGCCAGCCACGAAGTCGATCCACATCACTCATCATCCCCCCATCGGGGATGTCGCCGCCACGGCTCAGACGGACCGCTGGTGGTCGCCGCCGTTGATCTGCTCCACCGCGTGCCGGAGAACGGGTGCGAGTACGGCGGCGCCGTCCCGTACGCCTCCCGTGGAGCCGGGGAGGTTGACGATCAGCGTGCGGCCGGCCTGGCCGGCGAGGCCGCGGGAGAGAATCGAGGTGGGAACTTTGTCACGGTTCGCCTGCCTGATCGCCTCGGCAATGCCGGGAATTTCCCGAGATATCACTCGGGCGGTCATCTCCGGCGTCAGGTCTGCGGGCGTCAGGCCCGTCCCCCCGGTCGTCACGATCACGTCGTACACGGCCGCGACCCCGTCGCGCAGCGCCGCCTCCACGGGCTCGCCGTCCGGCACCACCACGGGCCCGTCCACGGAGCACCCGGCATCCTCCAGGAGAGACACCAGCAGCGGCCCCGACCGGTCCTCGTACACCCCGGCGGAGGCCCGGTTCGACACCGTCACCACCAGCGCGCGGATCACGGCCGCGTCCAGTGCCCGGTCTTGCCGCCCGTCTTCTCCTCCACCCGCACGTCACTGATCACCGCGGCGGGGTCCACCGCCTTGACCATGTCGATCAGCGCCAGCGCGGCCACCGACACCGCGGTCAGGGCCTCCATCTCCACGCCGGTACGGTCGGCCGTCTTCACCCGGCAGGTGATCGCGACGCCCTCGTCCTCGACGTCGAGCGTCACCTTCACGCCGTGCAGCGCGATCGGGTGGCAGAGCGGGATCAGGTCAGGTGTCCGTTTCGCGCCCATGATGCCGGCGATCCGGGCCACGCCCAGCGCGTCACCCTTGGGCACCTCGCCCGAGCGCAGCAGCGCCACCGCCTCCGGCGACAGCAGCACCCGCCCGGTCGCTGTGGCCGTGCGCGCCCCGACGTCCTTGCCAGAGACGTCCACCATACGTGCCGCGCCCGTCTCGTCCAGGTGCGTGAACTCACTCACCGACAGCTCACCTTCCGACAGATCACAGGGGGATCACCTCGACGGCCGTGCCCGCCGGCACCTCCGTCACGTCCTCGGGGACCACGATCAGCGCGTTCGCCGAGGCCAGCGCCGCGAGCTGGTGGGAGCCCTGCCCGCGTACCGGTGTCACGGTGCCGTCCGACGCCAGCACGCCGCGCAGGAACGAGCGGCGTCCCGACGGCGAGTGCAGCGGGCCGATGACGTGCGCGGTCACGGTCTCGGACGCCTCGGCGTCCAGGCCGCGCATCTTCCGCAGCGCCGGCCGTACGAACAGCATGAACGACACGAACGACGAGACCGGATTGCCGGGCAACGCGAAGATCGGCACCTGGTCCTCCCCCACGACGCCGAACCCCTGGGGCATCCCCGGCTGCATGGCGACCTTCTCGAACCGGACGGTGCCGAGCGGCGCGAGCGCCTCCTTGACCGGCTCGTAGGCGCCCATCGAGACGCCGCCGCTCGTGACGACGGCGTCGGCGCGCAGGAGCTGCGCGTCGAGCTGGTCGAGGAACACGGCGGGGTCGTCGCTGACCGTGGGGGCCCGGAAGCCCTCCGCCCCGGTGGCCCGGACCGCGGCCGTAAGCGTGAAGCTGTTGGAATCCCAGATCTGGCCGGGCTGGAGCTCGGTGCCCGGCTCGGCCAGCTCGGCGCCCGTCGACAGTACGACGACCCGCGGCAGCGGACGCGCCAGCACGCGCCGGCGGCCCACCCCGGCGATGATGCCGAGCTGGGCGGGGCCGATCACGGTCCCCGCCTCCAGGACGACGTCGCCGGCTAGCACGTCCTCGCCGTTGCGCCGGATCGCGTTGCCCTCGGGCGCCGTGCGCTCGATCGTGACCGTGACCGTGCCGCCGTCGGTCCACTCCACCGGCACGACGGTGTCGGCGCCGGCGGGCACGGGCGCGCCCGTCATGATCCGTACGGCGTGCCCGGGCCCGACCGCCCGCAGCTGGCTCGATCCGGCCGCCACGTCGTCGATCACCGGCAGCCTGACCGGCACCTCGACGATGTCGGCGGCGCGGACGGCGTAGCCGTCCATGGCCGAGTTGTCGAACGGCGGCAGCGGCACCGGCGAGGTCACATCCTCGGCCAGCGTCGTGCCCAGCGCCCGCTCCAGCTCCAGCTCCAGGGGCGCCAGCGGGCGTACGGTGGCCAGGATGTCGGCGAGATGCGCGTCGACCGACTTCATCGAGGTCAACTGAGCTCGTCGAGGAACTCGCGCAGCCACGGCACGAACTCCGGCGCCAGATCCTCCCGGTCCGCCGCGAACTTCACCACGGTACGCAGATAGTCGAGCTTGTCGCCGGTGTCGTAACGGCGCCCGCGGAACAGCACGCCGTGGACCGGACCGCCCTGGTCGGAGCCGCGGCCGGCGAGCGTGCGGAGCGCGTCGGTGAGCTGGATCTCGTTGCCGCGTCCGGGCGGGGTGTTCTCCAGCACCTCGAACACCGCCGGGTCGATGACGTACCGGCCGATGACCGCCCAGTTGGACGGCGCCTCGTCGACCGACGGCTTCTCCACCAGGTCCGTCACACGTACGACGTCCGGCTCCTCGGTCGCCTCGATCGTCGCCACGCCGTACAGCGAGACCTGGTCCTTCGGCACCTCCATGAGCGCGATCACGCTGCCGCCGTAGGTGTCGCGCACCTCGATCATGCGCTGGAGCAGGTGGTCGCGGTAGTCGATCAGGTCGTCGCCGAGCAGGCAGGCGAACGCGTGGTCGCCGACGTGCTGCTTGGCGCAGAGCACCGCGTGGCCGAGGCCCTTCGGCTCGCCCTGCCGTACGTAGTGGAGCGTGGCCAGCGAGGCCGGCTCGCGGACCTGGGACAACCGGTGCTCGTCGCCCTTGGCCTCGAGCACCTCCTCCAGCTCGAACGCGCGGTCGAAGTGGTCCTCGATCGACCGTTTGTTCTTGCCCGTCACCATGAGGACGTCCAGGAGCCCGGCGGAGGCGGCCTCTTCGACGACATACTGGATGGCGGGCTTGTCGACGATGGGCAACATCTCCTTGGGTGTCGCCTTGGTCGCCGGAAGGAACCGGGTGCCCAGACCCGCGGCGGGCACGACGGCTTTCGTCACAGGGTCGAAGTCAGCCATGAGTAGACCCTAGTGGAGGGACCTGTGGACAAGCTGAACCTGCGCCGCGAAGTGATGTCGTCACGTGCTTCACTCTCCCCAGAACAGCTCCGGACGAACGCCTCCAAAGTCCGCGAAACACTGCTCGACCAGCCGTGGGTCCAGATGGCCGGGCTCGTCGCCTGCTACTGGTCGATGGACACGGAGCCGGGGACGCACGGGCTGGTGTTCGCGCTGTGGAAGCACGGGGCGACCGTGATCCTGCCGGTCCTGAAGGAGGACCACGACCTCGACTGGGCGGTGTACGACGGGCCCGACACGCTCGCGCCCGGCCGGTACGGGGTCATGGAGCCGGTGGACACACGCCGCGGCGTCGACGCGATCCGCACCGCCGCCCTGGTCATCGTCCCCGCGCTGGCCGTGGACAGGCTGACGGGGGTACGGCTGGGCCGGGGCGGGGGCTCCTACGACCGCGCCCTGGCCCGCATCGGCCCGAACGTGCCCACCGTCGCGCTGCTCCACCCCGGTGAGCTGGTCGACGGGGTCCCGGCCGAGCCGCATGACCAGCGGGTGCGCTGGGCGATCAGTCCCGAGGAACTCACTAGGCTTATGTAACCGAACGTACGAGAGGAGGCCAGATGCCGCTGGATGTCTGGCTTCTGATCGGGGCGGCGATCGTCATCGCCGCCATCGTCTCCGTACGGATCGCGCACCGCAGCGGGCTGCCCAGTCTGCTGCTGTTCCTGGGGTTCGGGCTGGTTCTGGGCGAGTCCGGGGTCGGCATCCCGTTCGACAACCCTGACCTGGCCAAGCAGATCGGCATGACGGCGCTGGCCGTGATCCTGGCCGAGGGTGGTCTGACCACGAGCTGGAGCCATGTGCGCCGGGCGGTGCCGCTGGCGCTGATCCTCGCCACCGTGGGCGTCGCGGTCAGCATCGTGGTGCTGGCGCTGGCCGTCCACGTGCTGCTCGGGTTCGAGCCGATCACCGCGCTCATCCTGGGCGCGGTGCTGGCACCCACCGACGCCGCCGCCGTCTTCTCCGTGCTGCGCCGGCTGCCCGTGCCGCCCCGGCTGGCGGGCGTGCTGGAGGCCGAGTCGGGCTTCAACGACGCCCCGACCGTGATCGCCGTGATGCTGCTGAGCGCCGCCGGCCACCAGTCGCCGTCGATCGGCATGTTCCTGCTGGAGACCGGGGTCGAGCTGGCCATCGGCGCCGCCGTCGGCCTGGCCGTCGGCCCCGCGGGCGCGTACGCGCTGCGCCGCGTCGCGCTGCCGGCCTCGGGCCTGTACCCGATCGCCGTACTGGCGCTGACCTTCGTCTCGTACGGCGGCGCGGTGCTGCTGCACGGCTCCGGCTTCCTGGCGATCTACCTGACGGCCCTCATCCTCGGCAACTCGCGGCTGCCGCACCGGGCGGCGACCAGGGGCTTCGCCGAGGGAGCGGCGTGGCTGGCGCAGATCGGGCTGTTCGTCATGCTGGGACTGCTGGCCAGCCCGCAGGAGATGCCGTCGTCGATCGTGCCCGGCCTCATCGCCGGGACCGTCCTGGTGCTGCTCGCCCGGCCGGCGTCCGTTCTGATCAGCTCGGTGCTGGCGCGGGTGGTGCGGGTCGCGCGGGTGAGCTGGCGGGAGCAGGCGTTCCTGTCGTGGGCGGGTCTGCGCGGCGCCATCCCCATCGTGCTGGCGACCATCCCGTGGGCGGCGGGTGTCGAGGGGTCGAAGGACGTCTTCAACGAGGTGTTCATCATCGTGATCGTGTTCACGCTGCTGCAGGGGCCCACGCTGCCGTTCGTGGCCCGGGTGCTCGGCGTGACCGCCCCCGGCGAGGCGCACGACCTGGAGGTGGAGTCGGCGCCGCTGGAGGAGCTCCAGGCCGACCTGCTGCAGGTACGGATCCCGCCCGGCTCCAAGCTGCACGGCGTGGAGCTGTTCGAGCTCCGGCTCCCGGCGGGCGCCGCGGTGACGCTCGTCGTCCGCGACGGCCGCTCGTTCGTCCCTTCGGGCACCACCCAGGTGCACGCGGACGACCAGCTTCTCGTGGTCACCACGGCCTCCTGCCGTGACCAGGTGGAACGCCGGCTGCGCGCCGTCAGCCGCCGCGGCAAGCTGGCCGGATGGTACGGGGAGCGGGGACTGGAATAGTCAATTGACGGTATCGGTTACCATTAGCAGTCGCATAGCTCGAGTGCCAGAGCAAGCCTGAAGATAGCTCGAGTGCCAGAGCAAGCCTGAAGGAGGAGCGCGTGCCGACCTACCAGTACGCCTGCAACGACTGCGGTGAGCAGCTCGAGGTCGTCCAGAAGTTCACCGACGAGGCGCTGACGGTCTGCCCCGCCTGCCAGGGCAACCTGCGCAAGGTGTTCTCGGCGGTGGGCATCGTGTTCAAGGGCTCCGGCTTCTACCGGACGGACAGCCGCTCGTCATCGTCATCCACGTCCCCCGCCTCGTCCTCGTCTTCCTCGTCGTCGTCGAGCAAGAGCGAGTCGTCGTCCTCTTCCTCGTCGTCGGGCAAGAGCGAGTCGTCGTCCTCGTCTTCCTCCAGCTCCACGCCGGCCGCTGCCGCCGCCTCCAACTGACCCCCGGCTCGATCGGGCACCGGCGTCCGGTCGGCCGAAGCGAGCAGAGCGGACCCGAGCAGATCGCCGCTCGGGTGTCGCTCCATCTGCGCGTCGGCGATCAGGCCTTGTCGAAGAAGGCGTACAGGCGGTGGATGCGGCCGTCGTAGAAGACGGCGACGTCACCGCCGGTCGCCACAGGATCTGCTGACCCGCGCGCCCCGAACTGCCAGGTGAACCGGGCTTGCCGGTGGTGGGCGTCGAGCGGGCCGGACAGGCTGAACCGCAGTTCGGGCGGCGCCTGACGCTGGAGCCGCTCGAACAGCGCGTCGAGCGCGTCGTGCCCCTGCACCTCGTCATCCGGGTCGGTGTAGGCGCAGTCGGGTGTGAAGGATTGTTCGATCAGTGAACGGCGGCGGGCCGGGTCCCGTTCGTTGATCGCTTCTATCATGCGGCCGACGGCGTCAGCGTGCGCGCTGCTCATAAGGGTGTTCCCTCCGGTTCAGTGCTGAACGGTTCGATTCAGTGCTCGACTGTGACGACGATCTTGCCCACCTGACCGTTGGCCTCCATGTAGCGGTGAGCCTCCGCGATGTCGCCCAGGTCGAAGGTGCGGTCGATCACCGGGGCGAGCGCGCCGGTACGCAGGCCGGCGGCGATGAAGGCGCGGGCCCGGCTCATGCGGCCGGGGTCTCGGGTGACGAGATGGATCCCATAGCCGTGGACGTTGAGGGGCCAGTTCATGGGCAGCGGCGCGGGGCGTGGGTCCAGCCAGCCGTACACGATCAGCGCGCCGTCCTCGGCCACGGTGTGGGCGAGTGCGGTGAGTTCCGGTCCACCCACCGAGTCGAACACGATACGTGCGCCCTTCCCGCGGGTGATCTCCCGCACGCGTTCGGCCACGTCATCCCGGTCGGTCGCGATGACGTGACCGGCCCCGACGCGCAGAAGATCCTCCATCTTGGCCGCGCTGCGGGTCACGGCGATCGGAACGGCCCCGATCTGGCCGGCGAGCTGGATGGCCGCCGTTCCCACGCTGCTCGAAGCGGCGGTGATGAGCACATGATCGCCTGGCTGGAGGTGGCCGACCTCGAACAGTCCGCCGTAGGCGGTCAGGTAGGACAGCCAGATCGCGGCCCCCGTACGGGCGTCCATCCACTCGGGCCGGGGCAGCAGGGTGTCGGCCCGCACGATGGCGCGGTCGGCGTAGACCCCGTGCTCTGACATGCCCATGCCGACCGACAGCACGCTCACCGCGTCACCGGGCGCGAACCCCACCACACCCGCTCCGACCGCTTCCACCACGCCCGCCGCCTCACTGCCCAGGCGGGAGGCCGGCAAGGTCGGCTGGTAGTAGTACCCGCCCGCGCGGAACAGCGCCTCGGACCGGTTGAGCCCTATCGCGTCGATTCGGACCCGTACCTCGCCTTCGCCCGGCTCAGCCAGCGGCACCTCGGCGAGCCGGAGCACCTCCGGGCCACCCAGCCGGTCGAACACCACCACGTTCGCCATGTCGTTCCCTTGTCTCGAATGCCGCGCGATTTCCGTGCGGCGCTCAACTTTCGTACGCCGCACTGTAATGCAACGCTGTACGATGTCAACCGTGGGACAACAGACTCTGGGGCGACGGGCGCGATTGAGGGCGCAGACCACCGCCGACATCAAGGCGACCGCACTGCGGCACATGGCGGAGGGCGGGCCGGACGCGATCTCGCTGCGGGCCATCGCCCGGGACCTGGAGATGAGCGGCAGCGCCATCTACAGCTACTTCGACACCCGGGACGCGTTGATCACCGAGTTGATCGACGACGTGTACACCGGGCTGGTCGACCACGTGGAAGCCGCACGCGACACGCTCCCGGCCGACGACATCGCCGGCCGCATCCTGGCCTGGGCCACCGCGCTGCGCGAATGGTCGCTGGCCAACTCCCAGGGCTTCCGGCTGATCTACGGAGATCCCGTCCCCGGCTACCAGGCGCCCGCCGGCGGACCCGCACCCGTAGCCGCCAAGCGGGCATGCCTCGGCCTCACCGGCCTGGTCGCCGCAGCCTGGCCGTACGCCAAGGCCTTCCAGGACGACGACTGCACGTGGGCGGCGTTCACCCCCGAGCTGGTGGAGATGGTCCGTCAGGCCTTCCCCGACCTGCCGCCCGCTGCCCTCGCCCTGGCGCTGCGCTTGTGGGGACGCATGCACGGCCTGGTGGCCCTGGAGGTCTACGGGCACCTCGGCCCGCAGGCTCGCGAACCAGGCGATCTGTACCGCGCCGAGATGCGCGACCTGATCAGGTCACTCGGCCTACCCGCCGACAACCGAAAAGATCGGCGACACTGAGCAACCGGGTGGCGAAATCCTGCACGATGATCACGAGCACCTGCATGGTCATGCCGAGCCCCAAGCCGAGGACCAGCAGGTCGACACCCATCCTCCCCAGGCTGCTGTGCTGCTGAGGACGTTATCCACAGAATCCCGTTCTGTCTCATCCTTCATCCATAGAACGCCGTTCCGGCCGCCTTCACCACCCACCTGTCCCGGCTACTCTCAGCGCCATGCTCACTCGCGCAGACATCGGCGTCATCGGCGGTTCCGGCTTCTACTCCCTGCTGGACGACGCGGAGGAGATCCAGGTCCCCACCCCGTACGGCCCGCCCAGCGACGTCGTCACCGTCGGACGGATCGGCTCGCGCTCCGTCGCCTTCATCCCCCGGCACGGCCGCGACCACCGGTTCCCGCCCCATCGCATCCCCTACCGCGCCAACCTGTGGGCCCTCCGCTCGCTCGGCGTGCGACAGGTGCTCGCCCCCAGCGCCGTCGGGTCGCTGCGCGCCGAGCACGGGCCGGGGACGCTCGTCATCCCCGACCAGCTCGTCGACCGCACGTCCGGCAGAGCGCAGACCTTTTACGACGCGGGCCACGCGGTGCACGTCTCCTTCTCCGACCCGTACTGCCCCTCGGGCCGCGCGGTCGCCATCGAGGCGGCCAGGTCCGGCGGCTGGGACACGGTCGACGGCGGCACCCTCGTGGTCATCGAGGGCCCGCGATTCTCCACGCGGGCCGAGTCGCGCTGGTTCGCCTCCAACGGCTGG
Source organism: Nonomuraea sp. NPDC050733 (assembly GCF_040654215.1). Lineage (NCBI taxonomy): Bacteria > Bacillati > Actinomycetota > Actinomycetes > Streptosporangiales > Streptosporangiaceae > Nonomuraea > Nonomuraea sp. NPDC050733. The sequence goes on along the minus strand of NZ_JBFAHO010000037.1, from coordinate 31,953 downwards.
ACGATCGTCGGCATGACCGGTTTCCCCGAGTCCGTCCTGGCCCGCGAGCTTGCGCTCTGCTACACCTCCCTCTCCTTGGTGACCGACCACGACGCGGGCGTCGAGGCAGGTGAGGGCGTGACCCACGAGGAGGTCATGAAGTTCTTCGCCCAGAACGTGACCCGCATGCGCACGTTGGTCGCCGACACGGTCGAAGCCCTGCCCACCGAACCCACGTGCTCGTGCGGCTCCACCCTGGACGGTCTCGAGCTGCCTTTCGAGCTACCATGACCCGCCTCCAGGCCCTCGCACCCACCACACCCGGCCGTTCGACCCCGGCCGCCGGTCACGACGGTCGCAGCCCTCACTCACTCCTCGGGGAACCGCCCCCGCCAAAGCCCCACGTGACCTCGGCAGCATCGAGCCGGAATCTCAGCGGCAACCGAAGCTGGAGACCCGGCGGGCGCATCCCGAAAACGGATGGAGCGAGCCGAAAACCAGGCCGGTGGGCCCGGCGCAGCCGGCGGCGCCTCATCGCCGCCGTCCTGGCCGGCATCGCCGTTCTCCTGGGCTACGCGGCCATGCGCCCCGACCCGGCTCCCACGGTGCTGGTGGCCGCCCGCGACCTGGCCCCAGGAGTGCTCCGTCCCGGTGACGTACGCGCCGTCTCCCTCACCCCGGCTCCCGACGGAGCGCTGCGGACCGGAGCCGTGGGCCGCGTCCTCGCCGGCCCCATGCGCCGCGGCGAGCCGTTCACCGACGCCCGCCTGCTCCACTCGCTCCACCTCCCGGCCGGAACGGTGGCGACACCGGTACGCATCGCGGACGCCGACGTGGCGAGCCTGCTCTCCCCCGGCTCGACCATCGCCGTGCTGGCGGCCTGGGAGGGCCAATCCGCTCAGCTGGTGGCCGACGACGTCACGGTCGTCACCATCCCGAAGGCAACCGACGAGCACGACGCCCTGCTGGTCCTCGCCACCACACCGGACCAGGCAGGCCGGCTGGCGGCAGCCCAGGCGTCCGGCCGCCTCTCCATCACCATCAAATCAACGTGAGACACGCGCCCTGACAGCTCCGCGGGCGGAGACGGGTACGCCCGCCCTACAACAGGGAGTCGATCTTCGGGTTGTACTCCCAGTGCCACGGCTCGAACGGGCTGCTGTACGCCCAGGCCGGATGGAACCACCCGTACCTCTTGGAGTTCTGCTCCATCCACACGAACTCCGTCGACTTGTACCTCTCCACCCCACCACAGAGATCCACGGCGAGGCCGAGCCCATGATTACTACGCCCCGGCACCGCCGCGAACCCCGGCCGCCGGTAGTACACCGACTGCTGCGCGGCCAGGCTGCGATAGGCGTCGGTCACACACATCTGCCTGCCGAACCGCCGGCGGTACGCCTCGTTCAAGCTGACGAACGCGATGGCGGCATCGGCCCGCAGGCTGTGCCCCTTCTGCTGCAACGGGCAGAGCATGGCCTTGGGAATCAGCCCGTTCGGGAAGGAGTTGGCCGTCGCGGCCCGAAGCGGGTTGCAGCTCAGCGCCGCCCGCCCCACCTTGTCGATCTTGATGCCGAGCTTCACCAAGGCGGCGGTCAGCGACTTGACGATCTTGTCCGAGCGCTGCCGCAACGTGTCCACCTCGGCCGACATCTGCGCCTCGGCCAGCAGGTTGTTCGCCCTGATCTCCTGCGCCTCGGCCGCCAGCCGTTGCGCCTCCCGGGCCAGCACGGCGGTCCGCTCGACGGAGTGCTGCTTGACCTCCACGATGTACGTCGCGTAGGTCATCGCCCGCAACGAGTTCGCGTTCGCGTCACCCGACAGGAACGCCGCGACGCCGTCGCCGCTCACCGGCTGCTGGTACAGCAGCTCCGCCATCTGCGCCACCGGCTGGCGGATCCGCGCGAGGTTCCGATCGGCCTCCTGGAGTCTGTCCAGCTTGGCCTTCAGGTCCTTCTCGGCCGCCGCGATGTCAGCCCGGCGCTTCTCCAGCGCCTTGGTGGCGTCCTCCAGCTCCTTGGCCGACTTCTCGGCCTCTTTCCGCAACGCGGCAAGGTCAGCCGGGTCCTTGTTCTCCACCCGCTCCGTACGGCCGGCGCGTTCGGTAACGGCCTGAGCAGGAGGAGGCATCGCGACCAGAGAAGCCATCACCATGACGACCGCGATCAGACCCGCTGATCGAGGGGATGGCACGTCCGACTCCTCCGTTTGCGAACTCGTTACCTGGGTCAGGCACGCACGTTACTACAGCCCCCGGAGTGCCCGGACCGAACTCCAGCGACCCGTTATGACACAAAAGCGCGCTTTGTACGCCCACCCCGCCAGGACCGGCGCGAACACCGCCACAAGGTCAACACCCATATCGTGAACTACGCTCACCATCGCCACCGGGTTCGCCCACCCAAAGGCAGAACGCCCCGGCCACGAGCCCCGCCGAAAGCGGCGATCACAGCACCCGCCGACGCAGAACAAGAGCCCGCCCGCGCCCACTCGCCCGCATCGACGCAGGCCTACGAACGAGCGAATCGAGCCGAAAAGGGCGCGCACAACTCAGCAACCGACCGAGCTGGTCAATTCACCCCTCATCCCCGGTGAGCCCATCAGCGCTCATCTCCGCGACCGCACGCTCCTGCTCCCGCTCCCGGCAGACCTCCCACAACCAGGTGTCCACCCACTCCCCCGGGCACTCCTCTTCCTGAGCCCCGGCAGCACCTTCCACCGCCTCGCCCGAGCTCCGCCGCTCAGCGACTCCAGGCGACATCGCATCCACCCCGACCGGAGCCGTCCGCCCGCCACGCGAGGAACGCCCCACAACACCCAGATCAGGAACGGAGGAAACAGCCATGACCTCCGGCACCCGAGCCGCCTCCACCTGGGACCGGGAGTGCCCCCGCACCGGAGCCGGAACAACCCGCTCATACCGTCGGTCAGCACGCGCTGGAGCCGGCAACAACACGGCCTCCACCACCACGTCGCCACCGTCGGCAGCGACCCTCATCTCCCGCCTCATGCCGGCACGCTCGTACCCGCTGAGCTCGCCGGCCAGCAACCCACCCGCCAAGATCACGGGCGCCACCAACGCCACCCCCAACACCACGGGCCGCCGATGCACGTCCTGCCGCCGCCTTCTGGTCACGCGCCCGACGTTAGCCACCCCCGCCCTCGCCCAACCCGATCACCGCCATCCCTTTACGCCTTGTCACACCAGCCATGACCCCACCCATCGAACGGGACCCACCACCCGTGGAACCGCACCGCCTTCACCGCGTCGGCATGTACCTGCTGCTGACGCAGGTCACCCGCTACGTGCAAACACCCGCGGCGGCGGCTACGGCTTCGGCGTGAACGTTTTCGTCGAGGGCCTGGTGCTCGTGGAGTTCTCGGCGCTGGGCTTCGTGGGAGGCAAGCTGGCGCCGGCGCTGCGCAAGCGGCTTGAGGCCACGACGGTGCTTGCCGCCGGGGGCGCCGTGGTGCTGGCGGCGCTGGTGGTGTTCGCGCTGGCCCCGCGGCCCGTTGTGGCTGGCATTCGCCGTGATGGGGCTGCTCGGCCTGGGCGTCGGCACCTTCTCCGCCGCCATGCCGGCCGCGATCCTCGCCGCCACCCCGCAAGAGGAAACCTCCAGCGCGATGAGCTTCAACCAGGTCGTACGCAGCGTGGGCTTCTCCATCGGCAGCGCGCTCAGCGGTCAGGTGCTCTCCGCCCATACCGGCTCGGGCGCGACCTTCCCTACCGAGTCCGGATATGCGGCAGCCGCCGGGACCGGGGCGGCCTCGATGACGGTGACGATCGTGATCAGCCTGGTGCTGCGTCGCACCGCCAAGGCGTATCTGCGCTGATGCCGACGTACCGGGCAGGGGCAAACGCCGACGGGCGAGAACCCGCCACCCACCGGGCGGTGCGCGTGGCCGACGAACTGGCCGAGCAGCCGAGCCGACGCCGAACCAGCCTTTGCAGGCCATCCACAGACCATCGGCCACGCGCTGACCGACGCACCGATCGGCCGGCCGATCTGGATCGCCGAGAGAGATGGTGGACCGCCTCATCGAGGAAGATCAGCCGGGCCATGTTCCGCTCGGAAGCGGCCAGGGCGAGGAAGTCGGCGATCAGGAGTCGGGCCAGTTCATTCCACACCAGGCCTCGGCGTTGGCAGGCGTTGCAGCCAGCGCATCGCGGTGCTCCCGAGGCCACTTGTACAGCCAGGCCCGCAGGTGCTCGGGCCGGGGGCGAGGGGCGTGACGCAGGGCCGTCAGCAGCGTGCCCACGACGGCGAGCCGGGCCTGGGCGGCGTCGAGTTCGGCACGCGGGTGGTCGTGCAGGTGAGCCGCGCAGTCGCGGCGCAATCGGCCACCCGACCAGGAGCAGACCCATCGATACCGGCCACCGCGACCCTCCCGAGCCCACAGCCCATGCTCACGCCCCCAAAGTCACCCGCCCCCACGGCCCACACAGTGCCGGACTTTCGCTAGGCTTACGGGGGTCCGCCTCCGTAGCTCAGGGGATAGAGCACCGCTCTCCTAAAGCGGGTGCCGCAGGTTCGAATCCTGCCGGGGGCACTCTTCTCCACCAGGCGTTTCGCCATCCGACCTGCGGTTTCTTAGCCGCAGGTCTTTCGCTCGCCAGACCCTCGGTAGGTCGTGAAGGGCACCCGTATGCAGCCGTAAGACCTTGATCGCGGGATATATACGGGATGATCTTGACGGTATCTCTCCAGGTCATGCCTGGCTTGGCGTCGATCCGGCCCGCCGAGATACTTGGCCCTAGGGTGGCCGTCTGCAGCGTCTCGCCATCGACAGGAGGCTCACCGACCTCGGGGGTACGCTCCTTCATCTCACGCGCGTCGAGGTGCCGTCAGGTCAACAGGCGGCCGCCGCCCCAGACTGGCAGCACGACTACCGAGGTTGGCGGCCCATGGTCAAACTTGCCACGGCCTGGCTGATGGTTTGCGGCAACCGCCGCCTTCCCTACCGCGGCCCTCAGGCCAACGACCGCTGGCTCCACCACCGCGCCGCCGCTCTGAACCTTCGCTACCTGGTCAACCTGGAACTCACTGCCCAGCCAACACTTGGACTCTCGCCACTGCCGCCCGATAGATGGTGGACCGGCTGACGCATACCGAGCCACCCTTCAGGACACTTCTGGTCCGCGCCTCAGATCTCCAGGCCGACTCGGCCCGTGCGGCCCGCCCGAGCGCCCATAGCAGTGCCAGCAGTTGATGACTGCAAGGCTGGAGTGGTAGCGCCGATCTCGTGTTCTTGGGACTCGGTGGTGACGTCGCAAACCACACCAAACCCGCGGATCTCCTCTACTCCAACACCATCGAGCTCAGGTGGTCTGTAACCGCTGCTCCACCGCACCTAGGGGGCGATCTGAGTCATTCGACTTCAAGCTGACAGTAGATCAAGTTCTGCCGTCGCCGCCTCAACCCCTGCCAGCTTCGCCCGGATGCGAGCTTCTTGCTGGCCCACACGGTTGACGCTTTGGATCACCGTGTTGAGGGCTCTCTCAAGCGCCTGCGACAGGCCTCCAGAGTCGATGACCTCTCGCGTCCAGGTGTCGAGGAGCTTGTCACCGTCCGCAAGGGCGATCACTACCTCGTGGCCCGCGAACCTGTCCCCAACGAACGCATCCATCTCGTCCAGCGAGGCGAAATCGGCATTCTCTACGGAGTCGACACCGTCCGGGTCGATGCACACGTATGCCCACGCGCTTCGCTCTTCGGTTGCAGCAGCTACTTGCGTGAAGAGGATGAGATCTCCGTTGAGATGGAAGGTGCCCGTGAGCGGGATCTCGTACTCGTGCCACACATCTAGGTCGGATGCCTCAGGTCGCGGGCGCCAAGGGGGAAGTCCTCGCTTGATCATAGAGTCTAGATTCACCGCCCTACCTCCGCTCGTCTCCATACCCATTGAAGCATTCGATGAAGCTTTGCGTCACGTCGATGTCCCATGGGATGTCCTGCCTTCGGACGGGATCGTCTGCAGGCCAGATCACCGACACGTGGCTAAGATCACGGTCGCAACCTGCGGAGATGCGGCCCGGGGTATGTAAGACCGCAAACCCGGCCTTCCTTAGGATCCCCGCCGTCGTGTATCTTACTCTGGCTCGCTCAATATCCCTATCAAATACTGCGCGAAGCACATAATTGGCCGCTTGCTCAATCGTGAGCTTGCCAGTTAATAGAGATATCTCACGCTCCCGATCATACCGCGGTTCGCTCAGATACTTGTTCGCGCTCCGCGAGAACTGAGTGAGCACCTTTTCATCCGCTATGCACAGCCACGGCTTTTCGGTCGCACGGCATACGCGACTTCGCACGTAGGACGAATCAGGCTCCAACATGAGCGCCAAGCTTATATAAATAGGCCCCACTTGTCACGTAAGGGCCAGAACACTAACGTACACCCTTTTTGTTGTCACCCATCTAGCCACTAACGGACAGCCCAATATTCAACCCAGCCACTGTTCACGGCTTCGTGGCATCATGCCGTCGACCGAGGGGCACCGCCCTGACCATGCTGTTTGCAGCACATCCATATGGCTGACGTCAGAGCTACGGACGCAGACCAACATTGACCCCAGCACTCTCGAGCGGCTTGCGCGCCAGCCGATTCCCCTACGCCCGACCGGTGGAGGCAAGCCGTCAGTACGCTCACCGGGAAGGAGGCGCCCTTACTCACAGCCGCTGCTGGCATCTCGACATCGAGAAACCATCAGTAGCGTGCATGCGTTCCACAGCGCCGGAGCGCGCCTATACACACCCATTGGTGGGCACTCACTTGAAGAACGGCATCTCCAAGATGACAACATGAGACTCTGGATGAGACTGCGCCCGATCACGACGACAGAAATCCGGCGAGGCCCTGCGAGCACCTACAGCTGGGGGCCCCATAGCCTGGTCAGCCGCGTGACCAGATATCAGATCCATCTCAGTTCTGTGGATACACACTTCGAACTAGACATTCTTCGTAAGTGATACCTATGTGCATCAAAACGCCCATCCGTGCCATGGATGTGGACGAGGGCCTCGGGCAGAGCCCGCGAATCCGATCTCATGCGCACTTCCCGCATTTACCTGACCAGCTAGAGCCCATCTCCGCGATCAGGAAGGACGCCCTCGAGCCCGTGAACGCCCGTGCACCTGGCACCACGGTCGGACCAACGCGCTGATCGCGACCGCTGAATCAACCACCAGCCGACCCGCTCAGCCGGCCCGCGACCCAAGGTCTCGCAGTTGCGCAGTACGCTCAGGCCGCACTGCACTGCGGAACGGTGACACCCCAGTCGATTCGGCTGCGCTGTACGGGGCGAAATGGGCTGCGGAACCCGTGCACCATCTCTTCATGTCGCCCTCCGCGCGAGTGCTGTATGCCGCGTTCGCACGTAGACGCTCGCCAGGCATGCCGCGCGATGCACACCGACTACAACTAGTGACCGTTATAACGCTTATTGCATCAGGAACACAGCGCCCGCCAGTAGTCGAGCTAACGTCGATGTAAAGATCCGTTAGCTACATCCCGGCGATAGAGGTGTTAGTGGAAGCATCCGAGCGATCACGTAAAGGATGACTTCGATTACTTACTGCATCCATGATGCTGTCCGTTGCAGCGTCTTTCCTCCCTATGCAAGAGCTGCCGCTGGGCCAACATCCAACTCAAGGGCTGGCGCATCCTGCGCAAGCAGCGCTGCTGTCCGCACAAGGCCGGGCACCTGTGCAAGGTCGTCCCGTTTCCAGAAAGCTACGAACTTGCCCTCGGAGGAAGGGCTCACTCCCCCCGCGGGGCACTCATGCGCGTGGCTCCAGCAGCTTTTGCAGGAACTCCTGCGTCGCCGGATCAACTGAGTACACAGCGGTGCCCATCATTCCGCGGGTCAGCAGCACCTTGTAGGTGTTACGGATCAGCCGGTCCGCTTGTTCATCACTGACTCCCCTCCGCACCAGTGCCGGGTCTTTGCTGGCGCTGCGGACGGTGACCAACTTGCCGTCGCGATAGACCAGATCCGGGCCGAAAATCACGCCGTTCCAGTCGTACTCGAAGCCCTGTGCGGTGTAGACGCACCCAACCTGCTCGAACCCGCCGGGTGCGGTGGCCCACAAGGCGCTGGCCGGGGCGTTTCCCACAGCCCTCTCACCCTTGACGTTCCACGGCCGCGTCCAGTCGCCGACCCGTACGTCCGCGACCAGGCTGTCGTCCCCGTTCGGGGCACTCCAGGGCCAGCAGAATCCCGCCGTCATCCGTGCCGAGTACCCCGCGTCCAGCCGGCTCCTCAGCAGAGCTTCCAACTCGTGGGGCGACTCGGCGAGGGAGACGGTGAAGTGGTCGTCATCCGACCATGCCTCCGGAGCGTCGCCGTCCAGGCCCAGCAGCCGAAGCACCCACTCCTCGTACTTGCGGCTCCCGCCGCAACGGAACTGCGCGTTCAGATCGACCTGATGTACGGCGAGGCCGAGAGATTGGGCGTGGGCAGTGATGTCAGCGACGCGTCCCATCTCACCCGGCCGTACCACCTGATGCTCGTCCAGCAGGAACACCGGCACCCTCGCGGCGGCAATCAGTTCGTCCATCTGTGGCCGACCCGTCCGCTCGGTCGACTTGGTGAACCGGTTGGCCGAGGTCTCGCGAATGCGGTGGGCCTCGTCGCAGATCAACACATCGAGTTCGTTGGGGTTGGCAGTCATGAAGTTGTTGAAGTACTTGAACATCGCCCTCATCCGAGTCGAACCCTTGGCGACAACGCGCCTCATCGTCTCGGTGAAGGAGCGCGAACCTGTGGCATGCAGAGCGGAGTAGCCGCGGTCAGAAAGCTCGCCCAGCAGGGACAGCGCGATGACGCTCTTGCCAGAACCAGGGCCTCCCGTGATGATCACAACCTGCTTCGAGTTGCCCGCCCGTGCCTTCTCCACCGCGTGCAGGACCATCTCGTACGCCAGGCGCTGCTCGGCCAGCAGGCGGAACTGATCGCGGTTCTTGATCTCACCCGCAGCGACCTTCAGCAGTTGCTTCGACGGGCGGATTGCGCTGGACAGCAGGCGATCGGCCGCCGCGGCACCGGATTCGGGCGCGAACTGCGCCTTGAGGTAGTCGACGAACTGACCCCGACGGGTCTTGCTGAAGAGCCGGGTGCGCTCGTCTTCGACGTGATCGTAGAGATCGTGGATGTCCGGATCGCTGGCGTTGTGCAGGTAAGCGACCCCGCGCACCGCGTTCTGGTGTTGGTCCAGGGCCCCGGCGAAATCGGCCAGGTATTCGCAGTAGCCCCGCACCTGCACGACCGGGTGAAGCTTGGGCCGGTCCCCCATGCCCGACACCAGAACCATGTTGGCGTCGTCCTCGTACAGCTCGGCCTGGCTCCACTGCTTGAGCTCGACGATCAGGTAGGAGTCCGCTCCTGTCCGCCGGTCGCATCCAGCGAGGATGACGTCCGCCCGCTTGCTGGTTAACGGGAGCTGGTACTCGATGAGCATCTCGACGTCACCCAGGCCGGCTTCGACCAGGTCCCGGGCCAGAATCGGGATGCTCCGATCCCAGGACTTGCGTTCACTCCTGCCTGGATTGATCCCTTGGGTGGCGCGCAGGTAGTCGGCGATCACATCACTGAGGACGCGCTCGGGCACCGACTCGGACACCAGCTGGACCAGACTTTCCGCCGAATGCCGGAAAACGGCCACGGATCTACCCCCAGGCAGCACGAAAGACTCGTGCGGTATGGGGGCGTGTCCGCCATCAGAGCGGAAGCCCGTCGGGCCGCATCACCGATACGTCCTGAAGATTACCGGGATCTTCGCTTAATCCAATCCCCGATCAGCCAATCAAGGGCGTGGAACGGCATCCTCGGACGTCACCTGTACGCGACCGGAGGTTCCTGATCGCTCGATATCGCGCGATGACTCGGAGGGCATCCCTGATGGGATATATCGGATCAGGGACGGTCGGCGCCGGCGAGATGCTCACATCTAGGGTGGCCTCGTGCAGCGCCTCGCCCTCTTCGACCTCGACAGGACCCTCATTGACCTCGACGCCGCGTTCTTCCGCTGGGCCGAGGAGTTCGCCGAGCACTGGCGGTTGGGACCTGAGGGCGTGGCCTGGCTCGTCTCTCTGGATCGAGACGGGTACCCGCATCGAGAGGTCTTCTTCGGCAAGGTACGCGAGCACTTCGCTCTGTCGGAACCAGTCGATGAACTGTGGGCGGCCTACCGCCGGCGTATGCCGCACCTCGTGCGCTGCTACCCAGGCGTTCTGGCAGGACTTGCCGAGTTGCGCGCCGAGGGGTGGCGAGTCGGCATCGTTACGAACGGCATGGCCGACAACCAACTCGGCAAGCTCCGGCGAACCGGCCTTGCCGACGCGGTCGACGGATATGCAGTGTCCGGAGTCGAGGGCATCCGCAAGCCACAGGCCCGCCTCTTCCACATAGCCGCTGAGCGGTGCGGGGCCGGCCTCGCCCGGGGCGGCTGGATGGTCGGTGACAACCTCATCTCAGACGTCGAGGGCGCCCGAACGGCCGGTCTACGTGCGATTTGGATCGACCGAGGAACGCGTACAACCGGCGAGCACCAAGCCGACCATGTGGTCACCGACGTCATCGAGGCAATCGCGATCCTGTGTGATACGCAGTAGTCCACACAATGGTTGCCCATTATGCCGCTTCTATCGTTCCCCTCGACGGAAGCGAGAGCTCCGCTTATCGTCACATTGATCCCAGGGATAGCCGCCTTGAAGGTCCAGAGGAAACCCGGACGATGGCGACACAGGAACAGATCAACGCCGCTCGACGCGTGATCGAGCGATTACGCGACCAGCACGCCAATGACGTGCGCAAGCTCATCGGCCTGCTCGAAAGCGGCGCGATGAAGGGCAAGGCCGCGGACAAGTTCATCGAGGACTGCAGAGGCTGGCAAGCGGCCTACAACAGCGTCTTCAGCCGGGCCCTCGCCTTGATCGACTCCGCCCCCGTCAGCGCCGAGTCCGGCGCGGCCAACCCGGACACACTCGCACGACCGCAGTCACATATCCGTGGGATGCCCTATTGATGAGCCCTTCGAACCGGGTAGGCATCGACCCAGCGTTGATGACCCAGCTGATCGGCGAGATCAAGCGCCTGGAGTCCGCCTGGGCCGAAGTGGACGTGCAGATCAGCGGCGCGTTGCGGGCGATCGGCATGAACATGTCCGGGCCCGGCTTGTTGAGGGATGTCGGCTTTCAGATCGCCCAACGCGTCCCCGACCTACAGCGCCGCCTGGACCTCATCATCGCGACTCAGAAGATCGGCCTCGACAAGGGTCTGGTCTGGGCGGACGAGTCCCTCTGGGTGTCGCATTCGCCGGCGGGCGGCACGGCCGCGGCCAAGTCCATAGCCGACCAGCTTCGACAGGCATGGAAAGAGCGCGACTTCAGTGACAAGACCGTCACCGGCAAGGCGCTCGACCTCTTGGAGAAGCACCAGCGTGATCCCTACTTCGCCGTGGCTTTCGCCAACGAGATGCGCCCCGCGGAGCTCAAAGCTCTTGTAGCCGATCTCTACCGCACCTTGCCTGGCAATCCCCTGAGCCGTGGCTGGAAGGACCCGCCCTCCACCGAAGTAGACCGCTTGGTGACGGCGCTGAGCGTGACCTTGGGGACAGCATCACGCGGAGTCGGCGCCATGAAGCTGCCCAAGGGCTACACCGACGAGTTGATCGCACCACAGGAGGAGGCATTGACCGACTTCGTGGTCAACAGGCTCCTCAGACACGGCATGTTCGATGACGCCTTCCTGCTCGACCTGACCAACAAGGTCTACGACAACACGCAGAAGCCGCCCGGCGAGCGGCAGCCCATGATCGGGTTCGGTCCCGGCATCGCAGCCGCCTTGGCCCACAATCCCCGGGTCGCGCAGGACTTCTTCAGTGACCCCACGCGCAAGCCGCTGGCCTTCCTGATGCGGGAGAACAGATGGAGCGGCGGCAACCAGGAACTGGGTCGAGCGATCGAGGCCGCGACCACGACTTACCGTGACCATGGCGAACCCCCAGGCAGCTCACGCGGATACAAGTCCGCCTTGATCGCATCCTGGGCCATCCACTTCTGGGCAGATCCAAGAACGCAGCGAACTCTTCCCGACACCCGGCAAAGCGCCGCCCGCGTCTTCGCCGCCTACATGAGCGACGTGAATCGGATCTCTCCTGAAACCAAGGAGAACGTAGGCGTCACTCCTCTTCCTGACACAGATCCGATCCTCCCGGGCAAACAGCCATACGGCGCCGTGTTCGGTGACGAAGCCGCGAAGAGCGCCATGACCTGGGCGTTCAAGGATGCGGAGGCGCTCAAGATCACCATGGAGAGCCACGGGAAGTACAGCGTGATGATCCTGGATGCGCAGGCGGCCCAGATCAAGAAGGCCAATGAAGCGATCTTCGACAAGTGGCACAAGAGCCATCCGGATGCGACCAGCGCCGAGGTCGACGCTCAGCGACAGAAGATCCTCCGGGACACCATGGCCGGCGCCACCGCGGAAGAGTTCAAAGCCAGAGTCCAGGATTTGAGCAAGTCACTGAAGTTCGTCGTTGATGCGGGGAATCTATCGGAGATCAATACAGCGGACGCGAGGGATAAGACCCGCAAAGTGTTGAAAGATGTTGCTGCCAGCACGCTCAAGCTCATGCTCACACCAGGGGGAGATTGGGTTGTGGGTGGATATGAGTACATTGAGGGGAATCTCGGCGACGACATCAAGTTCGAGGACGGAAAGAAGGCCCGAGACACGGCGGAGACGACTCTGTTCACGAGTCAGAACATGTTCAGAGATCTAACGGCTGACGCCATGATGCGGCACGGCCTTTTCGGAGAGAGCACAACAGCCGCCACTACGCATCCGCATGCGTCGGAGAATTATGCCAAGGGCTCGCCGCAGGACTTCATCAAGGACGGAGAGATAATACCTCGCAGCATGATGACTCCACTGCAGGACTACGCGTATCGTGAGTGGCTGAAACTGTCACCCGCCTCAGGCATCTTCCGCGAAATCGACAACACCGTACAGGACGGATTCCGCCCGTCACCGCCCCCATACCCCGAGGCAGGCGAATGAGGGTACGTCGATCGATCTTACTGGCAGCCACTGCACTTGCCATTGCGACAGCATGCTCGTCGCCGCCTCCCCCACAAGATCGACGCCCCCTTGGCGCCGTCACCGCATCACCGGGCGAATGCGGTCTGATCTCCAAACAGGCGATCGCCCGAGCAACCGGCCTAGACGACTTCTATACGAGCGGAACAAATTCGGTATCCCATTTTTCCTATTGCACCGTATCCAAGTCGTCGGACATGAAAGAACCAGTGCGATTGTCGATCGAACTGCACGACCCTCTACAGTTTTCGCTGGACGGTCTTGAACGGCGCAAGATCGCCGATAAGGGCGTTTCCTTACCCAATGGAGTTGGCCCAGGATATAGCGCGGTTATGAGACGCGCGGACGGAGAGTCCTGGGGAGCGTACGTGTCCGCGTGGACACCTGACGGCGCCAAGATGCTCTCCATCAGGCTCTACCAGGGCGCGCCAGGGCGGGATCACCAGGCGGACGTCATCGAGTTCGCCAGGCAACTCCGGCCGATTCTCCTGGCCTCTGCGTCTTGACGTAAGCCGGCTATGGAACGGCCCCGGTCTGGCCGGGGCCGAAGCAGATAGAAGTCGGCTATGCGTCGTCCAACGCGGCGTTGATCTTGCCGTTGATCTGTTCCTGCTGGCCGTCCACGCACTTCGCGTAGACCCGGAGCAGGACGTCAACGCTGTGACCGGCACGCTTGGCGACCTCGGGGGCAGGCACACCCGCGTTCAGCCAGAGTGAGACGGCGGCGTGGCGGAGGTCGTACGGACGAGCAGCCAGGGACGAGGCCACCTGCGCCGGGGTGAGGGCGAGTTTGCGAGCCTCCTGCCAGACATAGGAGTACGCCGAACTTGAGTAGGTCCCGTCGGTGCCGGTGCGGAAGATCCGGCCGTCCTTGGCCGTCCCGTACTCGGCGATGTGCTCGCGGAGCATGGCGACCAGCACGGGTGGGATCGGGATCTCTCGCGTCTCCTTGTCCGCGCGGTGCTTCAGGCTGCGCGACTCGTGGGTCTCTCCGGAGTTGGTCCAGCGCTTCGTCCCCTGTGGCCGCGCCCTCTCCAGAACGATCATGCCCCAGCCCGACTCGGGCAAGGTGCAGTTCCTCAGCCGTAGGTCCGCGGCCTCCTCTGGCCGGAGCGCGGCGTAGTACATGGACGCGAACAGCGCCCTCAGCCGAGGGCCACGCTTTCGGCCAACGCTGGGCACGGCGTCGAGGAGCTGCCGCGCCTGCGCAGGGTTGACCACCGTGCGGGGGTCGACGACCGTCACCGCCTTGGGCACAGTCCACTTGATCCCGTCCAGCGGGTTGCTGCTGAACACCTTTTGCTCCACCGCGTGCTCCAAGAGGTGATGGAGGATGGCGCGCTTGCGGCGCACCGTGTTCGCGCCCGCCGGCGCATCTGTGAAAGTGACCGAGATGGCATCGAGAGCCGTACGAATAACATGCGCCTCGCCCAGAGCCGACAGCGGGAGGGATGCCCTCTCCAACCAGTTCAGAGCCGCGGCTTGTGTCGTGGTCATGCTGGCCCGCCGCTTTTCCGGGAGGAGCGCGTGGATCCGAAGGACTTCCCGGAGCTCCTCAGTGGAGGGACGGCGTGGCGCATCGGACACCAGGACAGGAACGAGTGTCAGGAGCGCGTACGCGTCCGTCTCGCGGGTCCTGGCCGCTGAGGTGCTCCAGCGTCGAAGAACGTACGTTTGAGCGAACTCCAAGAACGACGGCCCTGAGGACTGCGGTGCCAGCATCGACACCGGCAGACCGGTGACAACGTCGAACTCCTCCCCCGCCTTGGCCGCCTGCCGCAGGTCGGACATGAAGGCGTTGGCTAGGCCCTTGGTGCGGAAGCTCTTCGACTTCTCCTTGCCGGCCACTCGCCAGCGGGCGACGTAGGTCGGCATGCCGCGGTTGGAGCGCTGCTGGATCTGGCTGAGCTTCACGTCGTATGTGGTGTTCACGCGACCTCCCGACGGGAGTCGAGCCAAGCCAGGAGATCGCTCCGCCAGACGCGTAGCTCGTCATTGGGGAGCCGGATGCACGCAGGTGCACGTCCCAGTTCGCGCCAGCGGTAGAAGGTGCGGCGCGAGACTCCGCCCAGTTCCTCGAGTACCTCGGGAACGGTCAGCAGCTTGTCCTGCCTACTCATCAGGACCACCGCCCGCGTACGACAGGCTGGTGCCGGTGAGTGCGGCGGCGAGGAGTTGGTCGCCGAGGGACAGGCCCTTTCCGGCGTACTCCCAGTGGGCGATGACAAGGACGGTGTCCTCATCGAATAGGGGCAGGCGGCCGGTGATGATTTCCTCTGCTCGCTGGTGTTCCTCCCGGGCGGCGCGAAGGGCGCCGAGGGTGGTGGAGTAGCGGCGGCTCTTGGTGGAGAAGTGGCCTCGGAAGCCGAGCATGTGAGCCCACTGGGTGAGGCGGAGGTCGGCCAGTTCGTCGAGGGCGCCCAGGCGGAGGCATTCGGCGATGAGGCGACGGGCGTGTTCGCGCAGCGGGTAGAGGGCCAGCTCATCGATGGTGTGGATGCGCCGATCGAGTGTGCCGACGCATTCAGCGGCCTTGGTGGCGTACTTGGCGATGTAGGCAGCGACCGCTTGTTCGGTGAGGTCGCCGTTCATGGTGATGGGGCGGACGTCGAGCTGGGCGCCCCAGCGGAAGACGCGGGCCAGCGGCTCGACCTCGACGGTGATCGCGCCGGCCGCGTGCTGGACGGCTTGCTCCAGGGCATCGGCGGTGGCCCAGACCGGCGGCGGCGAGGTGGGACCGTTCGGTCCGTCGAGGCGGATGACGGCGTGGAAGTGGACGACGCCGCGGCGCTGGTACTCGGCGACCTTGGCGAAGGAGATCATGAGCTGTTCGCGCAGTTCCTTCAGGGAGTGGCCGCACGTCCTTGCGAATCGTCGCCGCAGCGCTTCAGTGAAGCGCCGCCATAGCTCTGGAGCTACGGCGTTGAACAGCACCGAGCCCTCGTAGTCGTAGCACTCAGGGCAGAGCGGTTCGCCGAGGCGTGGATCATCGGCCGAGTGGCGTGCCGTGCAGGACATGACCTGTCCGTGGGGGCAGGTCTCGGCGTCGCGGCGGGCATGGCAGGGGAGGACTTTGCCGTTCTTCTCCCGCCGGACATGAACCGTCCCGAAGGAGGGAGCGGTCAGGGTGACGAACAGGCACGGGTGCGTGCTGACCGTCTCGGGGACGCCCTTGCCGCCGACCAAGCCCGCCCGGACGAGCTGGTAGGTGTCGGCGCGGTAGGTCTCTGCGCAGGCCGGGCAGCGGGAGGCTCGGCGGGTCTTGCACGGCACCCGCAGGACGCCGTCCGGTTCGGTGTGGGTGCTGTAGCGGTGCAGGAGCCGGCCGGTGGCGCGGTCGTAGTGTTCGACCTTGCCGCGCAGGTGGATGGGCTGGCGGCAGCCGCCGGTGCGCTTGATCTGCTGGGCCCAGCGGTCGTAGTTCGGATCGTGGAGCCGGGTGATCATCCCGGCGAGTGCGTGTGGGTGGGGCAAGATGGGTTCCGTCCTATCCAGTGTTCTGGGTGGATGGCCCCCGGCCTGGCGCGGATCTTGGCGGATGTGTGGCCAGGCGGGGGGCGCTACGGCTATGCGCCGTGGTTGTCGATTCCGGTGCCGTGGCAGTCGCGGCAGGTGTCGCGGTCGTTGTCCAGACCGGTGCCGTTGCAGGTGCAGCAGCGGTAGTGGAGGACCGTGACGTCGCTGGTCATCGGCTGTGGTCCGTCTCGCGCGGGACGATGCTGACGTAGATGTGGTACTGGCGCGGGCGGTGCCGGTTCGGGTAAGCACGGGACACCGAGGTGACGGTGAAGATCTCGCGGAGCCGGAACATGCTGTAGGTGATCTCGGGGCGGGTGCCGTCGAGGCGGAGTTTCATGGCATTGATCCCTTCAGGCCGTGGGGCCCGGGTCGGTGTCGGTGGAGTCGTAGACGGTCCGGTAGGCGGCTTCGGCGGCTGCGTGACGAGCGCGGGAGTCGGCGAGGATCGCGGTGGCCTGGTACTCGACGGCGCCGAGCCGGATGAAGGTCGAGTAGTGGCCGTGGTGCTCTTCAGTCGTGGTGCCGAGCTGGGCCGCGATGTGGTCGATCTCGGCCCGCATCTCGTCGTCGGACGCCTTCCGGGCGAAGTGGTAGACGTCGATCGAGCGGGGGGCCGGGATGTCGGGGCGGTCGTGGAGGAGTTGGGCGAGGGCGCGAAGGCCGGCTACGAGCGCCAGGCGCGCATGTGGGTCGGGCATCGGCTGCTGTCCTTTCACGGGGTTGGTGCGGAGTGGATGGTGCGGAGCAGATCGGCGGCGAGTTGGTTGGAGACGCCCAGGCGGGCGCGGAGCAGATCGCGGGTGATAGGTCTGCCGTGCTTGGCGGTGTGCTCGTCGGCCACACGCCGGGCGTAGTCGACGAGGGCCGGATCGGGCGTGGGCCCGTCATCCTGGCCGTCCTCGGTGGCGGGGACGAGAGCGGGACGGTCCGGGACCGCTGAAGGCGTCTCGGGGACGGCTGGGGACGCCGAGACTGTGACCGGGAACGTCTGCGGGACGTCTTGCGGACGCGAAGCGCAAGCCCGTCGTTCGAGCATCGAGACGGCGACGAGGAACGCGCCCGCGGGTGTCGCGGCGGTGATCCAGCCCCAGGCGGTCGGTTCGGCTTGGGCCAGGTTGGCCGCCAGGGACAGGACGATCCCGCCGACCAGGACGAGAACGGGCCAGGAAATCGGGCCGCGCCGTTCACGGCCGGTCTTCTTGTCGCGTTGGCGTTCGCGGGCGGCCATGACGCAGGTGAGGTCGATGCAGACGGCGATGGCCCAGGACATCCAGCCGGTCTGGCCGTGTTCGCTGGCGGTGTCGCGGATGTGGGCGAACGAGCCGGCGCCCGCGATGAGGGCCAGGACGAGAACGGGGCCGGTGTCCACAAGCCAGGCGGCGAGGTGTCGCATCGGTGTCCCTCCCTTCGTGGGTGCGGTCAGGCGGCTGGTATCTCGTGCGGCTGGGCGGCCATGACCTCGTCCCAGGCCGGGGCGAGGTGGGCGTGGGTGCGGGCGGCGTGTTCGGCGGCCTGCTCGGTGACGTAGAAGGAGCGGGCGCGGTACCACTGGCCGTCCTGGCCGGCGACGATGGCGACGCCGGGTGTCTCGGCGGGGATGGCGCGGGCCGAGGCGAGCGCGGCCGGGTCGAGGTCGCCGAGGGTCATGGTCGCGGTCTCGGGGTCGTTGACCCGGTGGCAGACCCGTCCTGAGCACTGTGCGCGGAGGGCGGTGACGCCGGGGCCGAGGTCGGAGCCGATGCGCTGGCCGCAGCAGAACAGGTAGATGCCGAACGCCCGGCCGAGCTGGGCCACCCGCAGCAGCGCGGTCGAGGTCTTGGCGATCTCGTCCTTCTCGGACTTGTCGGCCATCAGGTACAGCTCGGCCAGCTCGTCGACCAGGACGACGATCGGGACGGGCCGTACTGCGGGTGGGAGTTGCCAGATGTTTCGGGCCCCGGCCATCCGGCACACGCCCATCCGGTCGGCCATGAGTGTGACCAGGTCGTCCAGCAGGGTCCCGCACTCGGTCCTGGTGGTGGCAAGCGCGGACAGGCGCGGCGCGTACGGGGTGAACTCCACCCCTCCCTTGAGGTCGAACCCGACCAGCGCCACAGGTTGCGGAGCCAGGCCGACGATGAGCGCGTTGGCCAGGTTGGACTTGCCCGACTGGGTCGCTCCGGCGTTGATCCAGTGCGGGACGGTCGTGAAGTCGACCACCCACGGCCCGCCGGTCTCCAGCTTGCCCACGGTGACCTTGAGGAGTTCGGTCGAGGCCGGTAGGTCGGCGACCTTGACCAGCGGGTCGCGCATCGTGGTGGCGAGGACGACGCGGCCGGGGCGGGGCGAGGAGACGCGGACGGCGTGCACGCCCCAGGAGTGCGCGAGCCGTTCGGCCACCTCGGCGTAGTCGGCCGGGATCTGTCCTTCGAGGGTGTGGATGGTGACGCGCCAGCCGTGCCGAGTCGGCATCGGCAGCCACATGAACGGCTTGGTGTCCACGGCGATGCGCTGGAACTTGCGCTTGACGCGGACGACGCCAGTCGAGGCGACAAGGCCGGGGACGGTGGTGAACCAAAAGCGCTGGCGCTTCTTGGTGAGCCCGCAGCCGAGGGCGACCTTGCGCCAGGTGGCCCACACGCTGATCGCGGTCAGCGGGTAGCCGAGGACGAGCCAGTAGGAGCGGTAGTGCCAGTGGTGCCAGGCCCAGAGCCCGGCCGCGATGGCGGCCGAGACTCCGAGCAGGGTGAGCAGGTCAGACACCTGCGGCCTCCCGTAGCGGGAGCAGGGCGGAGGCCCGGTAGCTGATCCCCCAGCGGCCGGCGATCTCCCAGACGTAGCCGACGAGGCCGACGGCGTTGACCGGGTCGCCGGCGCTGATGGGCGGTTCGCCGGTGATGCCGATCTTGACGAGCTCGATCCTGCCGAACTCGTCCTCTACCGAGACGGTGACCTCGTAGACGGTGTTGCCGTTCTTGTCGGTCTTGATCTCGCCGGTGTCCTTGTTGAGCACGCGAGGCCGCGGGGCCTTAACGCACGTGATCGTGAGCTTGCTGGTGTCCACAGGGATGGGGACGGTGCGCATGGCGGATTCCTTCGTTCGATCGGAGTGAACCTCTTGGCATACATAGAACGCTTGGAATTCTAAGTTGTCAAGGGATTCCACGAAGACTTGGTTGGCATGTCGGATGGGGTGTGCTGAACTGGAGGCAGACAACCTCGCGAAGGGCACGGGATGGTCGAGAAGACGGGTCGCCCCGGCTACCTCCAGATAGCCGACGACCTGCGTAGGCAGATCAGGACGGGATCACTCGCTCCCGGCGCGACGCTGCCGTCGACCGCTCAGCTCTGCCAGCGCTACGACGTGTCCGCGAGCGTGGTCAAGGCGGCCATCAGCGTGCTCCGTACCGAGAACCTGGTCGTCGGCCAGCAGGGCAAGGGCGTGTTCGTCCGCGAGGGCGCCGCCGAGGCCAGCGTCGAGGCCGGCGCCGAGGGGGCGGTCTCGCCGGACGTCATGGACCAGCTCTCTCAGATGCGCCAGACTCTTGCTGATCTCGGCGGGCGGATCGCCGATCTGGAGAAGGCCGTGTTCCAAGAGCGGAAGCGATCTCGCTGACCCGGCAGGCCAACTCCTCCATCTCGGCCTGAATGGCGCGAAGCTCGTCCAAAAGCCGCTTGTTTGCGGTCATTTCGGCACCCCTTTCTGGTCGGTCTCTATCCCGGCGGGGATGCCGTTAGTTCATCGCTCATTCGCGCTGTTCGGTATCACGAAGCGTTAGCTAAGCTTCTTCATTGCTGCCTGCACGGCGGTTACACATGCGCTTTCACATGCCCGCTTCTCAAAGTGCGCAAAAGGATGCGATGAAGACAATCCAGCGCCCCGGATGGCGCCCTCTGCTGCTGCGCCAGCACCGCGAAGCGCACGGCCTCACCCTCGAAGCGGCAGGTGACCAGCTCCGACAGGTCGCCTACCGGCACGGCCTCGTCGCACCAGCCGCCATTTTCCAGACACTCTGGGCACACGAGCAGGGATCGGTATATCCCGGACCGCACTACCGGCGGGCGTATTGCCTCCTCTATCAGGCAACTGAGCCCAAGCTAGGTTTCCGCCTACCACTACCCGGCGAAATAACCGAAGTGGAAAATTCCATCTCGGATTTGCCCGCCCCCACCGACCCCGCAGCCGACAACGCCGCCGCCCAGGTCATCGAACAGACCCTCATCAAAGTGTCGGGCAGCCCTTCCAACGCAGAGCAGAACGCACTCCTCAACCGCGTAGTCGACGCCTGGCGCCGCCGGCACGGCAAAGGCAGCCCGAAGCCGATCCTCACCCTCGTCGGCGGCTACGCCGGATCCGGCAAGACCGAGTTCTCCCGGTTCCTGTCCGACATCACCGGCTGAGCCTTCCTCGACAAGGATTCCCTCACCCGCGCCATGGTCGAACGCCTGCTCGTCTCCCTCGGCGGCGACCCGCACGACCGGCACACCGAGTTGTACCTGCGCGAGGTTCGGCCGCTGGAGTACCGCTGCCTGATGGAGACCGCGTTCGACAATCTCAACGTCGGCACCTCGGCCATCCTGTCGGCCCCGTTCATCGCCGAGCTGGCCGACCCGGACTGGGTCTCCCGCCTGACGAACCGCTGCGCCGCCAAAGGCATCGACGTCGCCGTGGTGTGGGTGCGCTGCGACGCCGAGTCCATGCGCGAGTACATCGAGTTCCGCGGTGCCGCCCGCGACTGCTGGAAGCTCGACAACTGGGACACCTACACCAGCGGCCTCAACACCGAGACCTGTCCACCCACCGCGCACATCACCGTGGACAACCGTCTCGGCGCAGCGATCAGCCTGGCCGACCAGACTCGAGAGATCCTCAAGCGGATTCTCTCGTGAGGGGCATCGTCCTGTACGGTCCGCCGGCCAGCGGCAAGAGCACCACCACCACGGCCCTGACGGCTCTTGATCCGAGGTTCGTCCTGTTGCGCAAGCTCAAGGCCGGCAACCGGCGGGGCGCCGAGTACGACTTCGTCACCTCCGAACACCTCGCCCGGTTGCGAGCCGCCGGAAGGCTGCTCGCGGAGACCCACCGCTACGGCAACGTCTACGCCATCGACCGCTACCAGATCGAGCAGCTGGCCCAGACGGGACGAGTGCCGGTCGTTCACATGGGCAACATCCCTGACGTCCTGCGCCTGGCCGAAGCCGGCCCTTGGCTGCTCGTCCTGCTGTGGGTACCGCGTGATGTCTGTGAGCGGCGATCCCGGCAACGGGGTGACGGCGACACTGCCAGGCGTTTGAGCGCATGGGACGAAACCCTGCTCGACCTGCAAGCGCACGACACCGACCTCTTCTCGCTGCGGATACGTACCGACCAGGTCGCACCCGAGGAAGCGGCGCGGCAGATAACCGAGGCCATTCTCCGGCAGGAGGCGCCGCCGTTCGGTCATCGCGCCTGACCGCTCAAGATCCGATGCCATAGGTCTTTCGCCGCACGCTCCCGCATCCAGCTTGTCTCGACGACGTCAGCCTGGGCTCCAGCCAACATCCGCCGGACGAACCACAACCCGCCCGCCGTACACAGCTCGAAGTGTGGACGCTGGCACCAGCATGTGTGATCACGCACGCGCAACCGGTCGGCGCGCGGCAGGCTCCGCTCCCACTCCACCGGCTCAGCCCACGGCTGGGGAGGATGAGCGTGCGGCCCGTGGTAGTCATACACGTCCATGACGCCGCCGCATCACTGCCGAACCTGCTGCGCTTGCAGCAGTGCCACGAGGGTCACGTAATCGTCGGCGCTGACCGTCTGCTCAAGCCCCGCGTCGATCTCCGCGTTGCGAAGCGGAGCGCCTCTCCTGGTCGCGTAAAGGGCGCCAGCATCGCTACGGAAGAAGAACCAGCCAGGGAACGTGGCGCGAAGTGCGTCAAGGTCGCAACCGGGGAGTGCCATGAGGCCAGCGTAAGCAAAGCTCAGATGGGTTGTCTATAGGGCTCCATAGGGCCATCCGGAAAACGATGGGGCGATACGGGTTCCTACAGTGACGTCATGATCGAGTTCCGCCAGGACCGGCCTCGCTGGGAGCAGGTCGCCGACGTGATCCGTGAGCGCATCGCCGCCGGCGTCTACCGCCCCGGCTCACGAGTGCCGAGCGAGAACGATCTGATGCAGGAGTTCGGCATCGCCCGCATGACCGCCCACAAGGTGATGCGAGCCCTCCGCGAAGAAGACACCATCTACACCGTCCGCGGACTCGGCAGCTTCGTCAGCCAACCAAGCGACGCCAAGCCGCCGGAAGGCGAAGCGTCCAGCAAGTAGGCTCCGGACCGTGACTCGCAGGATCGACTTCTACAACGACCCGCAAGCGCCGGCCGCGAACAGCCTCGTCCCCTCGGTCAACGTCGTCGTCACCAACGAGGCCGGCCACATCCTCATGATCCGCCGCTCCGACAACGACAACTGGGCCCTACCAGGCGGGGCCGTCGATCTCGGCGAGTCCATCCCGGCAGCAGCCGTACGCGAGACGCTGGAAGAAACGGGCATCACCTGCGAGGTCACAGGGCTCGTCGGGACCTACAGCGACCCCAACCACGTCATCCTCTACACCAGCAACGGCGAGGTCCGGCAGGAGTTCTCCATCGTCCTCACTGCCCGAGCCGTTGCCGGCGAGCCGACACCCAGCGCCGAGTCTCGCGAAGTCCGCTGGGTTCCGCGGGATGAGGTAACGAACTACCGGATGGATCGCTCGATGAGCCTGCGCATCAGCCACTACCTCCAGCCGGACGGAGGCCAAGGTCCACACATCGGCTGAACGCAGCCGACCGCCCTGATCCAGCGCCAAGCAGCAACCGAACCAGACCGAAAGCGACGAGACAAGGCCCAGGCCACAGCCATGATCGCCGTTTGGATGAGTACTTTCTCCACGCATTTAAAGCGGCCAGCCTACGGCTGCCCGCCGGGCACACCGGTCGGCAAGCGCGCCCGGCTGCGGCTCTTCGGCCGGTCCGGGCACGCACCGCCCGTGTGCCCGAGACGCAACAAGACCAGATCTTGCTCGACCTACCTCGAATGTGCGTTTGATGCCACGCCTATCCGTCTTCGCTGTGGCTGGGCAATCGAGAGCCGCCATGCCGATGCAGGCTGTGATCGCGCTATGGCTTGTCACCGCACAGCTTGAGGGCGATCGAAAGTCCAAGGCTTCGTTCCTCAGCCCCTACCGTGCAACGACGGCTGACGGCTGCCTACCAGGAGACGGAGAGCCCAACTTCAGAGAAGCTTTTCCAACCTGATCACGCTGGTCCGCAGGGGGGCGCCTGGACGGGTTGGCACAAGAAGAGGCTCTCGGTAAGACAGCAGTCGACCAAGATCCGATGCCTCTACCGGAGAGCCTCGCTGCTGTCTTACCCTGCCGCGATTGCGCTGTCCAATCACACTTTGATTCGCCTGGCCGAGCTGCTCCGCGTCCGGCGTGCCGAGCGCCGCTGCCGGTGGCGGCGTCTGGATGCGTCCTGGCAAGCCCTGCTGGTCCTGGCCCACCTGCGCAACGGCGACACCTACGCGCGTCTGGCCGCGGGCTTCGGCATCGGGAGCAGCACCGCCTGGCGCTACGTCCGCGAGGCGGTCGACCTGCTCGCCATGCTCGCCGACGACGTCCACGCCGCCGTCTTACGCGCCGGTCGGCTGGCCTACGCCATCCTGGATGGCACCCTGATTCCGATCGACCGGCTGGCCGATGAACGGCCGTACTACTCCGGTAGACACCGGCGCCACGGCGTGAACGTGCAGGTCCTGGCCGATCCGTCCGGCCGGCTCGTATGGGCCTCACCTGCGCTGCCCGGTGCCACGCATGACCTGACCGCGGCATGCGCCACCGGCCTGATCGACGCGCTGACCGCCGCAGGGGTCAAGACCTTCGCCGACAAGCGATATCAAGGCGCGGGCGGCAGCATCCGCACGCCGTTCAAAGGCCATCGGCTGCGGCCGCCGCTGTCGCGCCATCAGCGCTCGGTCAACCGCGCGCATGCTCGCATCCGCGCCTGCGGGGAACGCGCCGTTGCCACCTTGAAGGCTGGAAGATCATGACCCGGCTGCGCTGCTGCCCGCACCACGCCGCCACGATCGTGCAGGCCATCCTCGTCCTGCAGCTCATCGAAGAAGACCGCTACTCAGGATGAAAAGCGCTAAGAGTGACTGATCACGAGATATGTGGAACGAATGTCTAATCCGCAGGCCTTCGCCCAGATTGCCCCAGAGGGGCATGCGCAACGCCTAGGCCTCGGCGCAGTCACGTCTAGGAGCGCAAGGAGTGCATCGAACAGCGCTCTGAGAGCCATCCCAGTGTTCGCCGTTCACGATAACGCCAAGACTTGCCACACGTTACTCCAAGTCGGACTATCATGACGTGAACGACCTCAACACTCCTCTTACCAACGATCAGGTGATCATGAAGAAAGTTCATCAGGATTTGTCAGGAATCCTGAGGGCCGGCAAGTTCGAACCCTTTATTCAATACATCAGGTTTCCTCACTTCCGCAACCTAAGGGAAGGGACGCGAATCGATTTTGTGCACCCAATCACCGTCCTAGTAGGTGCTAACGGAACAAATAAAACCGCCATCTTGCGCGCACTGCAAGGATGCCCCGACCTTTACAATGTCGGGCAATACTGGTTCTCCACCGACCTTGATCCGATAAAGGCCGCCGATCGCCACAGGTTCATTCATGGATACGTCGCCAGGAGTGTTGGCGAGGTAGTAGAGGTGGTCAAAAGCCGTATCGAAAGGGCGAATGATCCCGACTATTTTGAGCCAGCACGCCCACTCATTCAAGACGGGATGGCCCACATGCCTAGATTCAGCGAAGGGGACAAACTACCACCAGAAAGAAGCAAGACTCGCTGGAAAGCCATCCAGAAGAATGTCGTATATCTCGACTTCCGTTCCGAGCTCTCCGCTTACGACAAATATTTCTTTCATGCCGCTTTCGACGGAAGGGTCAATACCCTAGCGGAAAAGAAGGCATTTATTCGGAGAAGGTCGTCACAGCTGGCATTCTCTTTCAAGACAGGTAGAGAAAGCCATGTAATGCATCGACGGGAGAGGATCGTCGAGGCCGCCAAAGAAATGACCGAACTCCAACGTCAGGCAATCTCTGCCATACTAGGGCGGAATTATGAGTCGGTCTTGATATTGAAACACACCTACTTTGGCGTTGAAGGCGCAACCATAATGATGAAAGCTTCCGGATTGCAATACTCGGAAGCTTTTGCTGGGAGCGGCGAGTTCGCCGTAGCGATGCTCGTCAACCATGTGACTGAAGCACCCGAGCGATCCCTGGTGTTGCTGGATGAGCCTGAAGTATCCCTTCATCCCGGCGCCCAGCGCAAACTGATGGATTTCTTGTGTCAACAGGCCAAAGCCAGATTCCACCAGGTTGTCATATCGACCCACTCTCCAGAGATCGTCCGTGACCTACCCGCTAGAGCGATCAAGGTTTTTCACTCTAGCGACACAGACGGCAAGGTCGAGCTCATCAGCCAGGAGTCAGAAGCCACAGAGGCCTTCTTCCGCCTAGGAGTTCCGAAGGAACGTACCAAAACTATCTATGTCGAGGATCGCCTCGCTGCTGCGATCGTAAGGCGCGCTATTCGCCCCCTAGGAGAATCATTTAGCTCTCAGCTGGAGATCCAAGCCATCCCGGGAGGAACGAATTCCATCCAACAACACTTCATCCCAGCATTCGCTCTATCCGGAAACATGAACTGTCTCATACTACTTGACGGTGATCAGGCATCGAAAAATCACCGCACGAGTGTAGAGGAGGTATCTGACGCGGATTTGGAAATCTTCGTGAAGGAGATGTTGAACGGCGCCCCCAAACTTTCTCTGAATGGATCGGGCGGTCAGTCTGCACCAGGAGAAAAGGCTCTCCAGCTACGAACCATACTTGGCTGGTGTCACACAAATCTCGATTACCTTCCAGGAAGGGATCCGGAATCTCTACTCCTCGAAATGACCGGTGAGACCGGAGCTATCGATAAGGCTAAGAGTTTTTGGGTCGAGCTAACACGAAAGGCATTGGGGCGCAGCGCATGGGAACCCGTCAATTCCTCGGAAGTTTTGGGAGAGCAGGAAAGAGCGCTTGCCCGAGTTGACGATGATGCTTCCGAACTGAGACAGATCAGGGAGCGCGTGCAAAAATTTGCGCAACAAGCCTAGCCAGAATATCCAGACCGCCAGTGTCTATCGACGCGGTAAATTATGCTGCGATCCGCCAGTCGGAGGACATCCGCGCATCGACATTGAGACTGCAAGCAAAATGGTCGCCTTACTCTGACAAGTGTTAGCGCCATAGCGAAGCCTTCAGGTCACGCTCATCGGGCTGCGGAGCCACCCACTGCCGGCACCGTCCATCGTACGTGTGGGGTCGTTCCCTCCGCAGGAGCCGTTCGCCGGCCAATCGGCCCTCTAGGCTCTCTGGCGCACTTCGCGCTCTTCGTGCCAGCGTCCCCTTCTGATCCAGTGAGCTGCACCGATACACCTGCACTCCAGCCGGTTCACACTTCCTCTGCCTCCATCGTGAATCAAGCAACCCGATGACGGCCTAGGCTCTGATCATGACCGACTCCAAGCAAGCCATCATCGATGACATCCACGCTGGGCTCTTCCTCCTTACACCACGCCAGCTTGAAACGGTCGCAGCCATGGTAAGGAGCCTCGGGATCACGGTGCAGTTCATCCCAGGAAACAACGTAGGGATTGTAGAGGAACGATTCGCCGAGGAAATGGCGAACCTGCTCAGCCTGCACCACTCCAATCACGAGGCGCCCCTCAATAAGAAGCCTTTTGAGTACGTCATGAAGCGATGTTTAATTGCTCAAGGACATAATGAAGCGGATCTCAATCCTGCCCCCGGAGAATCCGCCTACGACGTCTTCGGTAACAGCGAACGGTGGTCCCTGAAGACGGAAGCCGCGAAAAAGCTAAGCACCAATCAACTGAAAATTGAGAAGCTCTCCGAAGCGCGCTGGGTACGCGAAGCAACTACCGCTGAAGCCTGCGCTACACAGGTCCGAGAGCGCATCCCACATCACATGAGCGGGTATGACCGTATCCTTGTAATGCGTGCGGAGTCACGGCCGGAGTGCTTCGTCTACAGCCTTGAAGAGGTTCCCATGCAACTTCTGAAGGAGCCCATTTCGAGCGCACAGGCGCACATGTTCTCAAAAACCGACAGGGGCTCGAAAAAGGGCATCAGCTTCGGCGCCGACTTCATCCATCCCGAGAACGGTGACAGACTCTTCAGGATGCTTCTCGACTCAAGTGTAGAAAAGGTACGAATCTGGTTCCAGCTCAAGTACTGCATCCATCACGGAAAGTGGATAGTCCCTCGCTTCGGTGCACCGCTAGCTGACACCTTGTTCACATAACTACAAGTTGCTTGTCAACGGCAACAAAGTCGCCCACTTTCAGTGAGGTGTTTGAAAGGACCACCTGGTCAAGATTCGGCTTCTGCCCAGTGAGAATCCAGTGAGCGACCCAAGCCAACTGATGAGATATGAGAGGCGGTACCGCGTCGCCTATCTGCCTATAAAGGTTCTTGCGGCTTGCACCGACAAACCGGTACTCGCTCGGGAATCCCTGGAGAATTCCCAGCTCCCGGACAGTACAGAGGCGATCTTGCTCAGGATGAGAATAGCGCCCGTTGCCTACGTGCGAACACTCGCGCTTGATTGTGGGAGCGGGTTTGTCCCAAGCCATGCGCCCATAGACATCACAGTAGGAGTTCAGCCGTCCCGCTTTAACCGCCTTCCACATCGAAGGAATCAGGTATTTTTCGACAGCCGGATCTCCAAGGAGATCCGGCCAGCTGCCGCCATTTTTCGGTATCGCTTTGACTCTGGCAAGGGATTCGCCCTTGAGCAAGCTGCTGGTGTGGTTGGGATCATCGATGTGCGTCTCCCCCGTTCCTATCGAAGGAAGGTGCTCAATAGCCCTTCTGACGGTGACTGCATTAGGGCTGACTTCATATCCCTTCCAAAGGTCTTCAAGAGTATACAGAGGAAGGCCGGGGGCAACGGCGATCACCAGAGCACGTTCTCTCTGCTGCGGCAGCCCGAAACGGCTCAGGACATGAGACTCTGCATACACCTTGTAGCCCATTTCGACCAGGCTTGTCCGCAGTGCTGAGAAGTGGTGACGGAAGTTTCCCCTCAGAAGCTGCGGAACATTTTCCATCATCAGAATACGCGGTTTCAGGAGAGCCACGTGGTCCGCAACGCGAGCAACCAATGAATTTCTTGGGTCATCCTCTGCCCAATTTCTTGAAACCGCCCGGGAGAAACCTGTGCACGGAGGGCAAGCGAGGAGTATTTCCAGGTCACCAAATCCGGCCGGTAGAAGTTGCTCTGCGAGTTCATCGGCTTGGGTAACAGCTAGATCCGTCGCCAGAGGCGCGATTCCGATATTTGCGGCGTAAGTAGCGTTACATTCGATGGCGCCATGGCCAGTACTCGGCTTGCCTACTTCGACATCTACCGCACCTACGAGCTCAAAGGAGGGATGCGCCTGAAATCCACAGCTCATGCCGCCGCCACCTGAGAACAGGTCGACGACGCGACCCGCGGGAAAACCCACCAAGCCCTCCCTACCCTACTGAGCGATCACGACCTAGGCGTCGCAGTCATCCGAGCCTCCCCGAGATTACACCGTGACTTCAAGTCAAGTCAAGTAAAGTCAAGCCGGTGCGCCCCCGGAGACCTCTTCATCCGTGCAGCGCCGCCTTGGATGAGCCGTGAGACAGATGCGCGCATCAGCCCGATCCCAATGGTGGAGCCAGCAGCGCTGCTTAGTCTGCACATCCCGGTCTTCGAGGGCTACAACGGCACGATCACCAATAGCCTCGGGTGGGACGGTGTGCGGAGACAACGTCCCACTGTCCTCCCAGAAGAGCCGAGGCCAATGGCGATTTCGTTGAATAGGACGACAACCGAATCGCCGGGGCCTTGATCGCCCATGTCCCGCGAAGCCCTCATGTCGGCACTGCTCAAAGGCCGGCAGGATCGACGGAGGCCCCCGTCGGCCCGCCGACGTCGGCCGACACATGCACATTCACCGCATACCGCCCCATTTGCCACCGGGGTACGATCCGCTCACTGACCGCTACCGGTCAAATGGGGATAAGACCCATGCGCGCACGGTGTATACCGGCCTGGCTGCTCACGCGGTAGCAGCAAGCGTCGCCAGCGAAGTCGTCGGGCGAGAAGGGGCGTAGGTATCGCCGCGGGAGATCAGACCCAACATAGTTGCTGGGCCGGTACTGACTCACCCACCCGACGAGCATCGTTCGATGCGCTCGCTGCGGATGAATTCAGCCAAGAGCCGATGGCGCGGCCGGACGGCGGCTTGGTTGACTGCGGATTGTCGCATACTTCCTCGCATCCGCCAACCCCTGAGTCTCCCACCCAGCCAGCGCCATCAGACAGGAAAGAGCTCAATCACAGTCTCCTGGTAACTTGTCCTGGTGGAGGAAGTTGAAGCCATAAGGCAACGGCTCGTGGAAGTCAGGCGCGAGATTGCCACTACATGCGAGAGGCTTCAACAGCTCCGTGACGAAGAGTACGGCCTTGCTCTCTCCCTGGCACGCATCAGCGGCGATACGCCTCCGCCTCCACCGCCGAGCCGCTCGGCGCCAGGACCTCGGTACGCAAGGAAGGTTCGCGTCACTCCCGGGGTGAGAAGCATCTTGGCCGCAGCTGAACATCCGCTCACCCGCAACGAGATCGCTGAGCGACTACAAGATCTAGGGCTAGATGCTTCCCCTGATGCAGTGAGCGCAAGCCTTTCCTATTTGCAGCGTGTCAGTAACGTGCGGAACGCTGGCGGGCGGTGGTATCTTGTGGGCTCAATCCCGACTTCCGAATGAAGCCAGTCGAATGCCGTTTACTCGCGGTGGCGTCGACGTACGACTTAGTCGCCATCAAACGGACACGTGCGGCGACCGCCTTCAGGCGGACACGTCTTTCCTTGCAATGTTATGTCCTGACTTGGGTTGTGCTCTCAATGCCACGCGCCGCTCCTGTACGGTTTCCACTATGTGCTCGGCCGCCCTTGTAGTATCCTCGTGTTCCCAGACACGGACAGGAATCCAGCCAGCGTCAATCAGCTTCCTATCAGTGTCTCGATCACGCTCTTGGTTCCTGGCAATTTTCTCTCGCCAGAAATCAGCGTTTCTCTTTGGCCAGGTCCCATGCTCTGGGCAGCCGTGCCAGAAGCACCCATCCACGAATACCGCTACACGAGCGGGACCGAACACTACATCGGCCTCACGACGTAGATTAGGCAGAGGCCGTCGATGTACGCGGAAGCGGACGCCGGCGCGGTGAAGCTCTTTACGGAGTAGTAGCTCACGCTGGGTATTCCTACTGCGTTGACGACTCATACGGTGGCTAACCTCAGGAGTAGATTCCAGGGGCTGCATGCAATCCTCCTGTCCGCCAGAATCCCTGTAATTCCCGATGTCCTCATCCAAGGGGGAACGCCCCGGGGTCGGCGCCGCTGGGCTCGGCCATAACCCTTGTCATCCGAGGGGGGACCATGGCGCGAGCATAGTAGAGGCCACCGACACGTTCACCGGGTTCGACGCCGGTTCCACTTACGACGGCGTTGTGCATCGCCCTCGGCTAATGTGTGGTTGTATCCCTCAACTCACAGCTCAGCGACCGCACCAGCCCCCTCAGCAGATTCTTGGACCCGGAGCTTCCGGCGTGCCTGACCTGTCGGCGGATTACCGGGCTGTGCGGCCCGCCGACGCAGATGTGTGGGCCCGGAAGCTCCGCAGGACGGCGCCCGGCCGACGTGGGGGACTCTAGGCGCCGCGATCGATCACCAGAACCGCCTCATATTCGGCGAACCCCCTCCGAATCGGTCCGCAAGGGCATAGCGGGCCCTGCGGCCCGACCGGTTACCCGGACTGGTGAGGCGTGATGTACGGAATTGGCCGAGCTCATCGAGCACGAGTTGCTACGACCGTGGACAACCGATTGCCCTCGCGCCAACTTCCAAAGACGAGCTCAATCGACCCTGTTTACACCCTGGCGTGGTTCGAAAAGGTCTAACCGTTCCGGCCGTCTCATCGCGCGGACGCCGCTCGGCGAGACCGACCCTGACCTGGCCGTTGAGCGGTGCTCGCGGCCGTACCAGCCTACGCTGTCGCCGACCTGGCCGACTTTGCGCTCACTCAGCTACGCGCAAGGTCGTCGCCCAGCCACTTCTGCCTGTACAGCGACTAGGTGTATTGACCACGAGCGTTGTTAACAGTGGGGGTTGATCAAAGGAGAGGCCTCCGGTGTGGTGTAGGTGTCGAATCTTCACCGCGCGGAG
>NZ_JBFAHO010000036.1:0-78903 GCF_040654215.1 Nonomuraea sp. NPDC050733 | reverse complement strand
TTGGGGCCCCCCCTCTTCCCGGCGGGGGGTGCCCGGGGGGCCGGGCCCCCCGGCCCCCACCGCTTCACGCACGGGCCGCGGCCCGCTCGATCAGATGGTGCCGTTCTCGATGGCCTGCTTGAGGCCCGCCTGCGTCTGCTGGTGGGCGGCGGTGCCGTTGGCCGCGACGAAGTCGATCATCGTGGCGTCCGCGTCGAACGTGAGGTTCTCGGTGACCACCGTCTTGCCCGGCGCCAGCACCCTGAACGTGATCTTCTGGTGGGTGGCCACGGCGGGCTCGGACCACGTGTCGGTCTCGTAGGAGAAGCCCGCGGTGTTGAGACGCTGCTGGGCGTGCACCTTGTTGATGACGGTCGCGCCCTCGTACGGGATCTCCTCGATGGCGGTGAGGTTGACGTACCGCGTGGTGCCCTCGCGCCAGTCCTTGTGGGTGGCGACCCGCTTGAGGAACGGGTTGGGGCCGATGTGGTTGTTGATGTTGGAGTAGGCGGTGAACACCTGCTGGATGGGCCGGTCGATCTGGATGGAGATCTGGCTGGTGGCCCGGCTGCGGCCCGAGTCGGGGGCGGGCGGCGTGGTGTCGGTGAACGCGTGGGTGTCCCAGGCGGTCTGCCACTCGGCGGCCAGTTCGGCGTCGGTCTGGGTGGTGTCCGCGTTGGCGGGCCCGGATGCGGCGCTGACGAGGAGGGCCCCGGCGAGCACGGGAGCTGCGGCGAGGCGAAGGAAGTGCTTCACGTACACCTTCAGGTAGGAGCGATGGTACGGATGTCCTTCTATCGCAGATAAGCGTCCTTTTTCCGGTACTTCACCAGAATGATCAAATTGTGAACATCTCCGGGGTGTCGGGCTGTTGACACCATCCGGCTCGGCAGAAAAGATACGGTCGTCCGTACAAATTAGGATGGACGACATGACCGACTGGGAACGCCGGCTGACCCTCGACCCGTCAGCCGCTGTGCCGCTCTACTTCCAGCTGCGCGAGCGTCTGCGGGCCGTCATCCGCGACTGCGAGCCCGACACCCTGATCCCGGCCGAGAAGGACCTCATGGTCTACGCCGGCGTGAGCAGGGCCACGGCTCGCCGGGCGATCGGCGACCTCGTCCAGGAGGGGCTGCTGGTCGCCCGGCAGGGCAGCGGCACCTACACCGCGCCGATGGTCGTCGCCCCCGAGCTGGGCGCGCGTCCGGCGGGGTTCACCGAGACGATGGCGCGGCTCGGGCGCAGGCCGACGACACGGGTGCTCAGGGCGCACCGGCAGCCGGCCGGCGCCGACGTCGCCGCCGCGCTCGGCCTGGGCGAGGCGCAGGAGGTCGTCTTCGTCGAGCGGCTGCGGCTGATCGAGGGCACGCCGTGCATGGTGGAGAGCGCCCACCTGCCGGCCGACCTGGTGCCCGGCATCCTGGAGGAGGACCT
This sequence comes from Nonomuraea sp. NPDC050733, assembly GCF_040654215.1. Taxonomy (NCBI): domain Bacteria; kingdom Bacillati; phylum Actinomycetota; class Actinomycetes; order Streptosporangiales; family Streptosporangiaceae; genus Nonomuraea; species Nonomuraea sp. NPDC050733. Next base: position 77,490 of record NZ_JBFAHO010000036.1, on the reverse strand, counting down.
GACCGGCTCGCTGTACGACCTGCTCCGCATGAAGTACGGCCTGACCCCCGCGAACGGCCGGGAGACGATCGGCGCGGTCAACGCCGACTACCGGCTCGCCGAGCTGCTGCGCGTGCCGATGGCCGCGGCCCTGCTGGTCACCGCCCGCAGCACCGGCACCGACAGCGCGGTCCCGCTCGAATACACCATCCGCCACGCGCGCGGCGACCTCGCCGTGTTCTCCGTGGAGCTCAACGACGCCAAGAACGCCCTGATGGGCCAGTAACCCCCCCTCGCCGGATCCCGGTGCGGCGCCGCCGCACCGGTGGCGAAGCGCTGCCTTCCGGAGGCCCAGCATGACCATGATGACCCGGCGCCGCCTGCTCGGAGCCGCCGCACTGACCACGGCGGCCGGACTCCTCTCCGCCTGCGGCTCCGATCCGGAGGTGACGGTGCCGGCCAACGGCGTCCCGCGGGGGAAGATCTCCGCCTGGCTGCACCAGACCAAGGCGTACGACCCGGTGTTCACGTCCCTGCTGCACCGCTACGTCCAGGAGTTCGGCGGCGTCGACATCACCCCGCTCTACGTGCCGGTGGACAAGCTCGACGCCAAGCTCCTGACCGCCTTCGCGGGAGACGCTCCCCCGGACCTGTTCAAGATCGGCGGCTGGACGGTCGCCGGCCACGCCCGCAAGGGACGGCTCGCCCCGATCATCCCCAAGGCCATGGGGGTGCCCGACGAGAAGGCACTGGTCGCGAAGTACGACCAGCACGCCGTCGACTCGCTGTCCTACGAGGGCAAGCTCTACGGCGTCCCGATCGACTACACGATCTGCTGCCTCTACTACCGCAGGGACAGGTTCGCCGAAGCCGGGCTCGACCCGGACAAGCCGCCCACGACGTGGGAGGAGGTCGCCGAGTACAGCAAGAGGCTCACCTCGGCCGACGGCAGGAAGGTGGGCCTGCAGTGGATCCTGGGCAACCCGCAGTGGACGGTGATGCAGCTGCTCGCCCTGGTGGCGGGCAAGGGCGGCGGGCTGCTCAGCGCCGATGCCGGCACCCCCACGCTGGCCACGGACGCCGGGGTCGAGGCGCTGCGCTACTACGGCGGCCTGGGCAACGCGAAGCTGTCGAACCCGCTGTCGGGGTTCGGGCTGTTCGCCACCGGTGAGGCGGCCATGGTGGTCTCCGGGCTGTTCGCGATGGACCTGTTCCCCGCGCTGAACAAGAAGCTCGAGTTCGGCAGGTCCTTCGACATCGCCCCGCTGCCGCACTGGGCCGGCGGCCGGCCCGTCGCCCCCGCCTACACCTGGGGCTGGGCGGTGGCCGAGCACTCGAAGCTGCAGTACACCGCCTGGCACTTCATCGACTACCTCCAGCGCCCGGACGTCGCGGCCAGACAGCTCATGGACGCGAGCCTGCTCACCCCCGTCAAAGGCTGGGAGAAGCTGCCCAGCGCGGACACCAAGGCGCTGGAGATCATGGCGGCCGCCGCCCCGCACGCCGACTTCGGCCCGCAGACGCCGGTCTGGCAGGAGATGGCCAAGTCGCTGACCGACGCCGCCGACGCGGTGACCTTCGGCAGGAAGACGCCCGAGCGGGCGGCTGCGGACTTCGACCAGGCGATGAGGAGAGCGCTGTGACCCTGACCGCACGACTGGCCAGGCCCGCCCCCAGGGCGTCCGGCCGGGGACAGCGGTGGGCCGAGGCGCGCGCCGGGAGCCTGCTGGCGCTGCCCGCGGCCGTCTACTTCCTCCTCTTCTGGGTCGTGCCGTTCGCCGGCGCCGTCTACCTCAGCTTCACCGGCTACGACCTGGCCGGCCTGCCCGAGTGGACCGGCCTGGACAACTACCGCAGGCTGCTCGACGACCCCGGCTTCTGGAACTCGGCGCGGGTCACCGTGGTGTTCACGGTCGCGTCCGTGGTCCCGTCGGTCGTGCTCGGGCTCGCGATCGCCGTCCCGCTGAGCAAGCCGGGCCGGCTGAACGGCGTGCTCCGCGCGCTGGTCATGATCCCGGCGGCGATGCCGCTCGTGGCCACCTCGATGGTGTGGTCGGCGATCTTCGCGGAGCACGGTCTGGCCAACACACTGATCGGCCTCGTGGGCGTCGAGCCGAAGCCGTGGCTGACCGACGAGGGTCTCGCCCTCTGGGCCCTGGTCGTCATGACGACCTGGAAGCACCTCGGGCTGTTCGTGATCATCCTGACCGCGGGGCTGCAGGGGCTGCCGGGCGGGGTGTTCGAGGCGGCGGCGCTCGACGGCGCCGGCCCGATCCGGGTCTTCGCCCGCATCACCCTCCCCCTGCTGCGCCGCACGCTGCTGTTCGTGCTGGTCATCGCGGTCGTCGGGGCGATGCAGTCGTTCGTGCCCGCCTTCCTGCTGACCAAGGGCGGGCCGGCGGGCGCCACCGAGGTGCTGCCGCTCTACCTGTGGGCGACCGGCTTCGGGTTCGAGCGCATGGGGTACGCCTCGGCGATCGCCATGGTGCTGCTGGTTGCCATGCTCGCGCTCTCGCTCGTGCAGTTCCGGGTGCTCAGGGGAGGCGATGACGGATGAGGGCGCTGCGCGGCACGGTGCTGTCGCTGGTGGTGCTGGTCATGCTGCTGCCGGTCTACGCGATGGTCGTCCTCTCGTCGGCCTCGGACGCGACCGATCTGGGCGGGCTCGCCTTCGACGCCTCCCAGCTCGGCGCGCACCTCTCGCAGCTGTTCGGGCAGGGCGGCTTCCCGCTCTACCTGCGCAACAGCGTGATCCTCTCCCTCGGCGTCGCCGTCCTGGAGGTGGTCTTCTCCGGGGCGGCCGGGTACGCCCTGGCTCAGCTCGCGTTCCCCGGCAGGCGGGTGCTGTTCGCGGTCGTCGTGGGCACGCTGTCGCTGTCGCCGATCGTGGTGCTCGTGCCGATGTACCTCGTCGTCAAGCAGCTCGGCTGGATCGACTCCTACCAGGGGATGATCGTCCCGTTCATGATGAGCGCGTTCGGGGTGTTCCTCGTCCGCCAGTTCGCCCTCTCCCTGCCGCGCGAGCTGCTGCTGTCGGCGCGCGTGGACGGCGCGGGCGAGCTGCGCATCTTCCTGCGCGTCGGGGTGCCGCTGCTGCGTCCGGCGCTGCTCACGCTCTTCCTGCTGCAGTTCCTCGCGCAGTGGGACAACCTGCTCTGGCCTCTCGTCGTGGCCAACGACCCCGGCCTGTGGCCGCTGCCCGTCGGCCTGTCGCAGCTGCAGACGGAGTACGACTTCAGCATCGGCCTGGTCAGCACCGCCGCCCTGGTCACGGCCCTGCCGCCGCTGGTGCTGATGTTCGTGCTGCAGCGCTACTACGTGGCCGGGCTGACGCTCGGAGGAGTGCAGAAATGAGCGCGTTCGGCACCTGGACCACCGCGCACGGCCTGCCCGCCTTCTCCTACACGATGGACCAGGAACGGGATCCGCGCGCCGAGTGGGACCCCGTCCTGGACCCGCCCACCCGGCGGCACGCCGTCCACCTGGGTAACCGGCGGATCACGCTGGTGGCCGACAACTACGGCCTGAGCGGCCTGTTCGACGAGCACACGGGCCTGAGATGGCTCACGCGCGACACGGGCGTCACCCGGGTGGGCGGGCTCTCGACGGACATCTCGGGATCCGAGCGGATCTTCGGGCCGACGTTCGTGATCGTCCGGGTGGCGGACGACCGGCTGTCGCTGGAACGCACCGTGCTCTGCCCCGAGGGCGAGGCGCCGTGGGTGCTGATCCGGCTGCGCGTGCGCAACCTGCTCGGCGAGCCGGCCCGGCTGACGCTGAGCGAGGAGTGGACGGCGAGACCCGCCGAGATCAGGCTCATCACCGGCGTGGAGCCCGGCCCGGGGCCGGGCGGGGATGCCGGGCTGGAGCTGGAGGTCCTGGGCGGGGCGGAGCCGTGCCGGACCCGCTCCGGCCGGGTGGCCGTCCCCCTCGTGCTCGGCCCCCATGGTGAGCGGCTGGTCAAGCTCAGGTACGGCCTGCTCGACGACGCTGAGCACTCCTTCGACCGCAGCCTGGCCGCGCTGCGCGACCGGCTGCCCCGGGCGTCCGCCCCGCGCGCGCCCGAGGCCGAGCGGGAGATTCCGTGGCACGCGGCGCTGCTGACCGGCGCGGCCTGCGCGGACGGCGTGCTCGGCGGGCACACCCTGGACCAGGGGTCGTGCTACTCCTTCCGGCACGGGTTCAACGGCGCCGCCCGCGACCCGCTCCAGCACGCGCTGCCGCTGGTCTACACCGAGCCGGACCTGGCCCTGTCCGTGCTGCGCAACACCTGCGCCTGGGGCGGCCCCGACGGTGACCTGCCCTACGCGCTCGGACCGGACAAGCAGCCGTGGACCGGCCTGTTCCGGCCGTCGGACCAGAACCTGTGGGCCCTGTGGCTGGCGGCCGAGTTCCTGTCCGCCACCGGCGACGAGGCGGCGCTGCGCGAGCCCGTGCCGTACCACCCGGTCCACCGGGCCGAGCCGGTGCCGCTCGGCGAGCACCTGCGCCGGCAGTTCCGGTTCTTCGCCGACGTGGTCGGGCGGGGTGACCACGGCCACGTGCGGATGCTGAACGCCGACTGGAACGACATGGCCATCACCGAGAGCGGGGTCGATCGCGAGCTGATGATCGCGCGGGGCGAGTCCGTCCTGAACTCGGCCATGGCCGCCTGGGTGCTGCCGCGGTACGCGGTGGTGGCCGAGCGGCTCGGCGATCTCGCGACCGGGATCGAGGCGCGCAAGATCGGCGAGGAGCTTCGCGGGCTGGTGGCCGGGGAGTGGAATGGCCGCTGGTTCCGGCGCGCCTACGGGCCCGGCGCCGTCGTCGGCGACCGCGACATGTGGCTGGAGGTGCAGCCGTGGGCCATCCTGTGCGGCGCCGCACCGCCCGGCCGCGCGGCGGAGCTGCTGCACCGGATCGAGGCCACGGCCGCCGCCGGCTCGCCGCTGGGCGCCCGGCTGCGCTGGCCCGTCCGGGAGCACTACGGCCCCGGCGGCGTCGGCACGATCTGGTACGCGATCAACATGACGCTGATCTGGGCCGCCGCCGACCACGTTCCCGAGCTGGGCTGGCAGTGGTGGCGGCGGATGTCCCTGGCGGCGCACGCGGCCGCCTACCCGGACGTCTGGGAGGGCACCCTGTCCGGGCCCGACGCCTACCTGGCGCCCGAGACGGACCGCCCCGGCCGCACCTGGGACCTCGCCGACCTCGGCATCGCCATGCAGGCGTATCCCGTCGCCAACCTGCACAGCCACTCCCAGCCGCTGCTGGCCTACCTGCGGCTGCTCGGCGTCGAGCCGTTCCGCGAGCACGCGGGGGCACGGGACGGCGCCCGGTTCGCCTCGCGCGTCCTGACGGCAGGCCCATGACGCGGCTCGGCGTCGACGTCGGCGGGACGGACACCAAATGGGTGCTGCTCGACGGTGACGCGGTGGCCGACTCCGGCACCGTGACCACGCCGCCGGGCCCGGACGAGACGATGGCGCTCGTGACGGCGATGGCCGCCCCGCATGTCCGGAGCATCGGGATCGGGCTGCCCGGCCACGTGGACAGGGACACGGGCACCGCGCTGTTCGTGCCGAACGCGCCGGGAGACTGGGCCGGCTACCCGGCCGGTCCCCGGCTGCGCGCCCTGACCGGGGTGCCGGTGGCCGTGGTCAACGACGCGCGGGCGTTCGCCCTGGCGGAGCTGCGGCTGGGGGCGGCCAGGGGGTTGTCCGACGTGCTGTTCGCCGTACTCGGCACCGGGGTGGGCGGCGCGGTGGCGCTGCGCGGCGAGATCCTCGTCGGTCCCCGCGACAACGTCGGCGAGGTCGGGCACGTCACGGTCGATCCATGGGGGCCGCCGTGCTGCTGCGGCAACAGGGGCTGCGTGGAGACGTTCGCCGGCGGGCCCGGGATCGTGCGGGCCTTCGGCTCGGGCCCGGCCGCGGCCGTCGCCGCGGCCGCCCGAGCCGGTGACGAGCGGGCCGTGAGCGTGCTCGCCCGGGCCGGCTGGGCGCTCGGCGTCGCGCTGGGCGACGCCGCGTCGCTGTTCGGGGCGCGCGCCGTGGTCGTGGGCGGCGGCGTGGCCGGTGCGCTCGATCTCATGCGTACCGCGCTGCGGGAAGAGCTCGGGCGCAGACGCCCGCTCATCGGTGACATCGCGGTGCTGCCCGCCGTCCTCGGCCCGAGGGCAGGGGCGATCGGCGCCGCGCTCTATGGAGGGAGATCTGGATGAAGTGGATACGGCGGGCGATGGAGCTGCTCGGCGAGATCGAGCGAACACAGGAGGAGGCCCTCGCGGCGGCGGCGCGCATCGCGTACTCCGCGATCGGCGGGGGCGGCGTGGTGCACACGTTCGGCACCGGGCACTCGCGGATCGGCGTGGAGGAGATGTTCCCCCGCTACGGCTCGTATCCCGGCTTCCATCCCATCGTGGACCTGTCGACGACGTTCTACACGCAGGTCGCCGGGTCGAACGGGATGCGGCAGGCGATGTTCGTCGAGCGGGTCGAGGGGCTGGCCGACGCCATCCTGGCCAACTTCGAGCTCCGGCCGACGGACGCGGCGATCATCTTCAGCGTCAGCGGGCTCAACGCGGTGCCGATCGAGATGGCGATGGGCCTGCGCAAGGCGGGGCTGTCCGTGGTGGCCGTGACGTCCATGCGGGAGACCACGGCCGTCGAGCCCGGCCACCCCAGCGGGACGCGGCTCGCCGACCACGCCCACGTGGTGATCGACCTGTGCACCCCGGTGGGTGACGCGCTGTGCTCCGTGGACGGGCTCGCCGAGCCGGTCGGTCCCGGCAGCACGCTGGCCGCGGTGTCCGTGGTCAACGAGATCAAGGTGCGTACGGCGGAGCTGCTCGTCGCGGGCGGCTGGACGCCGCCGGTGATCTCCAGCGCCAAGCTCGTCGGCGGCCCGCGCTCCGAGGAGCTGTTCGAGGCCGCCTACCTGGAGCACGCCCGCCGCGCCGCCGACGTGCTCAGGAAGCCGGCCGACGCGCCCGGGAAGCCATGAGCGCGGTTCTGGTGGCCGGCTCGGAGGGCGGCATCGGCCGCGCCTGCGTCGAGGCGGTCGAGGCGTCCGGCGTGCCCGCCTTCGGCGTGGACCTGTCCGGCGGGATCGACATCACCCGGCCCGGCGGGGCGGAGAAGGCGCTCGCCCAGGCGACGGCCGCGCACGGGGCGGTCTCCGGCGTCGTGCACGCCGTCGGCATGTCCGGCCGGGCGCTCGGCGACGGCGGCGTGGCCGACTGCACCGACGCCGCGTGGAGCGAGGTGCACCGGGTCAACCACGAGTCGGTCTTCCGGCTGCTGCGCGCGGCGATCCCGGCGATGCCGCGGGGCGGGTCGATCGTGGTGATCGGCTCGGCGCTGGGCACGTCGATCGACGACGACTTCCGCACCGTGGCCTACGCCTCGGCCAAGGGGGCGCTGATCCCGCTGATCAGGACCGCGGCGCGCGAGGCGGCACCGCAGGGGGTGCGGGTCAACCTGGTCTCCGCCGGGCTGGTGGCCACCCCGATGAGCCGCCGCGCCCAGAGCTCCGAGGCCATCCAGGCGAGGCTGCCCGCGCTGATGCCGCTCGGCGCCCGGCTGTGCCGGCCCGAGGAGGTCGCGCAGGCCGTGCTCTGGCTGCTCTCGCCGTCGTCCGGGCGGACCACGGGCGCGGTCATCCCCGTCGACGGAGGGTGGCACCTGCGATGAACGTGCTGTGGGAGGGCGACGTCGTGGTGGCGGGCGGGGGCAGCGCGGGCTGCGCCGCCGCGGTGGCGGCCGTGCGCGCCGGCGCGTCGTGCCTGCTGGTGGAGTCGGCGGGCTTCCTCGGGGGTACGGGGGCCGCGGTCCTCGACACCTTCTACGGGTTCTACTCCCCCGGTCCCGAGGCGCCGCGGGTCGTCGGCGGCATCGGCTGGGAGGTGTGCGAGCGGCTGTTCGCGGCCGGGGCGGCCTTCGAGCGGCCCAACACCTACGGCGCGGGAACCGGGGTCACCTACGAGCCCGAGGAGCTCAAGGTCGTCTGGGACTCGCTCACCTCGGACGCCGACGTGCTGCTGCACGCCCGGGTCTGCGACGTCGCGCCGGGCACCGGGGTCGTCGTGCAGACCGTGGCCGGCCGGTTCCTGGTCAGGGCCCGGGTCGTGGTGGACGCCACCGGGGACGCCGAGGTGGCCTGGCGGGCCGGCGCGGCCCTCGAACGCCCCGGCATGCGGCTGCAGCCGATGACGACCACGTTCCGGCTCGGCGGGGTGGACCCGTCCGCCACCAGTACGGCGGAGCTGCACGCGCTGATGGCCGAGGCGGACCTGCCCCGGCGTGAGGGGTCGGTGCACAGGACCGTGCACGACGGGATCGTGCACACCAACCTCACCCGGGTGAGCGGCCTCGACCCGACCGACCCGTTCGAGCTGTCGCGGGCCGAGCGGGAGGGGCGGCGGCAGGTCGGCGAGTACGTCCGCTTCCTGCGCGAGAAGGTGCCCGGGTACGGCTCGGCCGTGCTGCTGAGCACGTCGGCGCGGATCGGGGTGCGGGAGTCCCGGCGGCTGGTCGGGCGGTACGTCCTGACCGCCGACGACGTGCTGGCCGGGCGGGACTTCCCCGACACGATCGCCCGGTGCGGCGCGCCGATCGAGGACCACGACTCCGGGTCCGGCACCCGCTGGGAGTACGTCCGCGACTTCCGCACCTACGGCATCCCGTACCGGTGCCTGCTTCCCGTGGAGGTGAGCGGGATGGTCGTGGCGGGACGGTGCCTGTCCGCCACGCACGACGCCCACGCCTCCGCCCGGTCCATGGGCCAGTGCATGGCGATGGGCCAGGCGGCGGGGACGGCGGCGGCGCTGGCCGTACGGGCGGGAGTGGAACCCGCGGCGGTGGACGTGGACGCGCTGCGTGAGCGGCTGCGCGAGGAAGGGGCGCTGTTGTGACGGTTCGCACCGTGCTGGGGGATGTCGAGGCGCTGGGTGTCACCTACGCGCACGAGCACCTGTTCATGACCGGCGGCTGGCCGTTGCGCGAGGAGCCGGACTACCGGCTGGACTCCCTCGACGCGGCGGTCACGGAGGTGTCCGCGGCCCAGCGCCTCGGCCTGTCCGCGGTGGTGGAGATGACTCCGCTGGGGTTCGGCCGCAGCCCGTCGCTGATGAAGGCGCTGGCCGAGCGGACCGGCCTGCACGTGGTGGCGGTGACGGGCTTCCACAAGAGCCGCTACTACGGCGACGACCACTGGCTGCACCGCTACGCGACCGACGAGATCACCGAGCTGCTGGTGTCGGAGATCGAGGCCGGCATGGACGAGTACGGGCTCGTCGGGCCGCTGGTGCGGCGCTCGTCCGCGCGGGCCGGCGCCATCAAGATCGCCACGGGCTACCACGCGTTCGGCCGGGGGGTCGGGCGCCTGGTCGGGGCGGTGGCCGCCGCCGCGCTGGCCACGGGCGCCCCGATCGTCGCCCACTGCGACAAGGGCACGATGGGCCACGAGCTGCTCGACGCCCTGGCGGCCGAGGGCGTCCCGGCGGACTGGGTGGTGCTCGGCCACATCGACCACAACCCCGACGCCGGATATCTCACATCATTGGCGGACCGGCGGGCCTACCTGGCCTTCGACCGGCCCGGCCGGATCAAGTACGGCCCGGACAGCGAGATCGTCACGCTCGTGTCCGAGCTCGCCGGGCGCGGTCTGGGGCATCGGCTGCTGTTCGGGATGGATCTGGCGCGCAGGTCCATCTGGCCGAGCCTGGGCGGCGGTCCCGGGCTGACGTACCTCCTGGACAGGTTCGTCCCGCGGCTGAAGGCGGCGGGTCTCGGCGACGTGGCCACGGCCGCGCTGACCGAGAACCCGGGCGCCGCCTTCGCGCTGCGACGCCGGGGGACGAACCGCTAGGACAGGTTCTTCTCCGCCTGGTTCTGCCAGTTCGCGTTCGTGTTGAGCTCCGGGGTGGAGCCCGCGAAGGCGCCCCGCGCGTAGGTGTCGCCCTGGAGCTGGTACATGAGCCAGGCCGTGAGGTAGCCGAGGAAACCGCCGCCCGTGCCCTGGATCGTGTTGTGGCCGGCACCCTTGAGCAGGGCCTTCGCCGCGGCGCCTGGCACCTGGCCGTAGTACGTCTGGATCGCGGAGCCGGGAGAGATGAGGGTGTCGGCGGCCCCGCTGAGGAACAGCACCGGGCAGGCCAGCTTGCTGACGGAGAACGCGTCTCCCGGGCTCACCCAGATCGGCGCGGGCAGGGCGATGGGGACGACGGTGTCGATGAGGCCGGTGGTCTTGGTGGCGGTGTTGACCGAGCCGCCGGCGCCCTGGGAGTGGCCGACCGCGCCCACCTTGGTCACGTCGAGCTTGCCGTGGAAGACGCTGGAGGCGTCGGAGTTCCTGTCGACCAGGTACTGCGCGGCGGCGATCATCTCGGAGCCGGTGCCCGTGGTGGTGTCGGTGGACGCGACCACGGCGAAGCCCCAGGAGGCGAGCTGGTCGAGCACACCGGAGTACTGCGCGGGCACGGCGTTGGTGCCGTTGCCCCAGGTGATGATCGGATGCTTGATGCCGCCCGCGCCGAGGTCGGCCGGGTAGGTGAGGCGGTAGCCCGGCACGTCGGCGGTGGCGACCGCCCAGGGGCCCGTCGTCCGGTAGTGCGCCTCGATGGTGTCCGCCGCCCGGGCCGGTGCCGCGACGGCTCCCAGGACGAGTAAGACGACTGCCGCAAGGAGCCTCATACGGCCTCCCTCAAAATTTGTACGGATGACCGGAACTCTCGCTTCACACGCGGCCCTTGTCAATGGTTGGATCACGGCCATGGAACACGTGCCTTCGGCCGCGGAGATGCTCGGCTGGATCGAGACCGTCGTGTCGCGCGGCATCCGCCGTCCCGGCTATCCGGCGGACGTGTGGACGGAAGGGTGGCTGGCGGAGCGGCTGACGGAGTTCGGGCTCGACGTCTCGCTGGAGCCGGTGGAGCTGACCCGCTGGCAGCCGGGCGCCGGGGTCCTGCGGCTGGAGGACGGCACGGAGTTCGCGGGCATGCCGCTGCCGTTCACCGCGCCGTCCGGCGGGCTGCGCGCCAGGGTCGCCCCGCTCGGCGACGCGCGGCCCGGCGACATCGCGGTGGACGAGCTGGCCTTCGCCGAGGTGCCGCAGTCGTTCGTCAGGACCCTGGCCACGTCGGCCTACGATCCGGAAGGGGTCTTCGACACGCTGGTCCAGACGATCCCGTTCGGGCCGCGGATGATGAACGTCGTGGAGCCCGCCCTGGAGGCGGGCGCCGCCGGGTTCGTGGGCGCGCTGACGGGCGTGCCGTGGGAGACGCGCGACTACTACGTCCCCTACGACGCCGTCGAGCGGCCGATCCCGGGCCTGTGGCTGTCCGGCGCCGACGCCCGGCGGCTCCTGGCCCGGCTGCCCTGCCAGGGCGAGCTGGTCGCCGAGGCGGTCCGCGAGCCGGCCACCACGCACAACGTGGTCGCAACGCTGCCGGGCGCCTCGCCGCACTGGGTGATCGTCGCCTCCCACCACGACGGCCCGTGGGCGTCGGCCGTCGAGGACGCCTCCGGCGTCGCGCTGGTGCTGGCCGCCGCGCGCCACTGGGCGCGCGTGCCCGCCGCGGAGCGGCCGCACAACCTGATGTTCCTGTTCACCTCCGGGCACATGGCCCATGCGGCGGGCACCAGGGCCTTCGTCGAACGGCACCGCCCCCTGCTCGCCGACGTGGTGCTCCAGGTGCATCTGGAGCATGCCGCGCTGCGGTGCGAGAGCGTGGACGGCAGGCTGCGGCCGACTCCTGACCCCGAGGTCAGGTGGTGGTTCACGACCCGGGCGCCCCGCCTGGAGAGCCTGGTCGCCACGACACTGGAGGCGGAGGGGCTGCGCCGGTCCTTCGTGCTGCCGCCGGACGCGTTCTCGCCGATGCCGCCGACCGACGGCGCGTTCTTCCATCCCGAGGGCGTGCCGCTGGTGCACTTCCTGTCGGCGCCGATGTACCTGTTCGACTCCGCCGACACCCTGGACAAGGTGGACGTGGCGGGGCTGGAGCCGCTGGCCCGCGCGGCCGTACGCATCGTGGCGGGCACCGCCGGATGGACGCCGGACACGCTACGGGAAGAGAGCGTCTAGCTTTCGTCGAGGCGCCGGGACAGCAGCGTTCCGCCGGTCATGGCCGCGGCCGCGGCCAGGGCGGCGGTGGCGGCGATGAGGGCCGAGCCGGCGTAGCCGAAGGCGTCGGACAGCGCGGCGAAGGTGTAGGGGGCGACGGTGGCGCCGGTGTAGACGCCGATCTGGACGGTGTGCCCGGCGTTCTCCGCCTGGTGGGCGACCAGCCGCAACGTGGTGGCGAGCAGGAGTCCGGTCCAGCCCCATCCGGCGGAGAAGGCCAGCGCGGCGCCCAGGACGAACGTCGCCGGCGTGCCGATCGCGACGAGCATGAGCCCGAGGGCCCCGGTGAGCATCATCGCGGTGATCACCGCCGGGTTGCGGTGAGGGGCGCGATCGGTGAGGGCGCCCGCGGTGAGCCGGACGGCGATGGCGAGCAGGGCGCTGAGCGACAGCAGGTTGCCCGTGACGGTGGCGGGCAGCCCGGAGTGGGTGCCGAGCTGGACGAAGTACGTGGCCACCGCGTTGTTCCCGGTGGCCGACAGGGCGGCGGCCAGGGCCCACAGCGCCAGCACGCCGCCGGTCCCCCGGGCGGGGGCGCCCCGCCCCGCCCGTGCTGGGGAGGGGCCGGGCGGGAGGCGGGTCAGCGGGGTGAGCACGACCGGGAGGAGAGCGATCAGCCCGGCGGCCACCATGGCCGTGCGCCATCCGTGGACCGGCAGGACCAGGGCGACCAGCAGGCCGGGCACGAGGGTGGCCGCTCCCAGCGCCGCGCCGACCGTGCCGGCGGCCAGCGAGCGCCGGCGAGCGGGGACGCGTGCGGCGATCAGCCTGCCGGCTGCGGGCTGGACGAGCCCGTTGCTCAGCCCGCCGGCCACCAGGGCCGCCGTCATCGTGCCCAGGTCGTCCGCCTGGGAGACGACGAGCAGCACGGCACAGGCGGCCACCGCCGCGACGGCGAGCACCACGGGTGCGGGCAGGCGTGCCGCCGCCCGCTTGGCGATGGGCGAGCCCAGTGCCGTGGCGGCGTAGAAGGCACTGATCATGAGCCCGACGGCGGTACGGGAGACGCGCAGGTCCTGCTCGATCGCCGGGGCGAGGGCGCCGACGGTGAAGCCGGGCATCACCGTGACCGTCGTCGTCAGCGCGGCCGCGACGATGCCCGGCCAGTACCTGGTGCGCGCCTGCGCGGGAAGCCCGCGCACGATCATCGTTGTCACCGTTCGTTCCCGGTGGGTCAGGCGTCGAGCGGGCGCCAGGCGGGGCCGTCGCCGTCCCGCCGGACCCGTCCGAACACCACGTCGGCGAAGTGGACGCCGAAGCCGATCGTGCCGGGCTCCTCCAGCTCGGCGACGAGACGGCGGCGGTGGTCGGCGGACAGGACGGGGTCGTGGTCGACGGCCGCGGACCATTCGGGGTGGTCGATCTGGATCGGTGAGTGCAGGGCGTCGCCGAAGGCGATCAGCCGCTGTCCGCCCGAGGTGATGACGTACTCGGCATGTCCGTGCGTGTGCCCGGCGGTGATCCGGACCCGGACGCCGGGGAAGATCTCCTGCCCGTCCGCGACCGTGCGGACCTGCGGCGCCAGCGCCGCGATGACCTCCTTGGGCGTGCCATGCGCCTCCAGCAGGTCGTGCCGGGCCCATTCCGGCTCGGCCACGAGATAGGCGGCATGGGCGAAGGCGACCTGGTCGTCGCCCGGGGCGGGATGCCAGGCCCAGCCGAGGTGATCGAGGTGCAGGTGGGTGAAGGCCACCACCTCGATCTGCTCCGGACCGCGGCCGAGTCTGGCCAGATTGTCCAGGAGCGCGCCCCCGTTGATCACGCCGCGCGGGGTGCCCGGGTCCGGCGGCAGGGACTGCGGCCCGAACCCGGCGTCGATCAGCAGTGCGCGGTCTCCGCTCTCCACCAGCAGACCGCCGATGCTCGCCACGAGGTGGCCGGAGTCGTCCAGATAGTCCGGGTGGGCGGTCCAGATCTCATCGGTGGTGTCCGGGAGCCAGCCGCGCGGCGGGAGCCGCACGTCCCCGTCCGGTACGTAGGACACCCTCGTGTCACCCAGTCGCACCGAGCGGATCCCCGACGGCCGGCGCAGCCGCTCGTCCAGGTGAACAGTGGAGTTCGTCATGATCCCGTTCCTTCGCTGTCAGGTCGTCGCCGCATCCCTCGGCGGCGACTACGCCACCGTAAACGTCTAGCCAGAAATATTCAAGCTTGAAATATGCTGGCTTGAAATGTGCTGGCTTGATGGAGTTGCTAGGATGGGACGCATGACGACGTCTCCGGATCCGCAGGCCATCGCCGAGCGGGAGCTGTGCGGTCTGGTGAACGGACTGGCCCAGCAGATCGCCGACCACGTACGCGAGCGCGCCGTCACCGTGGGTCTCACCGCGGCCCAGGCCACCGCGGTGCGGGAGATGACCGGGCCGATGACCATGCGGGAGCTCGCCGAACGCATGAGCTGCGAGCCGTCCAACGCCACCTTCGTCGTCGACAAGCTCGAGAAACAGGGTCTCATCGAGCGCCGCCCGCACCCCACCGACCGCCGCGCCCGGCAACTCGTCCTCACCGCCGAGGGCACTGCCCTCCGCGAACGGCTCCTCGACCTCCTCACTCAGGACTCTCCGCTGGCCGGCCTCACCCCTGATCAGCAACGCGCCCTTCACGGCCTGCTGGAGCAGGCCATCATCCGTCCATGACCGGCCGTTCCTCCGATCTTCGGCGGCCGGGCAGTTACGGGGCGTGCAGCGCCGCGTCGATGGCCGCGGCGTTGCGCTCCAGCCACGCCTCGCGCCGTTTGATCTTGTCGCCGACGCCCTCGTCCCACATCCTCGCCCAGCCGCCGCCCCGCTCCTCGGCGATCTGCTTCATCGAGAACCACGCCCGCCGCGCTCGCAGCACGGCCACCTCGACGAGGCGGGAGCGGTCGACGTCCGACATGCCGTAGGCGTCGGCGATGATCCGGCAGCGGCGCGGCACGTCCACCTCCCGCAGCGGCGGGTCGGCGTCGGCGGGGTCGCCCAGCGGCGCCCAGTACTGCATCGCGTTCAGCGCCTCCTCCACCCTCGCGACCGGCTTGGCCATGTCGAAGTCGATCAGCGCGGCCGCCCTGCCGTCCCGGAACACGATGTTGTCCGGCGTGTAGTCCATGTGGCCGACCACCTCGGCCGGGTAGGGCGGCTTGGGCGGCATGCCCGGCGGCTCCGAGACCCCGTAACCCGGCCGCACCCCTTCGGGGACGACGAACTCCGCGACGGCCTCGTCGTAGTCGCGCACGAGGCGCCCGACGGAGGCCAGCCGCTCCTCGTCGGCGATCCACGCCGGCCTGGGCCGCCCGGCGACCTCACCGGGCACGAAGGTCAGAACCTCGCGCCCGGCCGCGTCGATGCCGAGGAACCGCGGGGCGCCCGCGAACCCGACCTCCTCCAGGTGACGCAGCAGCGCGTGGACGAGCGGGGCGTTGGGCCCGACCGGGCGCCGCACCGTGTCACCGGCACGCACAACCCCTTCGGTGACGTCCCCGCCGACCAGCGGAACCTCGGGATGGGGCTCGGGCGGTTCGACGTACGTGACAGCGTTCATCTTCCCTCGGATCGCAGGACCTACGGCTGGGCCGGCCGGGCGAGATCCTGATCTTAGGTGACTTCACGAAGGGGCCGGAAAACGCTGGACAAATCCGCGATGCCTCCGGAACATGATCTACGTTCTGGAGCCGTTCCCCAACGAGCTCCGGATGCTCGCCCAGCACCGCCTCGCCCGACATCCCCCAACGTGAGGACCGAGGATGACCCGTTCAAGGGCCCTGCTGTCCGTACTCGCCATGGCCGCGTCCGCGCTGACGATCGGCGGAACCGCTCAGGCCGACGCGGACGTGCCGTTACCATCGGCGATCTTCCGCGCCACGCACAACAGCTACTCCGGCGACGTCGCCGGTGCCAAGAAGTCCATCACCTACCAGCTCGACCACGGCGTGCGCTTCATCGAGCTCGACGTCCACGACAACGGGTACGCGACCGCGCGCGACTACGCCATCGGCCACGGCTCGCCCGGTGACCAGGTCGACCACTCCGGCAACCCGGCTTCCAACCTGTTGCGCGACTGGCTGGACGTGATCAACACGTGGTCCGCGCAGCACCCGGCCGCCGCCCCGCTCGTCGTCATGCTCGACCTCAAGGACGACCTGACCGACAATCCGTCGTTCGCCGCCGGCAACCTGGCCGCGCTCAACCAGGAGCTCGTCTCCGTCTTCGGGCCGCGGCTGCTGACGGCCGCGGACTACCCGGCGAGCCCGCCGTCGGTGGACGCTCTGCGCGGCCGCGTCCTGACGCTGCTCTCCGGCAACGGGAAGAGCCGCGCGGAGTACAAGCGCGACATCGGCCGCGACCCGGCGATCGCGATCAACGCGAAGGGGCAGGTCGTCGAGGTGCACGACTCCGGGGCGGGCGTGCTCTGGTACTGGACCGGCAGGTACGACGACGGCCGGGTGACCTGGCTGCGCCATGGGCGCTACGACAACGGCAAGACGCCCGCCGTCGCGCTGAACGACAACGGCGACCTGGTCGAGGTCCACCAGTCCCAGAGCGCGACCACGCTGTGGTACCGCGTCGGGCGGCTCGGCGCGGACGGCGAGATCACCTGGTCGGCCAGCCACCAGTACGACAACGGCGTCCTGCCGACCGTCGCGTTCACCAGCCCCACCGGCACGCAGCTGCGCGAGATCCACCGGAGCCAGAGCAACACCCAGAACTGGGAGTGGAACGGCACCCTGAACACCGGCACCTCGACGGTGTCGTGGACCGGGAACGCGAAGACCTCCGACGCGCGCTTCGACAAGACCACCTCGGCCCGCGGCACGTCGAGCGTCCACGTGTGGACCGGGGCGGACGGCCCGACCCCGGCGCAGACGCTCCGTGTGGACACCGACCGGTTCACCGGTGACCGCATCCGCTACCCGCAGACGGCCTTCGACGAGTTCCAGAAGGGCGACAGCGCGGAGCTCCAGCAGGGCGCCCTGTTCTACGCCGCCCCGGCGAGGGAGTCCGCCTTCATCACCGCGGCCCGGCAGTCGGGGAGGCTCGTGCGCGGCTGGGACTTCGACGCGGCGGACCTGGCGACGACGCCCCTGGCCAGCTACGCGGCGACCAACCACCCCTACGACGCCTGGTACGAGAACCTCCTCACCCGTTCCGGCGCCGTCGAATAACGGCTGCTCCGAACCGGCTGTCAGTTCGTCCGGACGTTCGTCCGGAAGGAGGAGCGGTAGGACTGCGGCGTGACGCCGACGACGCGTTTGAACCGCTCCCGGAACGCGGTGGCCGACCCGAAACCGGCCTGCGCGGCGATGCGTTCGACGCTGTGGCCGGTGGTCTCCAGCAGCGACTGCGCACGTCGTACGCGTGCTCGCAGCAGCCATTGCAGCGGGGTGGTGCCGGTCTGCTCACGGAAGCGGCGGCTGAAGGTCCTCGGGCTCATCCCGCTGCGCATGGCCATCTCCGTCAACGTCACCTCGTGGGCGAGGTTGTCCTCGATCCACGCCAGCAACGGCTCCAGCAGCGACCCCTGAGGGACGGGAGGCCGGGCATGCGGGATGAACTGCGCCTGCCCGCCCTCCCTTTCCAGGGGCGTCACCGACAGCCGGGCCGAGTCCGCGGCGACCGCCGAGCCGAAGTCGCGCCGGATCATGTGCAGGCACAGGTCCAGGCCGGCGGCGGCCCCGGCCGAGGTCAGGATCTGGCCGTTGTCGACGTACAGGACGTCCGGCCGCACTTCCACCAGCGGGAACATCTCGGCCAGCCGGCGCGCCGCCGCCCAGTGCGTGGTCGCGCCGAGTCCGTCCAGCAGGCCGGCCGCGGCGAGGGTGAAGGCGCCCGCGCAGATGGAGGCGACGCGGGTGCCGGCGACCGTGGCCGCGCGCAGGGCGTCGAGCACTTCCGCGACGGGTGGACCGGCCTGCTCGGAGCATCCCGGCACGACGATGGTGTCCGCCTCCCGCAGCGCCTGCAGGCCGTACGGGGCGATGAGCGTGAAGGCGTCGCCGGCCACCTGCGGCGTCGCGGCGCAGACCATGACGCGGTACGGCCGGCGCCCGTCCGCCAGCCGGGCACGCCCGAACACCTCGATCGGCGTCGCCATGTCGGCCGCCACCACATGGTCCAGAGCCAGGACCGCCACCGTGTGCATGCGGACACGGTAGGCGAGAACCCGTCGGAAACTGTCCCTTCACCCCATGGAGTGCCACGGACCGCCGTTCTAGCCTTGCGCCGCGAGATCAAGCCCGCGCGGGCGGGCCCGCCCCGACCAGAACGGATCTTCACCTCCATGTCCATCCTCATGCCGATCGTCATCGGCCTGATCTGCGTGTCCCTCCTGTCGCTGATCCCCGAGCCGCATCGACGCCGGCTCAACGCCGTGGTGGTCGCCGGTGCGGGCGCCGCCTACCTCAGCGGAGGCGGGCTCGGGTACGGGGAGTTCGTCCTGCCGGTCGTCATGACGTACGTCGCCTACCGGGGTCTCACGAGCTGGGCCTGGATCGGCGCCGGCTGGCTGCTCCACACCGCCTGGGACGTCGTCCACCACCTCAAGGGCAGCCCCATCCTGCCCTTCGCCGAGCATTCCTCCTTCGGCTGCGCCATCTGCGACCCGGTGCTGGCGCTGTGGTGCTTCGCGGGCGGGCCGTCGATCCTCGCGTGGGTACGCGGCCGTCCGGCCCGCCTGCCCGCGACGCCGACCGGCCCCGCCGGCGAGTGACCCACCACTCCTGACACAAACGCAAGTAGCGGCTGCGTTAAGATGGCGGGCATGGTGGAACAGCAGCGAACCCGCCGGCCCGGCGGACGCAGTGCCCGCGTTCGCGCCGCAGTGCACCAGGCGGTCACCGATCTGATCGCCGAGCGCGGATACGGCCACTTCACGGTCGGCGACGTCGCCGGCCGCGCCGGCGTGGCCGACACCAGCATCTACCGCCGCTGGGGCACCCTCGAAGCCCTGCTCACGGATGTGGCGATCACCTGGCTCACCACCTCCTCCCCCATCCCCGACACCGGCAGCCTGGAGCGGGACCTGCGCGCCTACGCCGCCGGCGTCGCCCGCGACATCACGGGCCCCGACGGGCCGGCGGTGCTGCGCCTGGTCATCGCCCTTTCCTCCTCGGGGGAGGCCGGCGTACGGGCACGGGAGGCGTTCCTGACCGAACGCGGACGCCAGCTCCAGGAGATGCTGGATCGCGCCCGCGACCGGGGCGAGCACCCGCCGGGCGGTCTGGAGATCCTGGACCACATCCTGGCCCCGATGTACATCCGCATCCTGTTCGGGGCCGGCGGGCTCACCCCTGAGTACGCCGACGCGCTGGTCGACCGGCTGCTGGCCGTCCACGCCGCGATCCCGGGCCCGGACGACGCGGACGCGCCCGCGCACTCCCCGCGGCCGGCGCCGTAACGGAGACCCACCGGCCACCCGATCTCCGGATCAACGTGCCCCCACACCCACCCCCCACGATCCTCAGGAGGCGTCATGGCCGACAAGACCCATGGGCTCGAACGCATGATCTTCTTCTCTGACGCAGTGATCGCGATCATGCTGACACTGCTGGCCCTCGAACTGCCCGTCCCCGAGGCCCACGACCCCGCGCACCTGTGGACGGCGCTGGCCGAGCACAGCTCCCAGTACATCGCGTTCCTGATCTCCTTCTCCGTGATCGCCGTCGCCTGGACCGCGCACCACATGTTCTTCACCCACGTCAGCCACAGCGATCCGGCCCTCATCACCCTCAACCTGCTGACGTTGCTCGGATACGTACTGATCCCGTGGGCGAGCAAGACCCTCGGCGACGTACCGAACGGAGCCGGCGTCATCGTCTACTCGGCGGCCATGGCCTTCCTGGGGGGCGCCATGTTCCTCGTGGTCCGCCATGTCGTGCGCGCCGGCCTCCTGAGCCCTGAGGCCCCTCCCGCCGTGACCATGGGCATCCGGGCCTGGTCGGGGGCGACCACGGTCATGTTCGCGCTGTCCATCCCGGCGGCCTTCGTCGCCGGCCGCTGGGTCATGATCCTCTGGGGAGTGGGCTACCTCGGGCTGCGGCTCGTCGTCGGGTACCAGATCCGCAGGAGCCGCGCCGTGACCAGCGGCTGATGTCAGCCGTGGTCCATGCCCTGTCGGTGCCGGCTTCCCCTTTTCGAGCTGCCCGGCCCAGGCCGGGAAGGGGCGACCGAGGCCGGACCATCCCCGCGGCCTGCAACGGGCCGTGGACCGCGTGCTGCACGGCACCGTCGGCGATCCGGGCGTGCTCGGGCCCACGACCGCGCCTCCCACTGGGATCACCGGGCCCGCCGGGGCCCCTACCGCGGCTGGGCCCGGTTCAGTCCTTGACGACCTCCACCCAGTAGCGCCCCTCGCCGTCGCGGTGGGCGCCGTGGATGTCGGTGGCCAGCTCCGGGAAGGCCCGGTCGAAGTCCTCCAGAGCCCGCAGGTACGTCATCAGCGGGCCGTCGGCCGGGCCGGTCGCCTCGCCGGGCATCAGCATGGGAATCCCGGGCGGGGTGACCACCACCGTGGCCGCGGCGACCCGGTCCGGCAGGCCGGTCAGCGGGACGCGCTCGGTGCGGGCCCGGATCATCGCCTGGTAGCAGTCGGCCGGAGTCGTGACCGGCTCGGGCAGGGTGGTGAAGACCTGGTCGAGCAGCTTCCCGACCCCGGAGTCACGCAGCCTCTCGTGGACCAGGGTGCAGAACTTCTGCAGCGAGATCGCGGACGGCCCGAAGCCGGGCAGCACCTCCGCCAGCGGCAGGTCGTTGTCGTAGGCGTGCTTGAAGTCGGTGAGCGCGTCGATCAGCGTGCCCCACTTGCCCTTGGTGATCCCCATGGAGAACAGCACCAGCAAGGTGTGGTCGCCCGTCTTCTCCACCACGATGCCGCGCCGCTCCAGGTAGGCGGCCACGACGCGGGCCGGGATGCCCCATTCGAGCGTGCCCGTGGCGGCGTCGGCGCCCGGGCAGGTGATCGTGACCTTGACCGGGTCGAGCAGGCAGTAGCCCTCCGACATCCCGTCGAACCCGTGCCATGCGGCGCCCGCCTCCAGGGTCCAGCACCGGGGCTCCGAGCACAGCAGCGCCGGGTCGGCGTCGGCGAAGGAGACGGTCCGGCCGGTGCTCGGGTCGGTGACCGCCGGGGGCTGCCAGACGCCGAAGAACCAGTCGGGCCGCAGCTCGTCCTCGCGGATGCGGGCGGCCAGTCGTTCCATCGCCTGCCGGAACCGGACCGCCTCGACGATCGCCTCCCCGGTGAGGAACGGCCCCGACGGGCCGTCCATCATCGCCGCCGCGACGTCCAGCGAGGCGATCATCGGGTAGAGCGGGGACGTGGAGGCGTGCATGAGGTAGGTCTCGTTGAACGCGTCGTAGTGGACCGGCGCCCGCTCGGCGGGGCGGACGTGCAGCATCGCCGCCTGCGACAGCGCCGCCAGCAGCTTGTGCGTCGACTGGGTGGCGAACACGGTGGGGCGGTCCGGGCCCGGCAGGGTGCGCTCGTCGATCGCCATGCCGTACCGGCCGGCGTAGAGGGGGTTGAACCGGGCGTAGGCGAACCACGCCTCGTCGAAGTGCAGCCGCGGCACGCTGGCGCCGAGCAGCTCGCCGACCCGCACCGCGTCGTAGCACACCCCGTCGTAGGTGGAGTTCGTGATCACCGCGTACGACGGCTCGGCGGCGGCGAGGGGGTGGGCGGCCAGCCGCTCGCGGACCGCGCCCGCCTCCAGCGCGGCGGGCGGGATCGGGCCCGCCAGGCCGAGCCCGTTGCGCTCGGGCACGAGATAGACCGGCCGGGCGCCGCTGATCGCCAGCGCGTGCTGGACCGACTTGTGGCAGTTGCGGTCCACCAGGACGGTGTCGTCGCGGGCGATCGCGTGGTGACCGACGATGCGGTTGGCCGTGGAGTTGCCGTTGACGACGAAGAAGGTGCGGTCGGCGCCGAAGATGCGGGCGGCGTTGCGCTCGGCCTCGCCGATGGGGCCGGTGTGGTCGAGGGGCGATCCCAGCTCGGTGACGGAGATGGACAGGTCGGTGCGCAGCAGCCGCTCGCCGTAGAAGTCGAAGAACGCCCGCCCGACCGGGGACTTGAGGAAGGCCACGCCGCCGGCGTGCGCCGGGGTGTGCCAGGAGTAGCGGTGGTGGTCCTGGAGGCGGCGCAGGGCGCCGAAGAACGGCGGGAGGATCTTCTCGGCGTACTGGTCGGCGGCGTGGGCGATGCGCCCGGCGATGAACTGCGGGGTGTCCTCCAGCGGGAAGACGTAGCCCTGGATGACCTCGTACACCCACAGCGGGAGCTCCTGCTGCTGGGTCATCAGGAAGACGGGCAGGCCGCGGAACCGGCGGCCCACCGCGCCCAGCAGCTCCTCGGCCCCCGGCGCGTCCCACGCCGCCAGCACCGCCGTCAGTGACGCGTCGGACCCGACCACCGCCAGGGCGTCGCCGGGCCGGTGCGTCCAGCGCACCTGGAGCCCAAGCTCGTCCATCGCCGCGCACACGCGGCGGATCTGCTCGGCGAGCGCCGAGTCGGCGTCGGGACGTTCGGTGACGGCGGCCAGAACCGTTCGCTCCATGCGGCGCTCCATGATCGGGGGGAAGGGGCGGTAAGGCGAACCCCAAGCCATGGTAACGCCATGCTGTCGAATGGCAACTTTGTGTCACGACGGCGTGTGCCTGTCTGTGACGTCCTTCGCCCGCACCGTGTGCAGCGGCGCGCCGGGGCTGTGGTACCGGCCGCCGCGGCGGATGGAGGACGACCTGCCGGACGCGGTGGCGGGCGCCGAGATCGCCGACGATCTCGACGGCGTGCGGGAGCATGCGGACAGGGAGATCGCCCTGAGCGCCGGCCGCCCCACGGCGGCCCGAGGGTGAGGTGCGGCCGCGTGGACGGCCGGCCGGCGGATCAGGGCTCGGGGATGAACCCGTACACCCCCAGGCGGGGGAACACCCGCGACGGGACGTTCATCTGCAGAGAGCCCACCAACCGGATGGCGATGATGGCGGGCACGAGGTTGGCCATCACGAGCACCAGCGAGGTCAGCGCGCGGCCGAGCATCTCGGCCACGACCCGCGCCGCGGGGATGAACGACAGCAGGGCGTGGGCGGCGAGCAGGGCAACCGTGGAGGCGGAGATCCAGAACACCGCCTTGTGCAGGGCGTTGAGCTGCTCGATGAGGCCGCCGACGTGCTCGGAGACGTGCTTGGCGTAGTCGGCGAGATCATTGCCGCCGTAGATCACCCCGAGGATGCGCTTGTCGGCGGCGCTCATCGCCGCCCCGTCCCAGACGGCCGTCGCCGCCTCCTTGATGGCGGGGAGGTCGCTGCCGAACAGTTGGCGGCACATGCGGTGGATCTCGTCCCAGGCGTTGGCGACCCGGTCGAGCGCCTCGTCCGACGGGATGACGAGCATCTCCCACACCGCGGCCGCGGTGATCGCCGCCAGCGAGAAGCGTCTGGCCTGCGTCAGCACACTGGTGGTCGAGCGGCTCAGCACCCCCGACTGTGACGGGTAGGCACGCCAGCCCCTGCCGTCGTGGTAGAGGTTCCAGCTCTTCGGGTCGCCCGGGAGCGCGCGCCGTGCGGCCTCGCCGGACTCCTCGGTCGCGTGACTGAGCGTGTAGAGGGCGCTGGACTGCCTGCCGGCTCGGCGCTTCTCGCGGGACAGCGTCCTCCACGCCGGGTTGTTCTTCAGCGCGTAGGCGTCGAATCCCGCACCGACGAGCCCCGCGCCCAGCAGGGCCTTCGGCAGCCACGCTCCGTCCGACGTGGACGAGGAGTCGTAGTGCGCGCGCGCCACCTCCGGCTGCTCGCGAAAGCGGCCCGCGGCGTCGGGAGCCCATCCCATCGCGCGGAGCAGGTCGCGCAGCCGGACGGACTCGGCTCCGGCGTACGTCCGGTCCGTCGCGGCCGCCCGCTCCGCGATGGCCTCGCCCTCCTTGACGCCGTAGTCGATCTCCTCCAGCCAGCTCGTGAGCTGCTCCGCGTACCCGCGCCGCTGCATCTCCGCGGCCCACCCCAGGGCGCCGGTGGGGAGCGCGCAGTCGCTTTCGATGATCCGGCGGATCGCTCTCAGGCACTCGGCGACCTCGTTCATGTCGAACGCGGTGCGGGTCAGCGCTCCATGGGTGTAGGCGTATCCGCTCGGCTGGGACACGGGCATTCTCCTGCCTCTTCGACGGGCGACCGGGATTGGATCTTATCGACAGGGTGACGCGCGTCACGCCGGTCCGGGCGCCAGGCATGGAGCCGGCCCCGGCCGTGGAGCGACCGGGGCCGGCGGAGCCCGATGTCAGTCGGCGCAGATGGCGAAGACGCTGATGCCGACGTCGTTGTAGCCGTCCTGGCGGCCGATGCCGATCCAGCCGCGGCCGTCATCGGTGGGGAACGACCCGACCAGGATCGCCCGGTTGCCGCGCGCCTCGGCGCCGCCGCCGAGGACCTTCTTGGCGCCGGGGCAGTAGAGCGTGCGGCGCTGGAAGTTGGGGACGTTGGCGTTGGGCAGGGTGACGAGCTGGTAGCCGGGAGGCAGAGCCGACTGATGGGCGGCCGCGGCGACCGGAGCGGGTGCCGCGCTGGCGGCGGCGGTCGTCGTGAGGCACGCCACCGCCGCGAGGACGGTGAGGGGGAGGGCCAGGAACCTCTTCGACTGCATCGTTCTCCTTCTGTCCTGTCCCCTGACGGGCACGACTCCGGGCAGCACACGGCACGCCGGCGAATGCGGTGCTGGCGGTGGTGAAGTGATCGCAGGGGGCAAAGGGGCTGACACGTTGAGTATCCAGTCAGTCACGCGCCGTGTCCATAAGCACCTGTGTTCGGATGCCGCCCTGGCTCCGTTGGGTTCAGCGGTCCACGTGCAGCCGGCCGAAGTCGACCAGCGGGGTGCCGCCGGCGAAGTTACGGTCCACCTCGGCCCGCTCGGCCGTGCTCGGGTACGCGTTCGTGCAGCTCACCGGGGCACTGGAGCCGGACATCAGGTCGGAGCAGAGGCCGGTGCGCCGGTCGGGCAGCCCCAGGATGTGACCGATCTCGTGGGCGGCGATGCGCACCGCGTCGTAGCCCTGCGACGTGGCCTGCCGGCCCATCCAGATGGTGCCCCGGCCCAGGCTGGTGGGCAGGGTGCGGGGCCAGCCGTTGTCGGCGACGACGACGAAGCCGGCGGGGGTTCCGGCGATGAGGCGGACATTCGTGACGCTCGAGTTCCAGATCTGGGCGGCCCGGTCCACCGCGCCGCGGAACTCGGCGGCCCCGCTCGCGTCGTACCGGAGGACCCTGACGAGAGCCGCGGCCTGCGCGGGCGAGGTGGCGAGCAGGAACGCGGCGGTGAGGACGAGAGAGCGCGAGACGGAGGGGTCTGGGCATCGTGGCTCCTCGGACTGGGGGTGCTGTCACGGTAGGCGCCACGACGCCGTCCGGGGACAAGCCATCTTGCCCCTATTGCGGTTGTATGGGGCCGGCGAGCCCCGGTCAGCCTTCGGCGGCCTCGTCCTCGGGCGCGTAGGCGTTCACGATGGCGTCCAGGAGGCCGGGGAAGCGGGCGTCGAGGTCGTCCAGGCGCAGTGCGGTCCAGCGGCGGTTGCCGTCCTCGCGCTGGCGGATGAGCCCGGCTTCGCGGAGCACCCGGAAGTGGTGGGTGAGCGTCGACGGCGCCACGTCCACCGGGAAGGTGCCGCAGGCCCGCTCGGGCGCGGCGCGCAGGGTCCGCACGATCGTCATGCGGGTGGGGTCGGCCAGCGCGTGCAGGATGTCGAGCACGTCGAACGCGTCGGCGTCCGGGTGGGCCAGGGCTGGGCGGCGGCTGTTCGATCGGGGCATGTCGTCTCTCTCTTTCGACAAACGTCGTACAAGCATGGTACGACTTTCGTTGTACGACGAACATCGAAAGAGAGTGGGCCGGAATGCGTGCCTTGGTGATGACCGCGCCGTCGGCGGGATCGGACCGCACGGAGGTTCAGGAGATCGGCGAACCACGGCCGGGCGAGGGAGAGGTGAGCATCAACGTCGCCTGGGCCGGGGTCAACTTCATGGACGTGATGGCCCGCCGCGGCGATCCCGGCTACGCGCCGGCCTGGCCGTACGTGCCCGGACTCGAGGTGGCCGGCACCGTCCGGGAGGTCGGCGCGGGCGTCGGCGGCCTGGTGGCGGGGCAGCGGGTGGTCGCGTTCACACCGGGAGGCGGCCTGGCCGAGGTGGCGATCGCGCCGGCGGCGCTGACCGTGCCGGTGCCGGAGGAGATCCCGCTGCCGACGGCGGCGGGCACGCCGATGGTGTTCACCTCCGCGCTGCTGCTGCTGACCGATGCCGCGCGGTTCACCCCCGGAGAGAGCGTGCTGGTGCACTCGGCGGGAGGGGGCGTGGGGGGCGCTCTGGCGCAGCTGGTCCCCGCGCTGGGCGGCGGCACGCTCATCGGCACCGTCGGCCGGCCGGACAAGGTCGATGCCACCCGGCGGAGCGGCTACGACATCGTCCTCCCCCGCGGCGCCGAGCTCGCCGGGGCCGTACGCGCCGCCGTCGGCGGGAACGGCGTGGACGTCGTCCTGGACCCGCTGGGCACCAGCCTGCTCGACGTCGACCTGGCGATCACGTCACCGGGCGGGCGGATCGTCATCTTCGGCAACGCGGGCGGCGGGCAGCCCGCTCCCCTGCCGGCGGCGGGGCGGCTCATCGGCGGCAACGTCGCGATCGGCGGCTTCAGCATCACGAGCCTGAGCCGGTCGGCTCCCGAACGGGTGGCCGCGGGCCTGCGACGCGTTCTGGACCTGGTCGGAGCCGGCCGGCTCGATGTCGCGGTCACGCGGGTCGGCTCGCTGGCCGACGTGCCCGCCGTGCACCAGCTGCTCGCCGACGGCCGCGGCAACGGCAAGTACGTGGTGCGGGTGGCGGCCGTGGACTAGCGCGCGCGGGTCACGTCGCCTGCCGTGCCACCGGGCCCCGCGACGTCTGCCCGCCCGCCCGCCACTCCGGCGCGAGCACCGACCAGACCTCGATGTCCTGCCGCTTCCCCCGGTACAGGAAGCTCTCCCGCAGGACCCCGTCCTTGGTCATCCCCAGCCGCCGGGCCACGGCGATGCTGGCCTCGTTCGCCGCCGAGACGTGCCACTCCACGCGATGGACGCCCCGCGCCTCGACGGCCCAGTCGATGAGCACGCGCGCGGCCCGCGTCACCAGGCCCCTGCCCACGGCCGACGGCTCCAGCCAGCAGCCCACCTCGGCGGTGCCCTGCGCGACGTCCATGGTCCGGAAGAGCACTCCGCCGACCAGCTTCCCGTCCGTCCAGATGCCGTAGATCCGCCCGGCGTCGGCCGCGGCCTTGTCCGCGTACGCCTGGAGGAACCGGCGAGCCGACTCCAGGTCCGTGACCATGTCGCCCAGCGCCACGTGCTGCCCGACGAACTCCCGCCCCCGGTCCATGTGGGCCAGGAACTCCTCGGCCAGCCACGGCTCCAGCGGCCGCAACTCCGCGCCGTCGTCACCCAGCGATGTCGCGAACATCGATCCCCTCCACACTCCGAACCCGTACATATGCGGATGGATCTTCTCACGGCCGGGTCGCCTCCCGACTCAGCCGGGGAAGGCGCCCCGGGCCTCTCGGCGCACCTCGAGATGCGGAGAGCTCCGCAGGTCGCGCTGGAGCTCCTCCCACGGCCCCCTCCCCCGCGCCGGACACGGCCGGCACGGGATCAGGCGCTCTCCCCCATGCTGCGCTCGTTCCAGTTCGCCAGCTCCACCAGCAGCCCGTCCGCGGCGCCGCCGAACATCTCGCCCAGCACCTGGGGCCTGTCGACGATGACGACGCTGTCGAGCAGGGTGGCGCGCAACCTGGCGGCTCGCGGGTCGCCGGCGCCGTCGGGGTCGAACGCGGTCGCGGCGAGGAACAGGCCGCCGACGCCCGTGGAGGCCGCGGCGTCGGCGGCCGCGGTGCCCGTCACGCTGGAGGCGTCGTCGGGGACGGCCGGCAGGGCGGGCCGGCCGTCGCGGGCCAGGAGCGTCAGCGGGCGCGCCGGCGTGGTCTCCGGGACGCGGCCCTCGGGTACGTGTGTCTCCCCTGTGACGAGCCGCACCTGGTCG
The DNA here is from genome assembly GCF_040654215.1 of Nonomuraea sp. NPDC050733. Lineage (NCBI taxonomy): Bacteria > Bacillati > Actinomycetota > Actinomycetes > Streptosporangiales > Streptosporangiaceae > Nonomuraea > Nonomuraea sp. NPDC050733. Next base: position 49,387 of record NZ_JBFAHO010000036.1, on the reverse strand, counting down.
CGGGGGTAGCCCCATGGCCGGCCCGCGGCCTCGTCGCCCAGGCCGGCGCGGGCGAACAGGCCGCCCTCGGCGTCCAGGACCAGATCACCCGGTTGCCACTGCTCGCCCTCGATCGGGTGGTGCGCGTCGCTCATACGGGCACGTTAACCATCACCACCGACAATTAACGTCAGGAAGACCGTCAGCCGATGAACGAAGATCCGGTGGCCTCGCCCGCCCGGCGGAGAAATGTCGGAGCCGCCCGGCACGATGAGCGCATGATCGACGCTCCCCCCCACACCGAGCTCTCGGACCAGGCCGCCTACGCCGCGTCCGTGCAGCTCGCCGCCGACGCCGCAGCGGCCTACTACGGCCAGGGTGACTCCTCGCTCGACGACGACGCCTACGACCAGCTGGTGCGCGGCATCGCCGCGTACGAGCGCGAGCATCCCGAGCACGTGCTGCCGTCCTCGCCCACGGGCAAGGTGGCCGGCGGCGCGGTCACCGGCGACGTGCCCCACACGGTGCCGATGTTGAGCCTGGACAACGTGTTCGGCCCCGAGGAGCTGGCCGACTGGGCGGCCTCGCTGGAGCGCAGGCTCGGCCGGGAGGTGACCTCCTGGAGCGTGGAGCCCAAGCTCGACGGCCTGGCCATCTCCGCCCGCTACCGCGGCGGCCGGCTGGTCCAGCTGGTCACCCGCGGCGACGGCACCGCCGGTGAGGACGTGTCCCACGCCATCGGCACCGTCGTCGGCCTGCCCGGCCGGCTGGCCGACGCCGTCACGGTGGAGCTGCGCGGCGAAGTCATGATGACCACCGAGCAGTTCGAGCAGGCGTGCGCCAAGCGTCAGGCGCACGACGGCAGCACGTTCGCCAACCCGCGCAGCGCCGCCGCCGGCACCCTGCGCGCCCAGGACCGGCCGTACACGTGCGAGCTCACGTTCTTCGCCTACGGCGCGCTGCCCGATCCCGGCGACGACTCGGAGCAGGCGGTGCGGCTGCGTGAGCTGCCGCACAGCGAGATCATGGCGTGGGTCGCCGGGCAGGGTGTGCGGACCACCGCCGACACACCCGTCGCCGGGGTCGTCGCCGTCACCCTGGACGAGGTTCAGGCGCGCGTGGAGCACATCGCCGCCGAGCGGGCCGAGCTGCCGTTCGGCATCGACGGCATCGTGATCAAGTGCGATCTGGCGGGCGACCAGCGGCAGGCGGGGTTCAGCTCGCGGGCGCCCCGCTGGGCGATCGCCTACAAGCTCCCCGCCGTCGAGAAGATCACCAAGCTGGTGGGCGTGGAGTGGAACACCGGCCGCACCGGAGTCATCGCCCCCCGCGCGGTGCTGGAGCCGGTCGAGCTGGACGGCAGCGTCGTCACCTACGCCACCCTGCACAACGTCGCCGACATCACCCGGCGCGGCCTCATGCTCGGTGACAGCGTCGTCGTCTACAAGGCCGGCGACGTGATCCCCCGGGTCGAGTCCCCGGTCGTGCACCTGCGCACCGGCGCCGAGCGGCCGATCGTCTTCCCCGAGGTGTGCCCGTCCTGCGGTGACGCCATCGACAGGTCCCAGGAGCGGTGGCGATGCGTGCGCGGCCGCGCCTGCCGCGCGATCGCCTCGATCGGCTACGCCGTCGGCCGCGACCAGCTCGACATCGAAGGCCTGGCTGAGAGCCGGATCCAGCAGATGCTCGACGCTGGGCTCATCACCGACTTCGCCGACCTGTTCTTCGTGACCCGTGAGCAGCTGCTCACGCTGGAGCGCATGGGCGAGGTCAGCGCCACCAAGCTGCTGGCCGCGATCGAGACGGCCAGGAGCCGCCCGCTGAGCCGCGTCTTCTGCGCGCTGGGCGTGCGCGGCACTGGCCGCTCGATGAGCCGCCGGATCGCGCGGCACTTCGCCACGATGGAGGCCATCCGGGCGGCCGATACTGAGGCGATCCAGCGAGTGGACGGTCTCGGGCCCGAAAAGGCTCCAGTCATCGTGGCCGAGCTGACCGAACTGGCACCTCTGATCGACAAGCTGGCCAAGGCCGGCGTCAACATGGTCGAGCCGGGAGCCGCTCCCAGCGGAGAGCAGGAGCCGGCGACGGCCAGGGCGCTGCCGCTGACCGGGCAGAGCGTGGTGGTGACCGGGACGATGTCGGGACCGCTGGGTGAGCTGTCGCGCAACCAGATGAACGAGGTGATCGAGCGCGCCGGCGGTAAGGCGTCCTCCAGCGTGTCAGCCAAGACCTCGCTGCTGGTGGCGGGAGCCAAGGCCGGAAGCAAGCTCACCAAGGCCCAGGCGTTGGGGATCCCGGTCCTCACCCCTGAGGAGTTCGCCGCGATGGTGGCCGATGCTTTCTCCGACGGCTCACCGCACGCTGTCGACATCCTCGACGAGTCGCGGCCGATGGAAGACTAGGCCATGACCGTCATCGCCTGCGTGCGCGGGGACGCCACCGCTCCACTTAACCAGCCCACCCCTGCTGTGATCTTGACGTGTTCCTGACCGTCGTTCAAGGACGTCGCCGCTACATTAACCAGCCATGATCACTTTGTGTGTTCGGTTCGTGACCATGTCCGGTGGGGTTGCCCGGTGAACCGGTTGAGGGTCGTGATCGACGACCTGAGGGTTCAAGAGGTGCGTCGGCGGGATGGCCGTTCCGGGTACACGATCGTCGGGTCGGACGGCATCGTCCACGAAGCGGCAGATGGGCTTCTCCGGCTGCTTGAGGTGGGTACGGCGAAGACCTACGCGTATCTATTGGTCGATCACCTTCGGTGGCTTCGACAGGAAGGACTCTCGCCGGAGACGGTGGCGTTCCGGGACGTCTGCCGTTACATGGGCGCGGTGGGCGCGGAGTTTGCGGGTCCGTTCGGCTCGCCGTGGCGGGTGAATAAGAAGCCCTATCGACAGAGCACGCTGGACACGGCAGCCGCCGCTTTGAAGCGGTTCTACCTGTTCCAGGCCTCGACGTTGGGGATAAACAAGGATCTCGGCGCGGTGCTGAGTGGGTCCCGGTTGCCGACGAAGGCCGATCGGCAGAGAGCATTCCTCGGGCACGTGCTCCAGGAGATGCCGGCCAACCCGCTCCGGCCGAAACGCCGCGTGAAGCGTCACCCCAAGATGACTCCGGACGGCGCCCGGCAGGCACTGGTAGAGGAGTTCGACACCGCCCGGGACAGGATGGTGGTGACCTGGCTGGCTGATGGAGGGTTCCGCATCGGAGAGCTGACCAGTCTCCACCTGGTTGATCTGCACCTCCGAGAGGACGCGCTCTGCCGCGAGTGCCGGGCGGCGCACATCCACATCTGCCACCGGGAGGGCAACCCGAACGGTTCGCGCGTCAAGACGAAACACGACTGGTTCTTCGAGGACGGCGCATCCGCGGCGGGACCATCCGCAGAGCGAGCCCGGCGATGGTGAGCACCTACTTCGAGTACATGACGTCGGAATACCCGGAAGACGCCACCCACGGAATGCTCCTGGTCAACCTCACCGGACCGACGGCCGGGCTGCCCTGGACCTGTGATTCGGCCCGGAAGCTGCTGCGGCGCGCGGGCAAGCGTCTGGAGCTGGGGCGGATCACGCCGCACCAGTTCAGGCACGACTTCGGAACCGGTGCGCTGCGGGCCAGCGGTGGCAACTCGCTGGTGGCCCGGGCGGATGGGCCTCGGCGACCACCGTCGAGGAGGTCTACGGACACGCCGACATCGACGACCCGGTGATGACCAGGGCGCTCAACTCGGTCTGGGGCGAGACACCGTGAGCCCGGCAGCCCTCGGCCTCGCCGATCAGCAGGCCGATCGAGTCGGCAGGACCGCCTCGAGATCCTCCAGGCGTTGATCAACGGACCGGCGTTCGATCCCCTCTTCCGCAGCGACGTCATCACCCTTCCGGCGGATCACGCGGTCTATGAATGGGCCTGCAGCGTGCTGGAGTGCGAACGACCGCGGGTCAACCAGCAGATCGATCTCTGCGGAGCCCACCGGGACGAGTGGACGATCTTCTCCTCGGAGAACCCCGGAGACGAGGCCAGAGCGGCCTTCCGACGACTGGCCACGCCGTTGCCCCGCGCTGAGGGCTACGAGCCCCCTCCTTGTAGGGTCTGCCCCGGTCGGCCCGCCTTCGCCAACGAGCATCAGCTCTGCACACGACACATGCGCCGCTGGCGCCACCACCTCCGGTACGGAGGCACAGAGGAGGACTTCGACACCTGGGCCGCGGAACAGGACGCGTTGCCGCCCTACGGCAACTGCGGGACCACAGCCTGCGAACGCATGGCAACGACCCCTCTCGGGCTCTGCCGTTTCCACGACAGGTCGTATCGCGAGCAGGGCCAGCCGGGCGGCGCTCGGCTCCCTGACCTCTGGGAGCGCTACTACGAGAGACAGGGCCAGCCTGTTCCGGTCCTCACCGACGACATACGGGAGTTCCAGCGATGGTGCGCCCAGCAGGGACCTCCCCCGAACCCGAACCAGATCAACCTGGTCGGGCTTCGCCCGTTGGTCAAAGCCGAGCTCCAGTGGGGCTTGGAGGCACACACCCGGATAGCCGAACCCCCAGGCCGCCGCCCGGCATCTGCTATCGGTCACCGAACCATGAAGGTGGTCAAGCTCGATGCCATGGACGCCATCGAACTCAGCGAGATGCTCGAGTTCATCAAGGACTGGCTCACCACCGACGACCAAGCCAAGGCCAGATTCGCACAGTTCGTCGGGTGCCCCGGTTATGACGCCGCCGACCTCTGCGCAGACGCCGACCGCTTCGTCTTTCTGCTCGGCGGCAACGACGGCGAGTACCTCTTCAGCCAGGACTAACGTCACCGACCCTGAAGCACCGCTCGAAGCTTCTCGATCTCCGAAAGCCACTCTGCCGAGCTGCCGCTTTCATCTTGACATCGGCGCGTTTTTGCAGGCCCGCCCACCACTTCCGCCCGCACACCGGACAGCGCGATCGCGGCCGCGGACGCTGAACCTCCCGGGCGGTCGGTCCCCGGCCGACGCCCTGGGCCACGAGCTCGTCCACCGCCGCGGCATATTCGGCGCTGGAGCGCCGCAGCTCACGCCACTGCTGCGCCCGGCATGCAGGCGAGCAATACCGCCGCGACGACCGCGACTCCTCCGGCAGCAGGAGGCCGCAGTTCGTGCATGCCCGAACCGCCGCGTGCTGGCCCACGTCACCGATTGACGCAAGCTGGCGAGTTGATCGCCGCACCGCATTGAGTATGAACAGCGGTAGATGATCAACTGACGCGAAAATGTTGGTGAGAGCTGACAGCGTCCTCTCCGCCGGATGCTGGTCCAAGATGGGCGCGTGGCTGATCGTCAAGGTGCGATGAGCTTTCAGCCTGCCGGAAGGCTCCATCGAGGAGACTGGGTCAGAGACCAACAATCACGTTACGGCTTCCCTTATGGTGATCTTTCATGAAGGTCCTCGTTGTGCTCCTCTTACTGCTCGTGGGATGTGGTGCCGACGAGCAGATGCCCGCCCCGCAAGTGGAGAATGCAGCGGCCACCTGGCGGCTGACGCATACAGGGCGGGGAGTAGGAGTCTATGGACCGATAGCCGCGACGGGCCCGAACGAAGCTTGGGCGATGGTCCAACGCGAGCCTGCGGCACCCATCTCCCTCCTGCGGTGGGATGGCGCATCCTGGCGACCTGCCGTACTACCCAAGGGCATGAGCAGGAATTTCGGGACGCTTGCCACCTCACCAGCTGGGGATGATCTGTGGCTGTTCGATGCGTTCGATGCGAACGGTCCCTGGCAACTGGTCGAGGGCCGGTGGGTGGCACGACCGTGGCGAAGCGGATACGCGGCGGCCTCGGTCGCCATCACGAGCCGCAATGAGGTGTGGGTCGCCGAGACCGGCGATCCGGATGACTACGCGGGGGCCGCCCTCAGCCGCTGGGATGGTGCCTCGTGGCGGAGAGTGCGCAAGCCGGATTCGTTCGGCGACCTCGACCTGGTGGAGGACGTCGCCGCGGCCGATTACGGCGAGATGTGGGCGCTCATCAGGGACAGCTGGGGCTACGGCGAACTCCGGGTGGTACGCCGGGATGGCTCCCGCTGGGCGCCGTTGCCCTCGCCTTCGCCCCTCCTTTCATTGCCGCAGCGCGGGCCCGGGTGGTGTGCAAACCCGTCGCAACCCGCGCTCAACCTCGAGAAACTGGCTGCCAGCGCCAGGAACGAAGTGTGGGCCCTGGGCAGCGTCGCCCCCTGCGGAGGGGGCCCGAGCGTGCGCAAGGTGGTCCTGCACTGGAACGGCGCAAGCTGGCTGGAAGCGAACCCGCCGTTCGACTCGATGGCACTCTCCGAGATCCGGGCCGACAAGGTGAGCGGCGTGTGGATCGCGGCGAACCCCGATCGCGGCCCATCGTACGTCCTCAACTTCCGAGGAGGCCGTTGGACCAGATCCGCCCTTCCTCGGGGACGCATCGGGCGCATCGTGCCGATACCCGGCACGACCGGATTATTGATCCTGGCCCAGGAGGCCAAGGACACATTTCTGATCTATGAGCTCAGGTAACGGCCGGCATGCGCGCAAGGCGCCAACGAGGAAGGCAGTGCCTACCCTCCGTCTCCCGCACGGGTGGAGACAGGCCGAGTGAGTTGATACCAGCCTGCGGTGGCCATCTCAGCCCGCGAGTCACACCAAGCCCGTCAGCTTGAACATCAGGGCTCAAGGCCCCGGCCAACCCGTTCGACCATCTCCTGACCGTTCCGGGGATGACACGCGAGCGCATCAGAACAGGCATCCACAACCTGGCGACGAGCCGCCCGGCATGACTGTCGCCCACCGAGTGTGCGAACGGCTGCCGAAGGGGTGGGGAGACGCATCGGAGCGAAACGTAACACTAAGGTCAGCCGAGGCGACCGCCTTACGCGTTTTGTGCCGACGCTGGTGACCCCGCAGAGATCCAGAGTTCAGGCGAACCGAAGGTTCCTCAAGATGAACCTGAGAGCCTGCTGACGAAGGATCTGGTCGCTGTGGCCGAGACCAGCCTCGGGATCGAGAACGTCAACAGCTTCCCGAGTGAGCTCTGACCAGGTGGACGGTCGGCTTGGTGACGCCCCGAGGCCGGCTCGCGGGTTCGAGCCCGGTGCCGCGACTGACGAACCTGGCGAAGAGTCGTGTCCTACCGGCTGGAGGCGCGGCCAACCGCCCCCGCTACGTCCTACTCCTCCGGCTCCCAGGCGCGGAGCAGGTCGAGCAGCCCCGCGTCTCCGTCAACGTGCAAGGAGTCGGCCTGGATACGGTCGTACAAGTAGAGGATCAACTCACTGGCCGTGCCATGGATGGAGGCGCCGGCTGCGTCCGAGTCCTCGCCGGTCGCGGCAGTGGGCGCGGGGATGCGGGTGGAGCGTGCGCCGTCGCCGTCGACCGTGAGGCGCCAGGAGCGGCCCTCGGCGGTGTGGAAGTCGAAGGCCGTGGGCTTGTGCGGCCAGGCGCTGGGCGTCGCGACGCAGGTGAACAGGAACTCCTCGACACCGTCGAGGGCGACCTCGGTCGGCAGCGGCTGCGCGGCGCCCGCAGCGAGCTGGGCGTCGTAGGTGTGCACCGCGCTCTCCTGGACCCGGTGCCGGGCGACTCCGCCAGAGGTCCGCGGCGTCTGCAGGGCACTCCACCACGCCCAGCAGCCGGCGTCCGGGCCCGCCGCCCGCAGGGCGCTCAGCAGAAGCTGCGTCGACGCGGCCAGCCAGGCCAGCAGGGCCTCACGCTCCCGCGGCACTTCCAGAGCGGCGCGCGCAGCGGTGGCCTCGGCCGGGGGAGCGTCGGCAGGCCCCGCGCCGACGATGGCGGCCCAGAAACGGTCTCCCCCACCCAGGTGCTTCACCAGATCGAACAGCGTCCACTCGGGGCAGGTCGGCACCTGTGCGTCGAGACTGGGCGCGGCGGCGACCGCGGCGCGGAAGGCGGTCGACCGTTCATCGATCAGTCGCAGCAGGTCAGGGAACTCAAGATGCTTTTCCACGGTGAATGTCTATCACCGTGCTCCGGTGATCGGACAGCGATTTTGACAGTCGCCGCCGGTTGGCCATTGCGGAGGTCGTCCTCGCCTCCCACCGCTCGGGTGACAAGCTGCGCACTGCTGCGAGGACGCTGGTGGTGGCGGTACGCCCGGCGTCGTGCCTGTGACCGAGCCCGGCGCCGCGGCCGCCGCTCCTGGCACGGCTCCGGCGGACGGCCCCGAGCTGCCGCTGGCCGGGATGTCGGTCGTGGTCACCGGCGCGATGACCGGCCCGATGGAGGCCCAGTCGCGCAATGAGGTCAACGAGCTGGTCGAACGCGCCGGCGGCAAGGCGTCGTCGAGTGTGTCGGCCAGGACGTCGCTGCTGGTGGCGGGCGAGAAGGCCGGCTCCAAGCGAGGCAAGGCCGAGAGCCTGGGCGTGCCCGTCGTGACCCCCGAGGAGTTCGCCCGGACGGTCGAGCGGTTCCTGTAGGGGGGCGTGGACCGGGAGACGAGGTCCACGCCCGTACGACTCAGCAGCCGCTGGTCACGTAGCAGCCCTTCACGTACCACTTGCCGCTGTAGTAGGCACCGCTGGTGGCCTTGCTCGTACTGCCCACGTATACCAGGCTGCCCGGCACGTACGAGCAGGAGGAGGTGGAGCAGAAGTAGCCGTAGACCCGGAAGTAGGTCTCAAGCCCGCTGTTGCACCTGACGCTCACGGAGTGGTCGCTGCTCGCGGTCTTGGAGCAGCTGCTCACCGCGGCCGCGGGGGAAGCGGTGCTGCCGATGAGGGCGGCGGCCCCGAGAGCGATGCCGGCGACACTCGAAAGGATCTTTTTCGTCATGAGTGTTCATGATCACCGGCAGGGCCGTCCTTGGCAACCGGAAAAGGAGATTTCCAGGGCTGAGTGGTTCGCTCCGGCCGGGCTACGATGAGGACGATCCCCGCTGATGTCGTCGTATGCGGCAACGGCATCCGACACAGGCAGAGGAGCGTGCCGGCATCGTCACCCCCTTGGTCATCAGCGTGCGACGACATTCCGGCGTGGACGTGGTCCGGCTGGTGGGAGAGCTCGACGGGCACACCCTCGGCCGGCTCACCGCGGCCCTGGGGCCGCTGCTGGCGGCTGCACGGCCCAGGGTGGTGCTGGACGTGGCCGGGCTCGGCTTCTGCGACTCCGGCGCCCTGCGCGAACTGCTCCGCCTCCAGCTTCAGGCCGAGAGCGCCGGCGGCGCGCTGCGCCTGATCGGTGTGCACGGCAGCCTCGCCCGGCTGCTCACCGTCGCCCAGCTGGTCGACCGGTTCCCGCCGTACGACAGCCTGGAGCACGCCTGCAGCTGGCCGGCCACCGCCTGAGAGCCTCGTCCCGGCACCCGCTCGGCGCCGGGATGCCCCTGGGCCGCTACACCCTCACCTCTTCCGCCCATCGGCGCCCACCGCTTGTCGCCTCCGCCGCCTCCACCGGCCGAGTCGGCGACGACGTCGGCGGCGGCCTGGGCCAGGGCACGGACCAGAGAGGTCTCGCCGGCGGTGCGCCACACGAGGGCCCATCGGCAGGGGGCGGCGTCGCGGATGGGCACGAAGGCGAGGCTGGGCCACGGGTAGAACTGAACCGCCTCGGCCGCGACCCCGGCGGTGGCCTGGCCGGAGGAGACGGCCGTGAGCGCCTCCTGCCAGGTGGACACCTTGGGAGCGTGGCGGATGGGGCGGCCCGACGGCGTGTGGAAGGGGGCGAGGGTCTCCTCCATGTACGGGGGAATGGACGTGCCCCCCACCACGACGCAGTCGGCGAGGTCTTCCAGGCAGATCGAGTCGCGCCCGGCGTACAGGTGGGTGGCGGGGACCATCAGCATCACCTGAGAGGTGTGGGTGATCCGGCCGACGGTCAGGTCGGGCTCGCGGATCGGCAGCCACAGCAACGCGACATCGACCCCGCCGGAGCGGAGCCGCTCCAGCGGGGAGGGCGGCTGGACTTCGCGGTGTTGCAGCCGGGCACCTGGGTGGCGGGCCTTGAACAGGTCGAGGATGCCGCCGATCTCCAGGGACAGCGGGCCCATCGTGCCCAGGGTCAGCGTTCCCACGGTGCCGCGGACGGCGCTCCTGGCGGCCTCGATCCCGTCCATGATCTGCCGGTCATGCACCAGCTGCTCGCCGAGCGGGGTGAGGCGGACCGTGCGCGAGGTGCGGTCGAACAGCGTCGCGCCGATGCGCCTCTCCTGCTTGCTGATCACCTGGCTGACCCGGGACGGGGTGATGTGCAGCCGCTCGGCCGTCCGGCCGAAGTGCAGCTCCTCAACCAGCGTCAGGAGGATCTCGATGTCCCGGAGCTCCATCACCCGTCCCGATCGTTAACCTGAGACTCAACGGATCGTTGAGCAAGAGCTCAACGATGGTGAAACTACCGCTGAACGGACGCGATCAGCCGCTCCGGTCGAGATGTTCGACGACCTTGGCGGTCAGGAGGGCCGGGTTCTGGGGGCGCCCGCACGGCGGGCCGCTCTCCTGGACGTCATCGCGGTCACCCTGAGCCACGAAGCACCCAAAGGGTGATACAAGAGACCATCGGCCAGGAGACGCAGCGAGGGAGGGAGCCCGGCCATGGAAGTGCCAGCTCAGGACGCCGGGCGCTCCTGGACCATGACGGACGGAGGTCCCTGGCGGCTGCGGGATCTCTGCGACGCGGGGGCGTACGTGGTGGACGACCGGGGCCACATCATCGAGGTCACTCCTCAGGCCGAGCGCCTGCTGCGCCGTACCGCCGAGGAGCTGCTCGGCCGGGACGCCCACGACCTGCTGCACCGGGGACGGTACGGCGAGCCCCTGCCGCGGAGCCGGTGCAGGATGAGGCAGCCGCTCATCACCGGCGGCACCGCGCAGGGAGAGCAGCAGTGGTTCGAGCGCGGGGACGGCGTACTGATGCCGGTCTCGTGGTTGGTCACCACTTGCCGGCTCGGCGAGGGCAGGCGGGGAGCGCTGGTGCTCTTCCATGAGAGCGCCCCCTCCTCATCCGACGCGCGGGAGCCGGCCGGCATGGCGGCCTCGATGTCCGAGCTCGACCGGCTGGCCCTGCTGGCGGAGACCACCACGACGCTCACCGCGAGCCTCGATGTGGAAGAGACCCTGCGTCAGCTGATGCGCCTGGTCGTGCCGCTGCTGGCCGACTGGACGGTGGTGGACCTGCTCACCGAGGAGGGCGGGGTGTCACGGGCCGCCGTGGTGCACTACGAGGACGGCGCTCTGGTGCACCATGAGGACCTGGAGGGGCCGATGCCCCCCGTACCCCAGGAGTCCCCCATGCCCTTGTCGCGGGCGCTGCGCGGAGTCACCGCGACGCTGGCCGGCCCGGAGACCTACCAGGGGCCTCCCGACTCCGGCATAGCGGTCGCCCAGCAGGAGCTGTTCCAGGCGACCGGCATGCACTCCGCGTGCATCGCGCCGATCCGCGGCGTGCGGGAGGTGGTCGGGGCCCTGACGCTGGGGCGCGCCGATCGGCCCGGGGCGTTCACCACCGCCGACCTCCTGCTGGTCGAGGACATCGCCCGCCGGGCGGGGCTCGCGCTGGACAACGCGCGCCTGTACGAGCGGCAACGGCGGGTGGCCGAGACCATGCAGCGCCACCTGCTGCCGCAGCTGCCGACGGTGCCCGGCCTGGAGATGAGCGCGTCCTACCGGCCCGCGCCCCACGCCTCGCAGGTCGGCGGCGACTGGTACGACGCCTTCGTCCTGCCCGACGGCGCGACCGCCCTCGTGATCGGCGACGTGGTCGGCCACGACCTGGACGCCGCGGCCGGCATGGCGCAGGTCTGCAACATGCTGCGCGCGTACGCGGGCGGGCAGCAGGACCGGCCGAGCGTGATCGTGGACCGGCTCGACCAGGCGGTGGCGCGCATGGCCGAGACCACGATGGCCACCGTCGTGTTCGCCGGGCTGGAGCCGCGGGAGGACGGCGGATGGCGGCTGCGCTGGACCAACGCGGGCCATCCGCCGCCGCTCCTGGTGGAGCAGGACGGGCGCACCCGCTTCCTGGAGTCCGGGCACGGCCTGCTGCTGGGCACCGGCATAAGCATTCCCCGTGTCGACGCCACCATCGAGCTGCCGCCCCGGTCGACCCTGGTGTTCTACACCGATGGCCTGATCGAGTCGCCCGCCCACTCCATCGACGACGGGATGGCCCGGCTGAGGCGGCACGCCGCCTCGCTGGCCCAGCGCCCCGTCACCTCCCTCGGCGACGCGCTCCTCGACCGCGTCCGCCCGGCGGACAACGACGACGACGTCGCCCTGCTCATCGTGCGCGTTCCCGGCTGACACCCTCGGGGCGTCGCCGGCCGCTCCACTCCGTGACACGGCGGAGCAGGCCGGTCACGCGGGCAGGCCGGCGGCGTCCAGCAGGACGCTCGCCGTCGCGACGGCGAGGCCGTCGAGGCCGCACGCCTGCACGACCGCCCGCGCGCTCGACCCGTCGAACACGATGGTCAGCTGCCGGGCCAGCAAGGCGGGATTCTCGGCTCCGCCGCGCTCGGCCTCCTGCTGGAAGAACGCGGTCAGCGCGTCCTTGCCCCGGCGGGCCACCACGCTGGCCGGGTGCTCGGGCGACTTGACCTCCACCGCCGCCGCCACGAGCGGGCAGCCGCGGAAGTCCGGTGCCGCCGCGGCCTCCTCCAGGCGTTCGAACACGTGCATGATCCGCGCGCGCGGCGGCCGGCCGTCGCCGGCGGGGGGCAGCAGATAGGCCTCGTAGGCGGGCGCGGCGCGCTCCAGGCTCGCCGCCACCACCTCGTCCTTGCTGGCGAACAGCTGGTACATCGAGCGCTTGGACACCCCCGCCGTACGGCACAACGCCTCGATGCCCACGCCGACGCCCTCCCGGTAGAAGAGCTCCGCCGCGGCGTCGAGCAGACGATCACGGGTGGAGGCGCGCGTCGATGCGCGAGTTTCCGGCGTGGTCGCAGCCGGGGACGGCGTGGTGGTCGGGGCCGGCGTCGCGTCGGTCATAGGTCAAGGCTACATCCCGGCTTGCCTATCGGAAACCGAACGGTTTACAGTGCGAGGAAACCGATCGGTTTCCAAGCGAGGAGTACACCATGACCAGCATCAAGGGCTCAGTGGCCATCGTCACCGGCGGCAGCCGCGGCATCGGCAAGGCACTGGTGGAGACGCTCTACCAGCGCGGCGCCGCGAAGGTCTACGCGACGGCCCGCGACCCCCGCACCGTCACCCACCCGGACGCGGTCCCGCTGGCCCTGGAGGTCACCGACCCCGCCGCCGTGGACGCGGTCGCCGCCCAGACTCCGGACGTGAACATCCTGATCAACAACGCCGGGATCTCGTCCGGGGCCTCGTTCCTCGACTCCCCCGTCGACGACGTCCGCCGCGAGTTCGAGGTCAACTTCTACGGGCCGCTGCTCGCCGCCCGCGCCTTCGTCCCGGTCCTCGAGCGCAACGGCGGGGGCCACATCCTCAACATCCACTCGGCGCTGTCCTGGATCACGAGTCCCGGGGTGGAGGCCTACAGCGCGTCCAAGTCCGCGCTGTGGTCGCAGACCAACGCGCTGCGCCTGGCGCTGCGGCCCCGCGGCATCAACGTCAGCGGGCTGCACGTCGGCTATGTCGACACCGACATGACCGCCGGCATCGACGCTCCCAAGGCCACCGTGCAGAGCGTCGCGGAGCAGGCGCTGGACGGCATCGAGGCCGACGCCCCCGAGATCCTCGCCGACGACCTGAGCCGCCAGGTCAAGGCGGGCCTCTCCGCCGACCTCGCCGTCCTGTACTCCCAGCTCAACGGCTGAGAGCAGCGGGCGGCCCCGGGGTCAGGCGGCCGGCTCCAAGAGCACGCAGCAGTTGTCCGGGCAGGGCCGCAGCCGGGCGGTGAACTGCCCGGTCGCGCCGAGGCCGTCGAGGTAGCCCTGGGCCAGCGCGGCGTTGACCGAGCAGACCAGGTCCGTGTTCACCGCGCGCATCCGCTGGAACGGGCAGTTGGTCAGCAGCACGGTGCCGCCGTCGGCGGCGGGCTCGTAGCCGAGGCCGCGGAGCAGCGGCCACAGGCCGTCGGGGGCGGGATGCCCGGCGGCCAGCTCACGGCCGCGCCGGACCGCCACCCGGGTGGCCGCCTGGGCGAAGGGTTCGGGCGGCCGGTGTTCCTGCGCCGCCTGCAGCAGGATCTCGGCGAGCAGCTCGTAACGGCGCGGCGGCACGGAGGCGCTCAGCTCGCGCGCGGTGGCCCGGTAGCGCTGGGCGGGGCGGCCCCGGCGGCCGGTACCGGCCGCCTCGGCGACCACCTCGACGAGGCCGGTCTGTTCGAGCTTGTCCAGGTGGAAGGCCACCAGGGTCCGCCCCATGTCCAGGGCCTGGCAGATCTCCTGCCGGGTGCACGCATGGGCGGCGCCGGCCAGGAACGCGTAGATGCGCGCCCGCTGCGGCTCGGACAGCAGGCCCAGCGCTTCGAGATCTCCCGGCATGGCCCCCATGAGATCCACCGTAGCCGACCGGAGCATTTTTGCCAATGATGGTTGACTAAAATAGAGCCGGACGGAATATTGAGCATGAGCGTTGGCGAAAATGCCGGCGCACCGGACCTCCCACCGTCCGAGCAGAGCAAGGAGAGAGCCATGACCGTGCTGGCCTGGGACGGCAGCGACACCACGACCGAGCGATCCCCCCTGGACCACCCCACCGGGGACGCACCGGAGGTCGACCTCCTGGCGGCGCAGCGGGCGGTCGGCGACCTGCTGCGCGCCATGGGCCGCGACCCGCACTCGCCCCATCTGCGCGACACCCCGCGGCGCGTGGCCACCGCCTTCGCCGAGATGCTCACCCCGGCTCCGTTCACGCTGACGACGTTCCCCAACGACGAGCACTACGACGAGCTGGTGCTCGTCACGCGGATCCCCTTCTCCTCCCTGTGCGAGCATCACCTGCTGCCCTTCTCCGGCCTGGCCCATGTCGGCTACCTGCCCGGCGACCGCATCGTCGGCCTGTCCAAGCTCGCCCGCGTGGTCCAGCACTTCTCCGGCGACCTGCAGGTCCAGGAGCGCCTCACCGTCCAGATCGCCGACTTCCTCGACCAGAGCCTGCGGCCCAAGGGCGTCGGCGTGATCCTCGAAGCGGAGCACCTGTGCATGTCCCTGCGGGGCGTCCAGGCCGTCGGCTCGCGCACCGTCACCTCTCGCCTGGTGGGGACCCTGCGTGACGATCCCCGCTCGCGCCAGGAGTTCATGGCCCTGACCGGGGCGAGGACGCCGGGCGACTGACGGGGCACCCGCGTTCGAGCGGCAGTGGCGGGCGCGACTCCGCCCCAGGTTCACCGGGGCCGTTCCCCGGAGGGTCGTCAGCGGCGGCTGTCGTAGGCGTGACGCGCCGCGGTGATGACCGGCCCGGCGTGGCGGGCCCAGGTCGCCAGCGCCTCCAGGGGGGCGCGAATCTCCTCGGCCAGGGACGTGGTGGCGTACTCCACGCGCGGCGGGGCGTCGGGATAGACGGTGCGGGTGACGAGTCCGTTGCGTTCCAGGTTGCGCAGGCTCACGGTCAGCATCCGGCGGCTGATGCCCTCGATCGCCCGCTCCAACTGGGTGAACCGGCGCGGTCCCTCGCCGAGCTCGACCAGCACCTGGGCACTCCACTTGTCCCCGATCAGGGCCAGGACCTCGGGCAGCGGGCACTCCTCGGGCGGGGGCGCGCCGGTGGGCGTCGTGAGCTGGTGTGTTACCGCGGTGTTCCGTTGCGACAAGAAAGTGCCTCCTTCCGGACCGTTCGATCATGCTCCAGGATGAAGCCCGTTACAACTCGTAACGATCCTGCTCATGAACCACGGAAAGGGGCAGCAGGTGCCCATCGCCCGCAGCAACGGTTTCAAGATCTCGTACGGGGTGACCGGGGACGGCCCGCCGGTCGTGCTGCACCCGGGCATGTTCCAGGACGGCGGGCACTGGGCCCACAGCGGCTACACCCAGGTCCTGGCCGCCACCCACACGGTGATCGCCATCGACCCGCTGGGGCTGGGAGCGAGCGACGCCCCGCGCGAGATCGGCGCCTACGCCCTGCGGCGCCGGGTCGAGCACGTCACCGCCGTGCTCGACGACGTCGGCGCCGGCCGGGCCGCGTTCTGGGGGTACTCGCTGGGGGCCATGACCGGCTACGCCGTCGCCGCGCACGCCCCCGAGCGCCTGACGTGCCTGGTCGCCGGCGCCTACGATCCCGTCGGCGGCTTCCGCTCCGCGGTGGACCAGGCCATCCGGCAGCTCGGCCTGCCCGCCGACGTCGACGCGTACGAGATCGTCAAGCAGGGGGCTCGCACCGACCCCTACCAGGCCGCGCTGATCGACGCCGGGGACCTCGGCGCCTTCCGCGCCAACTACGACGCCTTCTCCCGCGAGCCCGGTCTGGCCGCCGAGCTGGCGGCCTCCGGGGTGCCGACCCTGATGTACGCGGGGACGGCCGACCCCTGGCACGAGCCGATGCGCATGTTCGCCGAACGCGCGGGCGCGGGCTTCTTCTCCCTGCCGGACGCCGACCACAAGGGCGGCTGGGACAGGTCCGCCGACGTGCTCGCCCGGGTGCTGCCGTTCCTCGCCGGAGACGTCCGCCGCTGACCGGCCGGAACCCCCGGCCGGCGGGAGGTGCGCGATACTGAGCCGGTGACCACCGACGCCCAGCGGCAGGAATGGGCCGGCCCAGACGGCCTCACCGTCGGCCGGACGGCCGCGCTCGTCGGCGTCAGCGTGAAGACCCTGCACCACTGGGACACCATCGGCCTCGTGTGCCCGAGCGGACGCACCTGGGCGGGATACCGGGTGTACTCGGACGACGACGTCGCCCGGATCCACCGGGTCCTGGTCTACCGGGAGCTCGGGTTCCCCCTCGCCGAGATCGGCCGGATCCTCGACGACCCGGAGGCCGACGCGCGCGAGCACCTGCGCCGGCAACGGTCACAGCTCGTGGAGCGCATCTCCCGCCTGCAGCAGATGCTCGGCGCGGTCGATCGCATGATCGAGGCGTCGGACACCGGGATACGGCTGACGCCGCGGCAGCAGGCCGAGATCTTCGGCGACGACTGGCAGCCCGGCTGGGCCGAGGAGGCCGGGGCCCGTTGGGGCGACACCGCGCAGTGGGCGCAGTACGCCGAGCGGGCCGCCACGATGACGCCGGACGACTGGAGGGAGGTCGTGGCCTCGGGCAACGCCCTGCACGCCGACCTCGCCGCCGCCGCCCGCGCCGGTGTCGCACCCGGGTCCGGCGAGGCCTACGCCCTCGCGGAGCGGCACCGCGCCTTGATCGCGCGGTACTTCGACTGCACCCACGCGATGCACGTGTGCCTGGGGCGGAGGTACACCGCCGATCCCGGGTTCACCGCGTTCTACGACGCGTTCACGCCCGGCCTGACCGTCTGGCTGCGCGACGTGATCTTCGCCAACGCCGAGGCCCACGGCGTCGACCCCGAGTCGGCCACCTGGGAGTGACACCCGTCGTCCCCTTGCCACGATCGGATTCCCATGACCGATGACACGTTTCTCGACCACGTCGCGGACCGGCTCGCCGCCCTGCCCGCCGTCCGCGCCGTGTCTCTCGGCGGCTCGCGCGCCGAAGGCACCCACACCCCCGACAGCGACTGGGACCTGGCCGTCTACTACCGGGGCGGGTTCGACCCGGCCGGCCTGCGCGCCGTCGGCTGGGAGGGCGAGGTCTCCGAGATCGGCGGCTGGGGCGGCGGCGTCTTCAACGGCGGCGCCTGGCTCACGATCGAGGGCCGGCGCGTCGACGTCCACTACCGTGACCTCGACGTCGTCGAGCGCGAACTCGCCGAGGCCCGGCGGGGCCGCTTCCACTGGGAGCCGCTGATGTTCCACCTCGCGGGCATCCCCAGCTACCTGGTGGCCGCCGAACTCGCCGTCAACCGGGTCCTGCGCGGCACGCTGCCGCGCCCGGACTATCCGCGGGCGCTGCGCGCGGCCGCGCCGCCGGTGTGGCGGGGCCGGGCGGCCATGACCCTCCGGTACGCCGGAGCCGCGTACGCGCCGCGTGGCCAGGTCACCGAGGTGGCGGGCGCGCTGGCCACCGCCGCCATGCAGGAGGCCCACGCGGTGCTGGCTGAGCGCGGCGAGTGGGTCACCAACGAGAAGCGGCTCCTGCTGAGGGCCGGTCTGCGCGGCGTCGACGCGATCGTGGCCGGGCTGCGACCGGAGCCCGAAGCCCTCACGCGGGCGGTCGCCGAGGCGGAGGCCTTGTTCGCGGCCGCCGCCCGGCGATGACCGGGGGCCGCGCGCCCGGTCTCAGCGCAGCGCCTGCTGCAACGCGGTGACGATCCGGCGCACGTCGGCGTCCGTCGTGCGCCAGTTGCTGAACGCGGCCCGCAGCGCCGGCACCCCGTCGTACACCGTGGGCGTGACGAAGACGTCGCGCGCCAGCCGTCCGGCCAGGTCCGCGAGCCGCTCGGCGGTGGGGTCGGCGGCCAGGGTGAAGCAGACGACGTTCAGCCGGACGGGCGCCAGCAGGCGCAGGCCGGGCAGGTCGCCGACGGCCTCGCCGAGCGCGCGGGCGCAGGCCACGCAGCGCTCGACGATCTCCCGATGGCCGTCCCTCCCGTAGGCGTTGAGCGTGAACCAGGCGGCCAGGGCGCGCAGGCGGTGGGAGTTCTCCGGGGTGAGGTGGACCGTGTCCGGCTCGTCGCCGAGCGGCCCCAGGTAGGCCGCCGCGTTCTGGAACACGGCCGCCTGCAGGTCGCGGCGGCGGGTGAACTGCACGGCGCTGTCGTAGGGGACGTTCAGCCACTTGTGCAGGTCCACGCAGACGGAGTCGGCCAGGTCCAGCCCGTCCACCAGGTGCGCGTGCTCCGGCGACAGGGCGGCGAAGCCCCCGAAGGCGGCGTCCACGTGCAGCCAGAAGCCGTAGCGCTCACGGAGCGCGGCGAGGGCGCGCAGGTCGTCGAAGTCGACGGTGTTGACGGTCCCGGCGTTGGCGACCACGACGCACGGCCCGTCGCTCTCCCGCAGCGCCTCCTCCAGCGCGGCCGGGTCCACCGCCTCCCGGCCGGGCAGCACCGGCACCCGCACCAGCGCCCGCCGGCCCAGCCCCAGGATGGACAGCCCCTTGGCGACGCTGGAGTGCGGGCTGCCGGACAGCACCCGCACCGGCCCCAGGGCGGCCGCCCCCTCCTCGGCGGGTGAGACGCCGCGCCGCTCCCCCAGCCACTCACGGGCGATGGCCAGGCCGACGGCGTTCGACATGGTGGCGCCGCTGACGAACGTGCCGTGGTGCGCGCCGGACAGCCCGAACAGCTCTCGCAGCCAGCCGAGCGTCTCACGTTCGAGAGCCTGGCCGGTGTCGTCCAGGGAGGAGTTGGCGTTCTGGTCCCAGGTGGCGGTCAGCCAGTCGCCGGCCAGCGCCGCGGGGGTCACGCCGCCCGTCACGAACCCGAGGTAGCGCGGGCCCGCGCTGCTCGACAGGCCGGGCTCCCAGCGGCGGGCGAACTCCTCCAGCGCCGCCCGCGTCCCCGCCCCGCGGGCCGGCAGCTTCACCGCGCCGGGAGCGGGTGCCGCGGGGACGACCTCCCGCTCGTCGAGGGCGCCCAGCAGCGCCTCGGCGTGCCGCCGGACGCGCTCCAGCAGGGCGGGCAGCTCGTCCCGGTCGGCGGCAAGTCCCGTGAACACGTCGATCTCCGTTCTGTCCCAGTACGTCTTTCTGCCCGCGCGTCGTACGCGGTCGCCGTGCGGACAGGCACGACGGTACGCCGGGGGCGACGGCGAGCGCCTGGTCCAATACCGGCAAACTGGACCAGTGCGAATGAGTGACGAGCAGCTGGTACGCGCCCTGGGCCCCTGGCGGCGGCCGGACGCCACGCTCAGCGGCGCGCTGGCGAGCGCGCTGCGGGACGCGGTGCTCGACGGCCGGGTACGGCCGGGAGGCGAGCTGCCCGCCGAACGCCGGCTCGCCACCGCCCTCGGCGTGAGCCGGGGCACCGTGACGGCCGCGCTGGAACGACTGCGTGAGGGCGGCTGGGTCGGCACGCGGCACGGCAGCGCCAGCACCATGCGGCTGCCCGCCTCCGCCGTGGAGCGCATCGCGCCACTGTCCGCGACGGGCGAGACCGGCTCCGGCGTCGATCTGCGCCGAGCCGTGCCCGCCGCGCCGCGGGAGGCGTACCTGGCAGCGACCCGGCGAGCGCTCGACCGGGCAGCCCCGACCCTCGCCGGACACGGCGAACCAGGCCCGGGCCTGCCCGAACTGCGCGCCCTGATCGCCGAGCGGTACACCCGCGAGGGGCTGGCCACCCGGCCCGAGCAGGTGCTCGTCACCAGCGGCGCACGCGCCGCGCTCACCCTGCTCGCCGCGCACCTGCGGCCCAGGGTGGCCGCCGTGGAGGTGCCCACGTACTTCGACGCGCTCACCGTGCTACGCGGCGCCGGGGCGCGGCTGGCCGGTTGCCGGGTCACCACCGGCGGCTGGGACCTCGACCAGCTCGAAGCGGCCTTCACCGCCGCGCGTGGCGGCCTGGCCTATCTGGTGCCCGACTTCCAGAATCCGACCGGCGCGCTCATGCCCCCTGAGGTCCGGCTGGCGGTGGCCGAGCTGGCCACGCGCCACCGGGTGACGGTCATCGCCGACGAGACCATGCGCGACCTGGACCTGCGCCACCCGGACCTTGGCGTCCCCGGCACGTGCGACGCGGACCTGCGCGGCCCGGACCTTCGCGGTCCCGGACGCCCCGGTGCGCCACGCATCCGGGGCTCGGTCCTGCTGGGGTCGGCAAGCAAGGCGTTGTGGGGCGGCCTGCGCATCGGCTGGATCCGCGCCTCCACCGCGCTCGTCGGCGAGCTGCTCGGCCACCACCTGTGCGGCCCGCTGACCCCCGCGCCCATGCAGCAGCTGACCGCCGTCGAGCTGCTGGACGACATGGAGCCCGTGCTCGATGCCCGCCGCGCCGAGCTGCGCAGGCAACGTGACCATCTCAGCGGCCTGCTGGCCGGCTCCGACCGATGGTCGTTCGCGGTGCCGCCCGGCGGGCTCGCCCTGTGGCTCCGCCTCACCTCCGCGCGGGCGGACACCGTCGTCGAACGAGCCCGTGAGCGCGGGGTCGAGCTCGCCCCCGGCCCGCGCTTCGCCGCCGACGCCGGTCTCACCCGTCACCTGCGGGTGCCGTACACGCCTCCGGTGCATGTCCTGGATGAGGTTGCCGGGGTCTTGACCTCAGCGGCCGCCTTTACAATGTAGATTTCGCGTTCAGGAGGCAAGAGACTCGAAGCCGTTCAGCATCGCGATGGGCCCCGCCACGAAATGGTCGCCCGGGGTGGCGGCATCGGCGACATCACCGGTCCCATGCCGGCTTGCATGGCGGGCCTTTATCGGCGGACAGGTCCGCGTAACACTCTGGTCATGTCAGCCGCCTGCCCCGCCACTCCCCCATCCGCCTCTCCGCCACCCGCCTCCCCGCAACCCGCCGCCCTGCGCGGACGCGCCGCGGAGGAGGACGCCGTACGAAGGCTCCTGGGCAGGGCGCGTCACGGTGACGGCGGCGCGCTGGCGTTGCTCGGCCCGCCGGGAATCGGCAAGACCGCCGTGCTGGACCTCGCCGTCACGCTGGCGGACGGCTTCACCGTGCTGCGCGCGTCCGGGATCCGCCAGGAGACGCGGCTGTCGCTGGCCGGCCTGCACGCGCTGCTGAGCCCGGTCGCGGACCTGGTGGAGTCGCGTGTGCTGACCCGGGCGCTCAGGCTGGGGGTGGACGACGGCGGGATGGCGGTGCCGGCCGCGTTCCTGGAGTTCCTGCGCGGGCTGGCCGCGACGGAGCCGGTGCTGGTCCGCGTCGACGACGTGCACCTGCTCGACGAGGCCAGCCTCGGGGTGCTGGGATTCGCGGCCAGGAGGCTCACGGGCGAGCGGATCGCGATGCTGTTCGCGGCACCGTCCGGGGGGCCGTGCGGGGCGCCGTTGGGGAGGTGGGGGGACGCCGGCCTGCCCGACGACGTTCCCGCGCTTGTCCTGGGCCCCCTGGACCGGGCGGCGAGCCGCGCGCTGGCCGACGAGCTGCTGCCCGGCAGGGTCTCGGACGACCTGTTCGCCGGGCTGGACCGGGTCGCCCGCGGCAACCCGCTCGCCCTGCGCGAGCTCGCCGAGTCGCTGACCGCCGACCAGGTGGCGGGCCTGGCCGCGCCGCCCGACGGGGTGCCGGCCGGGGGACGGCTGCACCGCGCTCACGCCGACCGCCTGGTGGACCTGCCGGACGGCACCCGGTTCCTGCTCCTGCTGCTCGCCGCGCACCCGCCGCTCGACACGGCGACGCTGATCCGGGCCGCCGGGCCCGCGGACGCGCCGGCCGTGCTCGCGCCCGCCGAGCGGGCCGGCGTGGTGCGCACCGAAGGCGATCGGTACGTCTTCGCCGACGACCTGCTGCGTGCCGTCACGTACGCCGAAGCGCCTCTCGCCCGAAGGCGGGACGCCCACCGCCTCCTCGCGGACCTGCTCGGCCGGGAGCACGACCGGCTGGCCCGGGCGTGGCACCGCGCCGCCGCGCTCGACGGTCCGCCCGAACGGCTGGCCGCCGAGCTGGCGGCCGCCGCCACCGCCGTCCCGCACCACGGCCACCCCGGAGACCGTCTCGGGAGCCACCCCGGGCCCTCGCTCGCGTTGGAGCGGGCCGCCGAGCTCAGCGGGCAGGTGGAGCGCAGGGCGGAGTGGCTCGCCGCGGCGGCCCACCACGCGTGGACGGCCGGCGAACCGCGGCGGGCCGCGTCTCTGCTGGCCCGGCTGCGCGGCCCCGTCGTGCCGGAGACGTCACACGCCCGGGCCGAGGTGATGCGCGGACGGCTGGAGCTGGTCAGCGGGCAGGCGGGCAGCGCCTGCGGCAAGCTGCTGGCCGCGGCCGCGCACCTGCTGGAAGGCGACCGGGTCGCCGGGGTCAAGACGCTGGTCCACGCCGCGGAGGCGAGCTACCGGGCCGGCGACATCCGGACGTTCCTGGCCATCGCCGAGCAGGCCGCGGTGCTGCGGCGCGCGGACGACTGCCCGGCGGCGCAGCTCATGTTCGAGTACCTGGACGGGATGGCGGCGACGTTCAGCGGCCGGCACGAGGACGCCGCCGCGCCGCTGCGCAGGGTCGTGGAGCTGGCGCCGGCCGTGCGGAGCCCGGCGAAGCTCGCCTGGGCGTGCGTCGCCAGCCTGCTGCTCGGTGAGGACGCCGCGGCGCTCGAACTGTCGAGCCGGGCCGTCGACACGGCCCGGCAGCGCGGCGCGGTCTCCGTCATGCCCCGGCTGCTGGAGTCGATGATCCAGGCGCACTTCTCGCTGGGCCACTACTCCTCCGTCGCCGCCCACGCCGCGGAGGGGCTGCGGCTGGCCCGGGCCGCGGGTCAGCTCAACACCGCCGCCCAGCACCTGGCCTGGCTGGCGCTGACGGCGGCGGTCCAGGGCGACGCGCAGAGCTGCCGCGACCACGCCCACGCCGCCATCGACCTGGCCGACGCCCACGGCCTGGGCATCACCACGACGCTCGGCAACTGGGCGCTGGCCCACCTCGACCTGGCCGCGGGACGCCCCGCCGACGCGGCGGCCAGGCTCCGCGGCCATCGCGGCAACGACCACGTCGTCATCCGCGTCATGGCCAGCCCCCAGTTCGTCGAGGCGGCGGCCCGTACGGGCGACAGGAAGCGGGCGGCGGCCGCGCTGCGGGTCCTGGACCGCTGGGCCGGCAGCACCCGCAGCCCCGACCGGCTCGCACTCGTGGCGCGCTGCCGCGCCCTGCTGGCCGCGCACACCGACGCCGACCAGCTGTTCCAGGAGGCTCTGGAGCTGCACCGGCAGGGTCTGTGCAGGTTCGAGACGGCCCGCACCCAGTTGCTGTACGGCGGAGCCCTGCGCAGGCAGCGCCGGCCCGGCGCGGCCAGGGAGCACCTGCACGGCGCGCTGGAGACGTTCGAGCGGTTCGGCGCGCGGCTGTGGTCGGAGCGGGCGCGTGAGGAGCTGCGCGCCTCCGGCGAGACCGTCACCCCCGCCCCCGTCGCAGGGGCTCCTGAGCAGGTGCTCACCGCGCAGCAGTTGCAGATCGCCCGGCTGGTCGCGGAGGGCGCGACCAACCGGGAGGTCGCCGCGCGGCTGTTCCTCAGCCCGCGCACCATCGACCACCACCTGAGGAACGTCTTCGTCAAGCTGGGGGTGCGCTCCCGCGTCGAGCTCGTACGCCTGCTCGGGTGAGCCCGAGACCGGCGATTCCACCGATGCGGCGTTGACCGGTGGCCCTGACAATGTCGACGGAACGCGGTTACCCCCCAGCGAACGGAGTCCCCGACGTGTCCGTGCTCCTCTCTCTCCCCGCTGTGAGAACCCTCACCAAGCTCACCCTGGCCACGGCCCTCGCCCTGTCAGGCGGCGCCCTCACCATCGCACCGGCCGCCCACTCCGCCGTCCACTCCGCCGCTCAGGCCGCCGGCCCCTACGAGCGCGGGCCCAACCCCACCGACGCCGTCCTCGAAGCGAGCCGCGGCCCGTTCACGACCTCCGAGCAGGCGGTCTCGCCGCTGAGCGTGAGCGGCTTCGGCGGGGGGCGGATCTACTATCCCAACGACACCAGCCAGGGAACGTTCGGCGCGGTCGCCATCTCCCCCGGATACTCCGCCTCGTGGTCCAGCATCTCCTGGCTCGGCCCGCGGATCGCCTCCCACGGGTTCGTGGTGATCGGCATCGACACCATCACCCGCACCGACCAGCCCGCCAGCCGGGGCCGCCAGCTCCTGGCCGCGCTGGACTACCTGGTGCAGGACAGCCCGGCGGCGGTCCGCAGCCGCGTCGACGCCTCCCGGCTCGCCGTCGCGGGCCACTCGATGGGCGGCGGAGGGTCGCTGGAGGCGGCCGAGGACCGTCCGCAGCTCCAGGCGGCGATCCCGCTGGCGCCGTGGAACCTGACCAAGAACTGGTCGGGCGTACGGGTGCCGACCCTGATCATCGGAGCCGAGAACGACTCGGTCGCCCCGGTCGCGACCCACTCCCAGCCGTTCTACGAGAGCATCCCGGCCGCGTCGGAGAAGGCGTACCTGGAGCTCAACGGCGCCAGTCACCTGTTCCCGCTGACGGCCAACACCACGACCGGGAAGTACATGGTCGCCTGGCTGAAGCGGTTCGTGGACGACGACACGCGTTATGAGCCGTTCCTCTGCCCGGCGCCCCGGAGCAGCGCCATCGAGGAGTACCGCGACACCTGCCCGCACACCTGACAACCCCGCGCCGCCGCCCCGGTCCCGGCTGACTGTCGGTGCGGCCTGCCAGCATGGCCCGCATGACGGCAACCGATCCCTTGGCCCCGTTCCAGTGGCTCAACGTGTCCGAGGACGACGGCGGCGGCCCGCTGGGCGTGATCTTCAGCGTGGCCTTCTTCCGCGGGCTCGACCCGGCGGAGGTGGTGCGCCGCTTCAGCCGCGGCGAGGACTCCGGCGAGGAGTCGGACTTCGACGGACTCGACGAGAAGTCGTACGAGTTCGTCGACGAGACGGAAGGCGGGGACGGCGGTGGCTACATCGGCGTCTTCCAGGCCGGAGAGTGGTGCGTGGCCATCGAGCCCAACGGCTGGATGGTCACGCTCCACGAGGTGGTGACGGAGCTGTCGCGGGGCTGCGAGGTGCTGGCGGTCACCCGGCACGACTACGCCGCCGAGCACAGTTTCGAGTACGCGATCGACGGCACGATCGTCACCGGCTACCGGCTGCGGCACCCGTACGAGCGTTACGGCTCCGACCCTGACCGGCTCAACGGCTTCATGCGGGAGCTGGGCATGGGGCTGGACGAGCCGGAGGGCGAGGCCGCCTGGCACACCGCCTGGGATGCCAACTGCGGCACCGCCGTGCCCAGAGGCTTCGCCCTGGCGGCCAAGGTGACCGGGGTGCCGTTCACGCCGGGCATGCTCGGCCGCCCGCTGCTCGTGGGGCGCATCGTGGAAGGATGATCCCCGCCGGGGCGGCCGGCCGGGTCAGCGGAAGTCGCTGATGCGGAACACCGCCAGCATGTCCGCGGCCCTGGAGCTGCCGGTCGAGAAGGACGCTTCGGCGCCGACCCACCCGCGGAAGGCGCCCTTGTCGTCGATGATCTGCATGAGCGGTTTGACGTGGGAGTTGCCGGTGTAGCAGAACTCGCCGCGCTCCATCGCCAGACAGGTGCACCAGTGCCACAACGTGTCACGACGATCGGTGTTGGAGATCTTGGTGAGGTAGTACTGGATGGAGCTGACGTTCGCCTTCGTGCCGCCCCCGTAGTTGGGGCAGCCGCCCGACTTCTGGCAGGCGCCCGCGGACGACGGCTGCAGGTAGGTCAGGCACCAGGTGGTGGTGGCGCAGGCGCGGAAGGAGGAATGGGCGAACTTCTGACCGGTGGAGGTGACGATCTTGCCGCCCGCCGAGCTCGCCAGGTCCTGCCTGAGCGCGCCGGGGAACGCCTTCACCGAGCTCATCGCGCGCCGGGTGCCGAGCGCCGCGTTGCTGCCGTACCCGTAACCGTGGGTGGCCAGCGTGCTGTGCTTGAGGTCCAGACGAGCGAGCCTGCCGTCGGGCGAGGACCGCACGGACCACTGCTCGGTCCACGTCTGCCCGATGTTCCACCGGATGCTCACCACGTCACCGGACACGGTGTACGTGCCGGTGCGGTTCTCGTCGGGGGCGCCGGTGAAGCCTCCGGCGGTGAGCACCTCGCAGGTACGCGGGCGCGACTGGGAACCGCCGGCCTTGGTGGTGCAGCCGGAGTCGGGGGTGGTGCCGGTGCGCTGCCTGGCCTCGGGATGGCGCTGCCACCACAGATACAGGGCCGCGGTCACCGTGCCGTCGGGGGCGAAGCGGTAGCTGCCGAGTCGTACCCAGTTCTGGCTGGACCCGGCCTCCAGATGTCCTTGCGAGACGACATAGGTCGCCTTGCCGCCCGGCAGGGCGGCCGTGGAGGCCGTGGAGCCGGTGGCCGTGGAGGCGGTGGCCGGCCAGGGGGCGGCCGCACAGGTGAGAAGGAGGGTAAGGGCCGCTGCCGCGATGGAACGAACCGCGCGCATGAAGTCTCCCGATCGTCCACGGACTTGCCGATGTGCGCGAGCGACGATATCTGATCCGCACCGGAAAAGGGCCGGATCATACTGTCGGCCAAGAATCATCGGAAGGTCGCGGCGTGGGAGGGCGGATGGCCGTGCTCGCGTGCGCGCACTGTGTGACCTCGCGGTTGTCGCGGGTCGTCACGCTCCCTGACCATGCGCACCACGGGTACGGTCACGAGTTGCTCCCCGCCCTCCTGGAGCCCCAGACCTGCGCGGAGCACCCCCGGGCCAAGCGGCTTCCGGACGACACGGGCAGACGCGTGCCCGAGATCCTGCCCTGGCCGGTCGCGTCCCTCTCCTCCGGCCGCCGCTACGCCGCGGTCCGCCCTGCTCGCCTGGCCGGCCGCCCTGGCCGCCGCCGCGTACCCGACCTGGGAGGCCCGGCAGCCCAAGCAACTCGGCTACCAGAATTGTCGGCAGTCCTCCGGGCTTCAGCCCGGGAGTGAAGCCGACCGTCCCGCGTAGCGGGGCGAGAGCAGCCGATTCGCCTCCGGGCGGACCGAAGCGACGCTGAGCTGTCGCGCCAGGTCATCACTGAGGCGAAGAAACGCCCCGGTCGGGCGTGGCTGGGCGAGGTGTCAGCCGTGGTGTTGCAGCAGGCGCTCGCCGACTGCACGACGGCGTTCGGCAACTTTTGGTCAGCGCGGGCGACATCACGCAGACAGTGGTTTCCGGAACTCTGCGTTGATCTTGTGCGTATAACGGCGCGTCGAGTAACGTCGCAGCGTTGAAGCGCTTTCCGCCGACGTAACGCGGTTCATCGTCACGGTGTTTTCGTCTAGGTAATCTCCGTACCGCACCGGCCGCTTGTGCGAGCACGGCCGCCGGCCTCCGCATCACTTCCTCCGTCATGCTGTTCCGCGCTGCCCGAAAAGAATCGGAGTGGATACATGGCATCGTCCGACATGCGCGCCAGGAGCGCGAAAGGGAAAGCATCGCGACTGCTGGCCGTGGCTCTTGCCGGGGTCCTCTGCGTGAGCGTCGGCGCGACCCCCGCGTACGCGCACTGGAACGGGACCGGCCAGCTCATCGCCCGCATCGGCATCTACCCCTACAACTACAACAGCACCTGGCAGAAGCCGATGAACAAGGCGCTGGCCAACTGGAACGCCACCTCCTCCCCCGCCGATCTCTACAAGAACCGGAACTCCGGCTCCACGATCACCGTGAAGTCGTACCGGAACACCTGGTACGGGCACTACACCAGGTGCGGCGACAGCTGCCTGTACATCAAACTGAACACGCGCACCATCAACCGGGACGCGAACAACTTCTCCAACTACGTGACGGGTGTCCTCGTTCACGAGTTCGGCCACGCGCTGAATCTCGCGCACAACAGCACCACCTCCATCATGAACAGAGGCAGAAACCGCGACTCGATGACCAAACCGCAGGCGCACGACGTCGCGGACGTCAACGCCTATTACTGATCGGGCTTCGATCGACGATATCCACGAGAAGAACGGAGTCGAAGCCGATGAAGGCTGCAATACGGCGGCTCGGCGTGGTCGCCCTGGCCGCGCTGTTCCTGTCCGCGTGCTCGGCGGAGGACAAGACGGTCCTGTACGAGGCCGACTACCCGGCCTACGACAGCGCCGACGCGCTGTTCGCCGGCTCGAAGCTGGTGATCGAGGGCCGGCTGACCGGGCTCAAACGGGTCATGACCGAGGTCGAACCTGAGGACGACGGCACCGAGACCGACCCTCAGCTGAACCCGAACGCCGGAGCCACGCCCGACGGCGCGACCCCGCCCGCGGGCCCGCCCACCGTCATGACGGTCAGTTCGGTCGAGATCCTCAAGGTGCACAAGGGGCTCGCCCGGGTCGGCCAGGTCATCCAGGTGAAGGAGCTCGGCGGCACCCTCGACGGCGTGACCTACGAGGAGGCGGACACGACGCCGTTGAAGTCGGGCGTCACCTACATGCTCTTCCTGGAGACCTATCCCGACTCGCCGGCCTCGCTGCTCAACCCGGAGCAGGCCAAGTACGTCGTCACCTCGGCGGGCACCTATTCGGCCATGCCGGAGAACACCGTCAAGCTCGACGACACCGACGTCCAGCGGCTGTCGATCAAGGAGTAGGAGCGCGGGCTGTCGTCGATCCGGGCCCGCACCGCGCCTCCCGAGGGTTCGGGGCGGGTCATGGATCGACAACGAGACTACACGTGGGGCCTCCGGCGGGTGGTCGGCCCTGGCCACGCCGCCCCTGCCGCGCCTGGCTCCTCTGGCCACACCCGATTCCGTGAAATTTCCGGGAAAACGGTGGATTTCGCAAACGCCCCAACCGTTCACCCCCGCTCGGACGTCTTGTTTATATGACGGATTCCGAGGCGTTCGAGGCTTTCGTCGCCGCCTGGCACCCGCGGCTGCTGCGTGCCGCCATCCTCATCAGCGGTGACAGGCATCTGGCCGAGGACGTGCTCCAGGATGCCCTGATCAAACTGGCGCGCCGCTGGTCGAAAGTGCACACCGACCCGGCCGGCTACGTGCGTGCCATCCTGTACAGGGACGTGGCGTCCAGGTGGCGGAGACGACGGGAGTTCGCCTACGGGGAGCCACCCGACCAGGCGGATCACGACACCTCGGGAGCATCGGACCTGAAGGTGACGTTCGCCCGCGCGCTGGCCAGGCTGCCGGTGAAGCAGCGGACGGTGCTGGTGCTGCGCTTCTACGAGGACCTGCCCGTCGGGGAGGTCGCCGCGATCCTCCGGGTCTCGTCCGGAACGGTGAAGAGCCAGACGCACGCGGCGCTGAAGCGGTTGCGCGAGGTCGCTCCCGAGCTGGAAGAGGTGCTGATATGACGGACCAGAGGCTGCGGGAGCTCTTCGATGATCTCGCCGAGACTCTGCCTGAGGGGTCGTCCCGCGCGGGCGAGCTGTGGCGGCAGGGCACGCTGAGCCGTATCCGCCGCCGGTGGACGGTGGCCGCGGCGGCCGCGGCGGTCACCGCGCTCGTCGTGGCGGGGATCGTCGTGTCCCCGGAGCCGGTCGAGCCCGGCATCGCCGCGCATCCCAGCGTCACACCCACGCCGGCGATCCCGCCGGCCCCCGCCATGGACACAGCGCCGCCGCCCAGCGGTGAGGCGCGGTTGCCCACGCTGGCGACCGCGCTGCCGGAGAGATGGGCCGACCTCCCCGTCGTGACCGCGGTCTCCGGACCGGTCCTGGCGCTGGCCGAGTTCGGCGACGGGCGGATCTACGTCATGAAATCCGGCGGCCGCATCCCTCTCGATGTGAAGCTGGATGATGCCGTGGACTCGGCCGGCAACGGCGGGACGCCGCTGAATCCCAATTCGCTCGCCGCCGACGGGACGATGGCCGCCTTCCCGCAGAAGGACGAGGTGGTGGTCGTCGACCTCGTGATCGGCCAGGCCAGACGCTACCCGGTGCCGGGGTACAACGAGGTGGTGCTCTGGCGCGGCGAGCAGCTCCTCGTCGAGCAGGAGAAGGCGAGCTACCTGCTCGACCTGGCCACAGGGAAGGTGCGGCGGCACCCGTACAAGGGCTTCACGGGTGTCGCGGGCTCCCGCGACCTCAGGATCGTCTCGCCCGACGAAGGGGGCTGGACGGTCATCCAGGAGGGCGGGTCGGAGGTGAGGCTGGACGTCCAGGACATCACCGACGAGGGCAGCATGCCCGTGGGCGTGCTGGGCAACCACGGATGGCAGCGCGGCGGCCTCGTCGCCAGGTCCGCGTTCGCCCGCTACGAGAAGGGAGAGGGCGCCGACGTGGTCGTCGTGGCCGACACCGCCACGGGACGGGTGGTCAGGACGCTGCTCCTGCCCTGGGGCCACGCCCCTGACATGAGGTGCGGGAAGGGCGGCTGCCCCGTGCGCGGCTGGATCGGCCAGGACACGGTGATCATCGAGAGCGAGGACAGGCTGCTCGGCTGGAACATCGACACCGGCGCGCTGTCACGCGTGGCCGACCTGCCCGAGGGTGTGACCGCCTACTCCCTGCGCGGTTGGTGAGCGGCCGCTCCCCGGCGGCCCGGCGAACGCCTGCGCGGTGCGCGTCCACGGCTTCATCACACGATGAGATCACCGAATGCCGGACAGCGGGTCATTTTCATATGAGCCATCAAGGAGTGCGCGCTCCTGTGCGGCCATAGGGATGGCACATGTCCCACCAGGGGCTTCGTTGCATTAAGAGTTCCCACCCAGCCGGCTCGGCCATGCCATCGACGTGGAATTCTTGTCACGGAACGCACGCA
The DNA here is from genome assembly GCF_040654215.1 of Nonomuraea sp. NPDC050733. Classification (NCBI taxonomy): domain Bacteria; kingdom Bacillati; phylum Actinomycetota; class Actinomycetes; order Streptosporangiales; family Streptosporangiaceae; genus Nonomuraea; species Nonomuraea sp. NPDC050733. Next base: position 18,215 of record NZ_JBFAHO010000036.1, on the reverse strand, counting down.
AACAATTACATACCTTCCTTAACTCCCATGCGGTGATTAAACTCACGTCGATGACGACACTTCCAGCCCGTTACCTCACACCGATGGAGGACAGTTCCCGGTGGGAGGGATTCGAATTCCGGCCTGGCGATATTGTCATCAATTCGCCGGCGAAATGCGGAACCACCTGGACCCAGACGATCTGCGCGCTCCTGATCTTCCAGACGCCCCGCCTGCCCGCTCCGCTGTCGAGCCTCTCACCGTGGATCGACATGCTCGTGCGTCCGAAGCAGGAAGTCTGGGATCACCTGGCCGCGCAGCAGCACCGCCGTTTCATCAAGACCCACATTCCGCTCGACGGCATCCCGGCTGACCCGCGGGTCACCTACATCACGGTGGGGCGGGACCCGCGCGACGTCGCCATCTCCCTGCGCAGCCACGGCAAGAACCTCAAGCGTGACGTGATTCGCCGATTGATCCACCAGGCCGCCCACCCCGGCGACGGGGCGGCTGAAGCCCCGATCGACGATCACGACGAGAGGGACCTCCTCGACGAACGGACGTACTTGTTACGTTGGGCGGACAACGACGACTCGCCGTACGTCAACCTCGACTCGCTGCGTGCGCTGATCTGGACACAGAGCCGCGCCTGGATGCGCCGCGCGGACCCGAACGTCATCCTGCTGCACTACGCCGACCTGTCCGACGACCTCGCCGGCCAGATGCGACGGCTCGCCGAACGGCTCGACATCGAGATCGACGAGAGAAAGTGGCCGGAACTGGTCGAGGCCGCCACGTTCCAGCAGATGCGCAATCGCGCGACCGAACTCGCACCCGACGAGCAACTGGGCTACATCCGCGATCACAAACGCTTTTTCCGCAGCGGTAAGTCGGGCCAATGGCAGCAGTTCCTCACCGCCGAGGACCGAGCACACTACGACCGTCGGGTAGCCGAGCTCGCGGAGCCGGACTTGCTCGAATGGCTCCATCACGGGGGCCGGCTGACCGCGTGAATGCCGTGTGCCGATGACGCATCAGAGAATTCCGGACAGGACACCAGAAGTGCCGGAGCTCGTGACTGTCGAGCGCGTGCCCTCGCTGGGCGACGTCGCCGGGCGTGTGTGGAATGACGTCGCCGACCCGCGGGACATGTTCCAGAGCCGTGCGTGGCTGCAGGCTCTCGAGCGATCCGGTGACGGGCCCGTCACGTACCTGATCGCCCGGCAACTCGGGCACCCTCGAATCCTCGGCGCCCTTCCCCTCTATGACTCACTCCCCAGCCGTGGTGACTACCTGTACTGGCCGGAACTCCACTTCCAGGACCTTCCGCACGCCGCGGGTTCGCTCGGGGGCCGGCTGGGCCTACTGGCCGGCTCCTGTGCGGGATTCAGTACGCGGCTCATCGTGGACCGCACCCTGCCGGGTTCGACCAGGACAGTGGTCCTGCGCGCACTTCGGGAGGCCGCCTGCGCCGTCGCCGTCGAGCGCGGGCTCCCGTACACCTTTTTCCTGTTCCTCGACGCCTCCGCGTGGAGCGACCTCGCTGCGGTCAGCGGCGACGGAGATCACCACCGATTGGCGAGCGTCGCGCAGACCGAACTGGAGCTCCCCGGTGCGGACTTCGACGACTACCTGGCGACGCTGCCCCGGAACACACGCACCAGCGTCCGCAGGGAGGTGGGGCACTTCGCCAGGACCTGTGCGACCGAGACCGTCCCCCTCCGTGAAGCCATCACGACCATCGCGCCGATGATCGTGAACGTGAGGGCCAAGCACGGGATGGCGTACAGCGTGGACGCGGTCACGCGACGCCTCTCGGCGTACTCGTCCGCACTGGGAGATGCCTCGTCGTTGGCCGTGCTGTGCCGTGTGCGGGGTCGTGTCGTCGGCACCGGAGTCATGTGCCGCTGGCATGACCGGCTGTACGTGACGGACTTCGGGCGCCTCGACGACGAGGCGCCGGATCCGTTCGTGTACTTCAACGCGGCGATCTACGAACCCGTCAGGTACGCCTATTCGGCGGGGTTGTCGAGAGTCGTCACCGGCGCCGGGGCGGAGCTGGGCAAGGCCCGGCGCGGTTCGGCCGTGCTCCCGCTGGTGCACCTGGCGTGGGCGGCGGCCGGAGATCGCCCGAGCCGCCGGATCGGCACCGCGCCGGCGGAGCACCGAAAGCAGCACTGGCGCGAGCTACGCAGCGCTCACCCCAGGTACTTCCACCCGGTGTGGGATGAGCTGTTGTGACGCGACATCGATCCGATGGGCTGGACGTCATGCCCGTGAGGGAGGCCAGCGTGAGCCGAGAGGACGAGCCGACGGGCCCGGTCCGTGACACAACCAGCACTGCCGCGCCGGGACTTCTCGGACGGGTGCCTCATGACCTGAGCAGGGTTGCCCTGGTCCACGAGGATCGTGACATCACCTTCGGCGACATCGCCGCACTCAGCGAGGACGTCAGCGGCGTCGTGCGGGCTCACCACCTGAAGCGCCGCGTGGTGGGCGTGCCGGCGGACCGGAGCCCTGAGTTCGTCGCGCGGATCGTGGGGCTCTGGAACGCGGGCGCCGTCCCGGCCATCCTGGGCGACTGGGGTCCTGAGCGGGTGCGCAGCGCATTGACGGCCACGGGCGCCGTGGCGACCTTCGGACCATCGTCCGCCCCGGCCGGTCTGGAGCTGCTGGACACCGTCGGGAACGATGGTGTGCCGCCGCCCTCGCGGCTCCGCAGCGAGGACAGCCCCCATGGCCAGGACGGCCTCCATGGCGAGGACATGGGAGGAGTCAGTCATATCCTCTTCACGTCCGGCACGACGGGAAGGCCCAAGGGAATCGTCGTCGGGCAGGCGGCCTTCGAGGCCGCCAGCTGGGCGTTCTTCAAGGAACTGCCCATGGACGAATCCGATCGGGTCGCCTTTCTCAGCAGACCCGGGCACGACCCAAGCCTGCGGGAGCTGATCGCGCCCTGGCTCACCGGTGCGACGTTGTTCATTCCCGACAGTCGCACGGCCTCGGATCCCCGGCTGACGGCGGCCTGGCTCTCGAAGCATTCCATCACCGTGCTCCAGGGCTCGCCGGTCCTCCTCCAGCTCATGGCGGGCTCGGCGAGGCTTCCCGTCGACAGCCTGCGGCTGGTCTGCTCGGTGGGGGCACGACTGACGGCGGCGGCGCTGCGGTCAACGGCACGGTTCGCCCCACGGGCCACCATCGCCAACTGCTACGGCGCGTCGGAGACCCCGCAGGTCGTGTGCATGCACCAGGTGCCGCCCGGTCAGGGGATCGCGAGCGAGGACCCGATTCCCATCGGACGCGCACTCGGCCACGCCGTCGTCAGGATCGTTCCCACCGACGTGTCCGGCGGTGAAAGCACGGAAGGGCGACTGCACGTGGAAGCCGCTGCCTGCGCGCTCGGCTACACGGACGGAACCCCGCTGTCGGCTCCCGACCACGACGGCCGACGCTGGTACGACACCGGCGACATCGTCCGTCGACTACCGGATGGCTCGATGTGCTTCGTGCGGCGAGCGGACCGGCAGGTCCAGGTCAACGGCACCCGTGTGGAGCTGAACGAGATCGAGGGCGCGGCCGCCCGGGTCGCCGGCGTCATCGACTCGGTGGCGACGTTCGTCGAAGACAGCAGGGGGGTCGGGTCCGTGCGCCTGACCGTCGTACGGAGCCCCATGACGGTGGTCGACAGCGACGAGCTTCGTGCGGTGCTCCGCGACTGTCTGGACCCCGCGGTCATGCCCTCGAGCATCGAGGTGCGTGACTCGTTGCCGGAGAGCCACGGGTGGAAGCCGACCCAACCGGCGGTCGTGGACGCTGCGAGGAACGACGCGCGGGGTGAGAACCGGGCGGCGACGCTGTGGGAGGTGCTTGACGAGAGCGCGCGGTCCGCTCTCGGCCGAGACCGGATCGACCCTGACGGCGGCTTCTTCGAGGCCGGCTTCACCTCGATGTCCCTCATGCGCTTCGTGTCGGAGGTCTCCGTTCGTCTCGGAACGGAGATCTCTCCCGTGCTGGTCTTCCAGTATCCCAGCCTGAAGGCCTTCGCCGATCACCTGCGGGAGAACCTGGACGAGCTCGGAGACGGAGTGGCGGCAGGCGAATCGGAAGGCGGACGACATGGGTGACCTCGTTGAGCCGATCGCGATCATCGGGATGGCCGGTCGTTTCCCGGCAGCGGTCGACACCCGGCAGCTCTGGCGAAACCTGGTGGCCGGGGAGGAGGCAGTGCGCTTCCCGTCCGAGGACGAGCTCCGGTCGAGCGGCGTGCCGCGTGAAGCGCTGGACGACCGGGCCTACGTGCGGGCGGTGGCGGAACCCGAGGGCATCGACATGTTCGACGCCGGGTTCTTCGGCCTGACCCGGCGTGAGGCCGAGGTGTGCGACCCGCAGCTACGGCTGTACCTGGAGACCGCGCACGCCGCCGTCGAGAACGCGGGCTATGACGCCTCGAGACTCGGCAGAGCGGGCGTGTTCTCGTCGGTCGCGGCGAACCGTTACGGGATCGGCCGCGTCCTCGGAGACCTGGAGGCACTCCGGAGCGCCACCGGCATGGCGGCCGGCATGTGGAACAACCCCGACAGCGCGTCGACGCTGGTCTCGTACAAGCTGAACCTGCACGGCCCCAGCATGACCGTGCAGACCGCGTGCTCCAGCTCGCTCGTGGCCGTGCATCTCGCCGTGAACGCGCTTCGACTCCACGATTGCGACGTCGCTCTGGCCGGCGGTGCCGACGTCGAGTTCCCCGTCGGTCACGGGTACTGGTGGGCCCAGGACGGCCCGCTGAGCCGGGACGGACACTGTCGCCCCTTCGACGCGGCGGCCAGCGGCACGATCTTCGGCAGTGGCGTCGGCGTCGTGGTGCTCAAGCGGCTCGCCGACGCGATGGCCGACGGCGACCGGATCTCCGCCGTGATCCGGGCTGTGGCCGTCAACAACGACGGCGCGAACAAGGTCGGCTTCACCGCTCCCAGTGCCGACCGGCAGGCGGAGGTCGTGCTGAGAGCCATGGAGCTCGCCGACGTGGGTCCCGAGGACATCGGGTACGTGGAGGCACACGCCACCGCGACCCGGCTGGGGGACGCCATCGAGATCTCAGCGCTGAGGAAGGCGTTCGGTGCTCGGGCGACGGCGGGAGCTGAGCGGTGTCCCATCGGATCGATCAAGGGAAATGTGGGTCACCTGGGTCACGCGGCGGGGATCACGTCGCTGATCAAGGCCGCGCTGTCACTGGGCCATGAGCAGATCCCCGCGAGCATCAACCTCGAGAAGGTGAATCCGCTCCTCGAGCTCGAGCGCTCGCCGTTCTTCGTCAACGACACGCTGCGGCCCTGGCCTCGATCGGCCGGCCACCGACGCCTGGCGGGGGTCAGCTCCTTCGGAATCGGTGGCACGAACGCGCACGCGATCCTCGAAGAGGCGCCGGCCCACGCGGTCGACCCGGCTCCGCAGCCCGCGCAACTGATCGTGTGGTCCGGACGGACGCCGGCCGCGGCCGAGGCCTACCCGGAGCAGCTTGCCCGATTCTTCAAGGAGAGCGCGGACCCGCTCTCCCATGTCTCGTTCACGCTGCAGAAGGGGCGCACGCCGCATCCGATCCGGGGCGCTGTGGTGGTCGAGAGCATGTCCGATGCGGCCGCTGCCGTGCGTGACCACGGAAGGCGAGTCATCACCCCGGAGGAACCGGCAGACCGAAGCACCGTGTTCCTGTTCCCGGGAGAAGGGGCTCAGCACGCCCACATGGCGGCGGAGCTCCATCGCACCGAACCCGCGTTCAGCGAGGCACTCGACGAGTGCTTCCGTCTCTTCGATGCCCACGGCCTGCCCCTGCGACGGATCTGGGATGAGGCGTCGGAAGGCCTGGAGGACACCACCGTCGCGCAGCCGCTGCTCTTCGGCGTCGAGTACGCGCTGGGGCGGCTGTGGCTGGCGCTGGGCGTCGAGCCCGGCGCGCTGCTCGGCCACGGCATCGGGGAGCTCGCGGCCGCCACGCTCGCCGAGGTGTTCACCCTCCCGGATGCGGTACGGCTGGTGAGCGCCCGAGCCCGAGCGATGGACGGGTCACCCCAAGGCGCGACGGTGACCCCGGCCACGATGAGCGCCGCCGAGCGGTTCCGCTTGGCCTTCGACGGCGTCGAGCCACGTAGTCCTCGTTGGAAGGTCTACTCCGCGTCCACAGGTGGCCTGGTGGAGGCGGCCCAGGTGAGCAGCGTGGACTTCTGGGTCCAGCAGCTCACCCGACCCGTCCTGGTCGAGCAGGCGCTCGAGGCCGTGCTGTCCGACGGTGACCGAGTGCTGGTGGAGGTGGGACCCGGGCGGACGCTCACCACCCTGGCACGCTCACATCCCGAGGTGCGCGCCAAGCGGCACCTGACGGTGCCGACGCTCCCGGGCGGGCCGTCGAAGGGCGCCACCGAACGCGCCTCGTTCCTTCATGCGCTGGCGCGGATGTGGACCCTCGGCACGGATGTGAACTGGTCGTCGCCGGCCGCGACAGGTTCTCGTGAACGCGTGCCTCTGCCGGGCTACCCGTATCAACGGGAGCGGTACTGGATCGAGCGGGAGTCCCCGAGCAGCCCCGTCACCGACGCGCCCGCCCACGAGCCGAGGGAGCCGGAGGGCCGTGCGGTGTTCCGTCTGCCCACCTGGGTGGAGTCCGCACCGGCCCGGCACCACGACACCCACGTCGGGGACCGGTCACGCCCACTGGTGTTCCTGCCCGGCGATTCGCGACGAGCCGACGAGCTGGTCGCCCTGCTCGGCAGAGCCGGGTGGGACGCGTTACTGGTGCGGCACGGTTCCTCCTATGCGGGAGCGGCGGACCGCAGCTCGGAGTTCGTGATCCGCCCCCGGCACTCGGCGGACGTCGTTCGGCTCCTGGACGAGCTGAGAGATGCCCGGCGATACCCGGAGCTCATCATCGACGCGACGCAGCTCGGAGGCCTGACCGAGCCTGACCTGAGCAGCATCGACGACCAGCTCGACGCCGGTTTCCACCGAATCGTCGAGCTTCTGCAGGAAGCGGCCCGACGGGCACCCGACCAGCGCGGTCGCGACGTCGTGGTCGTCACCGAGCTGTCCGCGGACGTGACGGGCGGCGAGACCGTGCACCCGGTGAGGGCCATGCTGCTCGGGCTCATGCGGAGCTACATGCTCGAGAACCCTCGCGCCATGTGCAAGCTCGTCGACGTCCAGGGCGGCGTGACCGACGATCGGCTGCTGGCGGAGCTGTGCGGCCCAGAGGGATCGGAGATCGTCGCCCTGCGGGGGGATCGGCGTTGGGTCCCCGGCGAGCGGGAGCTCGTCCCCGACGGTGTGGGCCCTGTCGGCCTGCGTCGCGGGGGTGCCTACGTCATCACCGGCGGACTCGGTGGCCTCGGCCTGGCCGTGGCGCGTGGCCTGGCGGACACCGGCCTGCGCCCACGGTTGCTGCTGCTGGGCCGCCATGCGGCAGGCGGGCGTGACGCCGAGCCCGCCGAGCTGCGCGACATCCGGGCCCTCGGAGCCGAGTGCCGCATCGAGGCCTGCGACGTGACCGACGTGGACGCGCTGCGGCGCGTGATCGACCAGGCGTCGGACTCCTTCGGGGGCGTCAACGGGGTGTTCCACCTCGCCGGCGTGGCGGGAGACGGCATGCTCCAGTTCCGGACGCGGGAGCAGGTGTCGCGAACACTCGCGCCGAAGGTCCACGGTACGTTGGCTCTGGTCGAGGTGCTGCGGGGTCGGGCGGACCTCGACTTCTTCGTGGCCTTCTCCAGCCGCGCGGCGCTCAGGGGCTTGGTGGGCGGTGCCGACTACGCCGCGGCGAACGCCTTCCTCGACGCGGTGGTGCGCCGGCAGCCCTTGGCGGGCTGCGCCTCGACGACCGTCAACTGGCCGTCCTGGGCCGAGGTCGGTATGGCTGCGCGCCAAGGGCGGCAACCGCAAGCCGGGCGCTCCGGACCGGTGACGGATGTGCGTCGGTGGTCGACCCCGCTGTCGGTCGAGGACTATCCGATCCTGGACGAACACCGTCTGGACGGCGTGCCGGTACTGCCGGGCACGGCCCAGGTCGACTTCGTCCTGCGCGCGTTCCACGAGGTGATCGATCAGGCGAACGGGCGGCCCGCGCAGCTGCGGCACATGGTCTTCCGGAAGCCCATCACCACCCCGGAGCCTGTGTCACTCGAGGTCGGCTTCGAACCGCACGAGGACCTGTGGCGATTCACCGTTCGCACCGCGCCGCTCGCGTCGTCCCCCGGCTCATCCGGCGACTACCGCGTCCACACGACGGGTGAGATCCGGCTGGTGGACGCCAGGGCGGACACGGTGGACCTGGACGGGCTGCGCGCGTCGCTGCCCGAGCGGCGGATACCCGCCAACGACCCTGACAACCGGCTGTTCACCATCGGTCCACGATGGCCGGGAGAGGAGATCTGGGTCTCCGAGAAGGACATCAGCACGAAGCTCGCCGTGCTCACCTTCCCCGAGGCGTTCGACCATGAGCTCGACGAGCATGCCCTGCATCCCACCCTCCTGGACGCGGCGGTGTCACTGGCGCGGGATCCTGACCATGAACCTCCGCACGCACCCTTCGCCTACCAGTCGATCGTGATGCACCGGTCGATACCGAGTCTGGCGTACAGCCACATCCGCCGGCGCCCGAGCGGTCCGGACACGATCGTGGCTGACATCGACGTGCTGACGGCCGGCGGCGACGTCGCCGTCGAAGTCAGGGGCTTCACCATGCGCCGCGTCGACGAGTCCATGGTCGCCCCCGAGACCTCTCGTGAGGAGCGAGGCGCCGACGCCTGGCAGGACCCGTCGTCGCCCGGCGACGGGATCACGCCCGCGACCGGGGTCAGCATGTTGCTGCGCATCCTGGGCCGGCCCGGCCACAGACAAGTGGCGGTCACCGTGTCGGGGGAGGACGCGGTCCTGAAGAACTCCGAGGACATGCCGCACGACGCCGACGCCGAGCAGCCGGGCACGTCAGGCACGTCAGGCACGTCGGGCACGTCGGCCACGTCGGCCACGTCGGCCACGGCACATGCGCGGCCCGGTTCATCCGGGCGAGTCTCGGGTGCGGAGTCATCGGAGGAGGCGTCGCTCGAGGCTCGGCTGACGGAGATGTGGTGCGCCGAATTCGGTGTGGAGTCGGTCCGCCCTGACGAGAACTTCTTCGATCTGGGCGGCGACTCCTTCACCGCCGTGGGTCTGGTCGAGGAGATCCGCAGGGCTTTCGGCGTGGACATCGGCATCGCCGCGATCTTCGACCATCCGACGGTGGCCGAGCTGGTCGCCGAGCTGCGACGGCTGACCGAGTGACGTGAGGGTCACTCGCCGGTCGGGCGGTGTTCAGCCACGAACCTCCCTGACCCATGCGCGAAGAGTCTCGGGGGGCAGCCGCTCGACGACCTGGTGGCCGCCGTCGATCATGTGGACCGACAGCCGCTCCGTCGTGTAGTGGCTCCAGTCATTGAGGCACTCTGTGTTCCAGGAGCTCGCATCGTCCGTGGCGCCGACCGCGATCATCGGCGCGTCGAGCCTCGGGCGCGGATCCGACTCCAGATAGCGGTTGAGCAGGTGGTACTCGGACCGCCAGAGACGTGCGTACTCGGGAAGAGCCGTCGTGTCCATGATGTGGGGCGGCGCCTCGAGCTCCTCGGCCAACGCCCGGTCCGGGAGCTCCGCCAGAGCCGAGACGGGCGTGCGGTGCGGCGGGTACTGGCACATGATGACGGCACCGCGAAGCTGTCGCTCCAGGTGCTTGGCCGCCTCCAGGCAGACCAGACCACCCATGCTGTGGCCCACGAGCACGACATCCGTGGCACCGGAGTGCGCGATGAGGGACGTGAGCGCCCTACCGCGCTCCTCGATGGAGGGCACGCTCATCGGCTCGCTCCAGTTGGCCCGGTGGATCACAGGCTCCTGCCCCGGCTCGTTCCACCGGTCCACGAACTTCGTCCGGCCTCCCAGGCCGGGAACGAAGATGACGGCCTGGTCACCGTCGAGTGCCGGGCTGACGAGGTAACTCGCAGGCTCCTGACCACCCATGTCATCCGCTCCTATTGACACCCATTGACAAAGTGCGAGGACACGTCTCACCAATTCTTTGCTGAAGTCCGAGAATAGTGGATCATTTCCGTAGATATGTGGCAAAGTGTGGCGAGTGACGCCGCTGATTGCCGCCGCCGTGATTATCCTGATCGCTTCAACGGTGCACGCGGTGACCGGATTCGGATACGCCCTTGTCGCCACGCCACTGCTGGCCCTCACGGTCGATCCTCATACAGCAGTGGTCGCCACCACGCTGTCCGCCCTGGCCATGACCGTCACGATCGCCGTGCGTCAGCGTCACCACGCCGAGTGGAAGGTGGCCATGATCGCGATGGCCGGCATCGTGCTCGGCATGCCACTCGGCCTCTGGGTGTACGGAGTGACGTCTGAGCAAGTGCTCACGGCGCTGATCGGGGTCGGAGTCCTGGGTTGCACAGTGATGGTGTGGCGGCGCGTGAAGGTGAACGGGAGTGCCCCCATGCTGGTGGGAGTCGGCCTCATCTCCGGCGCGCTCTCCACCTCCACCGGCACCAACGGGCCGCCGATGGTCGCCGCCTTCCAGGGCATGGGTTATGACCCCAACAAGTTCCGCGCCACCCTCTCGGCGGTGTTCGCCGGCACCAGCGTGCTCAGCCTGATCGGGTTCGCCGTGGCCGGCAAGGTGAACGCCCAGTCGGTCTGGATCGGATTGGTGGGCCTGCCGATCGTGCAGTTGGGGTGGTTCGCCGGCAATGCGATCTTCAGCCGTATCGACCCGGAGCGCTTCCGCAAGGTGCTGCTGGTGGCTCTCCTTGTCAGTGCGGCAGTGACCCTCTTCAGCGCGCTCAACGGCTGACTCGGGATCACGTACGGTCAGGCGAGAGAACCCCGCGGCACGGGAACTCGCGCGCGGAAGATCGCGTCAAAGCATGAATGAGATCCTTACGCATGCTCCTGGCGGCTGCCCTCATCGTCCTGGGCGCAGGGTGCGGCGGCGACGTGGCGGCCTCCGCGGCGCTGCTCCTGCCGGAGCGGCCAGGAGACCTCCATCTGGAGCAGCTGGTCGCGTCGGACGCCGAGCAGGATCCGGTCACGGCGTACGCGGAGGGTGACACACCCGGCGACAGGACGCTGGCCGTCCTGGTGACAGAGTCGGAGGGCTGGGAGCAGCCGTACGGGATCAGCCGTACCGTGGAAAGCCGGTCAAGCTGGACAAGCACGAGGCGACCATGGGCGGATCGGGACAGCACCGCTGGATCACCTGGCCGGCCAAGACGAGCCAGGACTTCGAGTCGTTCGCGGTGCTGGGCCACGGGTTGTCGGACGCCGAGCTGACCAGGGCGGCCAACGGACCTGCCCAGCGACACATCCTCATCGGCTTCGCAGGGACCGGAGTGAGGAAGGTGCGCATCAGCTACTCGGACGGCACCTCGGCAGAGCTTCCACTCGGACCGGCGGGCGGTCCGGGCGGCGTCCGCTGGTTCTCTGCCGAGGTGAAGTCCCGTTCGTTCAAGCTCTCCGCCGAGATGAAGGACGGCAAGGTCAGCAACACCGTACGGCGCATCCCCTGAGAAGTTCAGCAACACCCTCCACGGAATCCCGTGCGAGGAATCGTCACGGCGTTGCTCGCGGTCCTGACGGGAACGGGTGTCCGGGCGGTTCACGGCCGGGGCGGAGCGGCCGCGAGGACCTTGGCGAACGCCTCGGCGACGTCCGTGGCGCGGGCCGGGTCGTCCATGAGCATCGCCTGGCGCACCCACACCACGTTCCCGGCGGCCGCCGTCGCGGCCGGGCACGGCTCGGCGCGGGCCCCGGCCCGGGTCAGGGCCTCCATCGTGCCCAGCGGAGGGTAGCCGGCGTCGAGCGGCACCCCTTCGGCGGCCATGGCGGCGAGCAGGAAATCACGGTCGACGGAGGCGTCGACACGGAGCATGAGCAGGTGCCGGGAGTCGCGGGTGGTGCCGGGCGGCCGCGGCGCCACGGTCACCGGCCGGGCCGGGCCGTCCGCCGGGACGAGGCGGTCCAGCTCGCGTTCGAGGGCCGCGCAGAAGGCCTCGCGGCGGGCGATCTCGTCGTCCAGCCGGTCCAGCCAGGGCAGCAGCAGCGCGGCCTGCAGGTCGGTGAGCCGCAGGTTCCAGCCGACGGACGGGTGGCCGTACCACTGGCCGCCGGGCCTGCGGCCGAGGTTGCAGACCGACCAGATCGCCTCGTACGCCGCCTCGTCCCGGCAGACGATCAGGCCGCCCTCGCCGGCGGTCATCGCCTTGCTCGCCTGGAAGCTGTAGACGCCCGCGTCGCCGAGGCCGCCGACCGGCCGGCCGCGGTACTCGGCGCCGTGGGCCTGCGCGGCGTCCTCGACGACGGCCAGGCCGTGCCCGGCCGCCAGGGCGTTCAGCGGGTCCATGTCGGCGGGGCTGCCGGCCAGGTGGACGGGCATGACGGCCGCGGTCCTGTCGGTCAGGGCGGCCCGTACGGCGTCGGGCGACAGGTGCAGGTCGGCCGGGTCCACGTCGGCGATCACGGGGACGGCTCCGGCGAGCAGCACGGAGGTGGCCGAGGCGACGAAGGTGCAGGCGGGCACGATCACCTCGTCGCCCGGCCCGACCCCCAGGCCGCGGAGCGCGGCGAACAGGCCGAGCGTGGCGTTGCCCACGGCCACCCCGTACGGCACCGCCGATCCGCGGGCGAAGGCGGCGGCCAGGTCGTCGGCCACGCCGCCACCCTGGGTGGCCCCCCACCGGCCGCTGTCGAGGACCCCGCCGACCAGCGCGCGCTGGGCGTCGTCGAGGGGAGGCGGCCAGGACGGCCACGGGGCGGTGCGGACGGGCGGGCCGCCGTGCAGGGCGAGGGTCACGGGAGTTCCCTTCCGGTACGGGATTCAGGCGAGGCGGGAGCCGAGGAGGCGGGCCAGGTTGCCGCCCTGGACGAGCGCCCGGTCGGCGTCGGTGAGCGGGGCGAGGGCGACGCGGCCGTACCCGGTCCTCAGGTCGAGGAAGCAGGCGTCGGAGCCGAGCACCACGCGCTCGGCCCCGATGCCGGCGGCCAGCCGGGCGATCCAGCGGCCGGTCATCCGGGAGCCGCACACCTCGAGGTGGAGGTTCGGGTGGCCCTCGGCGAGGCGGGCCGCGCGGGCGAACCCGTACGGCCAGAGCCCGGTGTGGCCCATGAGGAGGGGGACGTCCGGGTGGCGGGCGGCGACGGCGGCGAAGCGGGCGGGGTCGCTCCACGGCGAGTCGGTCTGGCCGTGGGCGAGCACCGGCAGGCCGAGCCGCCAGACGGGCTCGTAGAGGGGGTCGTCGAGGGGGCACTGGTGGACGTCGGGATGCAGCTTGACGCCCCACACGCCGCCGGTGACCAGGGGGGTGCGGTGGTGCGGGTTGTAGACCTGCCAGACGCCGAACCGGCCGGGGAACCGCGCGGCGACGTCCAGGGCCAGCCGGTTGCCGCGCTCGGCGTCGGGGCCCACGGCCAGCAGGTGGCTGATGCCCATCGCGGTGACGCCGATCCGGTCCATGGTCGCGACCAGGCCCTCGGCGGTCGGGTCGGGGATGAGGAAGTCGGGCCACGCGCCGACGTGCCCGTGCGCGTCGAGCACCGGGATGCCGGTCACAGCAGGCCCTCCAGCGAGCCGGCGGCGATCAGCTCGACCTCCGCCGGCTCCAGGTCGAGGTGGTCGAGCAGGAAGCGGGGGCCGCAGTCGTCGGCCACCGGCGCCCCGGTGCCGAACACGAGCCGCCCGGCGCCGAAGCGCCGGGCCAGCCACTCGACGCCGCCCTGGGTGTTGACGGTGCCGATCTCCACCCACACGCGCGGCGCCGCGGCCATGAGCTCCGCGAGGGCGCGCAGCCCTCGGTAGCCCGGGTTGAGGACCAGCATCCGCAGGCCGGGCAGCCGCTCGGCGAGGACGCGGAGCCGCGCGGGCGGGGCCTCGTCCAGGTCGATCGCGACAGGCAGGCCGGACTCGGCCAGCTCGGCCAGCCAGCGCAGCGCGACCGGCCCGGTGAGGTCGAAGCGGTGCCGCTCCGGGCAGAGCCTGACCATCCGCGCGCCCCACTCCAGCACCTCGGCGGGGGCCGAGGGCGCGGACGCCCCCGGCACGCCGGGCACCACGACGGGCACCGGGACGAGCCGGGGGTCGTCCAGCCGCAGGAGGGCGTCGTTGCCCGCCTGCGGGTCGGAGTAGAGGCTGAGCGTGTGGGTCACGCAGGCCCGGTCGATGCCCAGCCGGTCCATCTCGGCCCGCGGGTCGGCGGGCAGATCGTCGAACGGCACGGGGCCGACCAGCCGATGGGCATCGAAGACATATTTCGGCACCGACCGAAACCTAGCTACCGGCCGGCGGGATGGTCAGGGGCGGGCAGGCCGGGTCGAGCCGGACCTTGGCCAGCTCCCGGCCGACGAGCGCCCAGGCGTTCCAGGTGCCGGGCTCGAAGTGCAGCTGAGGGTTGGTGTACCACTCGTCGCCGAGGCCGGTGGCCAGCGGCTTCGCCTCGGCGCCCAGCTCGTAGGCGTTGCCGCCGCCGCGGAAGACGGAGGCGAAGACCCTGCCCCGGTGCACGGTCAGCTCGCCGTAGCCGGCGATCGTCCCCTGGCGCACCACCTGGCGCGTGGCCAGGTCGAGGGCGATCCAGGTGCCGGACTCCCGCTTGTAGACGCCGTACAGCAGGCCGTCGTGCACCTTGACGTCCTGGAACGTGCGGTGGCCGGGCACCGGGTCCACCGACCAGAGCACCTTGCGGGCGCGCAGGTCGAAGGCGGCGACCGAGGCCGTCGTCCGCGTGGGCGGGGTGCCGCCGCCGCCGAGCACGTCGCCGCCCAGGTACACCACGCCCCGCCGCGGGTCGAGCGACAGGCTCATGAGGCTCTGGTCGGGGATGACGTCCACGTACGAGTCCACCCGGCCGGTGTCGGGGTCGACCACGGACAGCGCGCCCTTGAGGTTCGCTCCGAGCGGGGCGCTGGCCACCAGCAGCTTGTCGGTCACGGGGTCGTACTCGATGTCCCACGGCCGCTGCTGGCCATGGCCCAGCAAGGCGACACCGCGCACCTTGTCGGTGCGCAGGTCGATGGAGATGACCTGGCCGCTGGGGTAGACGGCGGCGTAGATCTTGTCGCCGCGCCGCACCAGGTCCTTGGGCTCGCCGGGCACCCGGAAGCGGCGCTTGTCCCCGGTACGCAGGTCGCGGACCTCCATCACGAAGTGACCGCCGACGTAGAGGGCGCGGTTGGGCACGAGCAGCATGCTCTGCACCCGCTCGGTGCCCGGCGGCAGCCCCGCCTCCAGCAGGTCGACGAACTGCGACGTGCCGGTGCTCAGGTCCAGCCACCACAGGCCGCCGCTGCCCGCGAAGCCGAGCAGGGTGTCCGCGTCCAGCAGCCGGAGCAACCGGCTCTCGTCGCCGGGCGCGGGAGCGTCGGCGACCTTGGTGAACGCCGTGTCGCCGGTCCGGTAGCGGTAGACGGTGCCGTCCGGGCGGGAGGTGGCGTACACGGTGCCGTCGTCCGTCGCGGACGGGACGTCGAGGGAGCCCTCCTCCAGCCTCACCCGCCGCAGGTCGGAGCCGTCCTTGCGCACGTCGATGAGCTCGCCGCCGGCGGCCGCGAGGACGCGGTCGCCGTGCAGGGTGATGGCGCCGACGCCGGTGGGGGCGGTCGCCAGCTCCTGCACCTTGCCGGTGGCCCGCTCGATGCGCACCAGCTTCGCCTTGTCGAGCAGGCCCGCGTAGACGTGGGCGTCGTCGGCGGCGACCGCGCGCACGTACCGCTCGCCCTGGGCCAGGACGCCGAAGTCGCGGACGGCGCCCGTGGCGGGCACGTACTCGAAGACGCGGCCGCCCGGGTAGGTGCCCGCGTAGAGGGTGCCGTCGGGGGCGGCGGCCAGGCTCCAGACGAAGCCGCCGTTGCGGCCGAAGGAGCGCAGGTGCTTCACCTCGCCGGTCGCGATGTCGAAGCTGTAGAGATCGGGCACCGGGTAGGTGCCGACGTACACCTTGCCGCCGGTGACGGCGGTGGCCCATCCGCCCTCGGGCGCGCCCTCGGCCGGGCCGTCGGGCAGCGTGGCGGTCCTGACCACCTTGCGCGTGCTCAGGTCGATGTCGGCGAGCACCGGCGGCTTGGGGCCGCGGGTGACGACGTAGGCGTGGCCGTCGTGGACGGCGGCGCCCACGATCGCGCCGGTGATCGTGGCCGGGCCGTACGTGCGCACGGCCGGATCGGCGCACACCGTCGTGGAGGCCGTCAGGGTGGCGCTCGCCGGCGCGGGGGCGACCGTGGCGGCGGCTGTGGCGGCGGGGACGGACAGGGTGGCGGGGAGCAACAGGCCGGCCACGGCGGCCAGGAGACGTCGGAGCACGCCGAGCACCTCACGTTCATTGTTGTTCGATTTTGGTCCAGACCGTAACTATCTACGCGCAGTACGTCAATGGCATGATGGCGCGCATGACGATTAAGGATGGGGCCGGTACGGCTTTCGACGCGTGGAGGCTGATCGGCGGCCTGGAGGTGACACTCGACGCCGACGTGCTGGTGGGCGCCTACCCGGACCGGGACGGTCCGCCCGGCGCGCCCGGCGAGGTGCTCCGGTCATTGGCCCGGCACCGGATCCGGGCGGGGGTGGTGGCGAGCCTGCGCGCCGCGCTGTTCGACGTCCACTCCGGCAACGACGAGGCGCTGGCACTGCGTGAGCTGCGGGAGGAGGAGTCGTCGTTCGTACCGGTGGGCACGGTGGACCTGCGCGACCCGGTCGGTGCGGCCCGCGAGCTGGAGCGCCTGGCCGCCGGCGGGGTCCGCGCCGTGCGACTCTTCCCCGACGAGCAGGGCGTGGAGGCCGGCTTCCCGTCGGTCGGGCACGTCGCGCGCCGCGCGACCGCCCTGGGGCTGACCGTCCTCACCGGAGGCGACGTGCGGAGGTTCTGGCGGCCGTTCGCCGGGATCGGCGCCCGCGTGGTCTTCCTGGACACGCACTTCTACCACCTGGGCGACTTCCTGGTGGTGGCGGCCGACGAGCCGGGCTTCCACACCTCCACCCGCCTGCTCAACTCCCCCGACGCGCTGGAGACCGCCGCGGCGGAGGTCGGCGCGGACCGCCTGCTGTACGGCTCGCGGACCCCGCACGCCGAAGCACTCGTCCCCCTGCTGCGTCTGGCGACCGGCGGGCTCTCGCCCGCCGAGGTCGCCGCGGTGGCCGGCGGCAACGCCCGGAGGCTGCTCTCATGATCATCGACGTGCACGCCCACTGGGGGCCGTGGTTCTTCACCATGGACGTGGCCGGGACGAGCCTGGCCACCATGGACCGCTACGGCATCGACCGGGCCGTCGTCTCGGCCACCGAGGCGGTCATCTACGACGCGCCGGCCGGCAACCGCGCCCTGGCCCGGGTGCTGGAGGAGCACGACCGCCTGCTCGGCTACGTCACGGTCAACCCGCGCCGGCTCCGCGAGGCCGCCCGCGACCTGGACGCCTACCTGCCCACCGGCAGGTTCGTCGGTGTCAAGATCCACACCGACTACACGGGCTCGCCCGCCACCTCGCCGCAGCTGCGCGACGCCCTGGCGCTCGTCGCCGAGGCCGGGTGCCCCGCGCTCGTGCACACCTGGGGCGCCTCCGTGCTCGACCTGGCGCAGGTCTGCCTGGATACCCCGGGCCTGCGCGTGATCGCGGGGCACATGGGCGCCGACGGCTTCCGGTACGCGATCGAGGCGGCCGCGGCCTGCGACCGGCTCTACCTGGAGCCCTGCTGGTCGCACGCCCCCGCGGGCCGCATCGCCGAGGTGGCGGCGGCCGTGGACGAGCGCCGGCTGCTGTTCGGCACGGACTCCACGCTGATCGACCCGGCGTCGGCCTTCGGCGCGGTGGCGGCGGCCGGGCTCGCGCCCGAGCGGGCCGAGCTGGTCGCGTGGCGCAACGCGGCCGAGCTGTTCGGGATCTAGACATTACGGACCAGCCCGTTATAGCGCGCCATGCCGGCCGCCAGGGAGCCACTCCCTTGGCGGTGTGCACCGTGCAACTCGACTGGTCGCTCGACCAAGGAAGTCGTGGTCAACGACCGTGCACCCCCGCTGTGGCACCGCCGCCGTGCTCGGCTCGCGCGGGGGCCAGATCCGATGAAGACCAGGCGCGGGACTGCGCGAGCTCAAGGAGCCAGCAGCCCGCGCCCGAGCGTGGCCGGCCGGAACCGGGAAACGCCGCAGGCCGCGCTGCGGCGCGGGCCTCCTGCCCACCGC
>NZ_JBFAHO010000035.1:0-80355 GCF_040654215.1 Nonomuraea sp. NPDC050733 | reverse complement strand
GCTGGGAGTCCCATCTCGCGCCGTCGCCCTCGACCAGGGTGACGGTGTCGAACCAGCCCCTGCCCTTGAACCGGGGATAGCCAGGCGTCTGGCCGGCCCTGACCCGGCGGAAGAACGCCTCGAACGCCGTGTTCAGCCGCCGCAGGGTCTGCTGCTGGCTGGTGAACGACCAGCGGCCCTGCCCCTCGGGGTCAGCGTCACGGATCTCCTTCAACTGGCCGGACTGATCGCCGTACCGGATCGAGACCTTGCAGCGCCGCCACGCTTCCCGTCGTTCCTCCAGCGCCGCGTTGTACAACGCCCGATGATCGTCCAGCATCGCCGTCAGCGTGATCTCCTGGTGCCGGGTCGGCCGCAGCAGGAACTTGAACGACCTACGCATCCTCGCCCCCGCTCTTGGCCTTGGGGGCGCGCTCGTACTGGGTCTGGATGTAGCGCTGGACCGTGGCCGCGCCGACTGCGCCCACACTCGCCACAAAGTACGAGCGCGACCACAAGGTCGGCAGCCGGGAGCGCAGGTGCGGGAACTCGGCCCGCAGGTGGTGGGAGGTACAGCCCTTGAACTGGTTGGCCACGTATGACGGGGAGTTCTTCGGGTGTGGCTTGACGACCAGATCGGGCATCACCTCCAAGGCGATGATCTCCCAGTCGTGCTCAGCGGCCTTGGCGCGCAGTAGTTCCTCCAGCCGGGTCCTGACCCGGCCGCCCAGGACAGGCCGCCGACACTTGGGGCACCACACCACGTGGTAGCCCAAGTCGTAGACCGCGCCCGGGGAAGTACGCACCTGACCAGACACACGATCAGTATGACCATCGTGTTCTCCGAACACCCAGTGTTCGCCCGAACCCGCACGAGCCTGCGCCTCAAGACACGCCCAGGCGCGAGAACGCCTTCCCGCTCGGCATCCCCTGCTCCCTAAAGGGAGCGGTCCCCCGCCTTCGACCTGATGGAGACATTCAGCGTTCCCGCCACCGACAACCAGGCCGAACGCGACGTCAGACCGGCCAAAACCAGCAGAAGATCTCCGGACAACGCGCGTCCCAACGGCTTCGGACGCGGCACCCCATGTCAGTCGTCGGTGTCGAGGCGGGCGTGCAGGTGCATGTCATGCCAGCCGTCGGCGTGGAGCGCCTCGCGGCGTTTCGTTCCCTCCATGGCGAAACCGGCGGCTTGCGCCACCCGGCACGAAGCCATGTTGACCGTCGAGTGGTTCAGCTCCACGCGGTGGAGCCCGATCGCGACGAACGACCACGCCGTCACGGCCGACAGTGCCCGCGTGGCGATGCGACGGCCACGCGCGGCGGGCAGCACCCAGTACGACACCTCCGCCCAACCATCCCGGAAGTCCAGCCGGCGCAGGCTGACCTGGCCGACCACCTCCGACGCGTCCACCACGGCCCATCCAGCACCGGTCTCCTGACGCCACCGCTCGGGCCACGAACCGATCCAGTTGTCGGCCTCGTCGGCGGTCATGGACCGGCAGTGCCAGCGCTGGATGGCCGGATCTGCGTAGCCGGCGAGAACGGCGGGCCGGTCCGACCGCTGCCACGGCCGCAGCAGGATGCCGTCGGCGTCGAGCATGGGCTGCGAGAGCGTCGCCATCCGGCCCGGGGGCAACGAAGGTTCGACGAGCAAAGGCACGCGCCGATTATCGCCGGAACGGTCGATCGCGCGCATCGATCGGCCGAAGGAGCAGTCCGAGAACCGAAGGCGACTCCGGGTCCTTGGCTTGGACCCGGCCCCCTAGGGAGGTGTCCCACGACCGGGGTGCGGGGCCGGAGGCCGCCGGCAGGTGGCTCGGGCCACCCGGTCAGGAGACTCCAAGGATGGACACCACCCGATCTCGCGACTGAGGCATCGAGGTGGTCAGCCGGGGCGGACGGCGCCTCGGTAGAGGGGGCGGTAGTGGGTGGACCGGAGGAAGCTGGTCCTGCGTACCACGTCTCCCGTCCTGGGGGCGTGGATCATGATGCCTTCGCCCAGGTAGAGGCCCACGTGGGTGGGGTCGCCGGCGCCGCCGCCGAAGAAGACCAGATCGCCCCTGCGCAGGCCGGCCAGGGAGACACGGCGGCCCTGGCGGAACTGGGAGCCGGTGTAGTGTCCCAGCTTCACCCCTGCCTTGGACCAGGCGTAGAGGGTCAGGCCACTGCAGTCGAAGCCCCTGGTGCCCGCACCTCTCCCGACACCTCTGGTGGGGCCTGAGGAGGAGCCTCCGCCCCAGGAGAACGGGGTGCCGAGCTGGTCGAGGGCGGCCGCCACCGCGAGATCCCCTCGGGCCTCCTTGCTGTCGGCGGGCGAATTGCCGTCTCGCTTGTTCGTGGGGGTGGCGCCGTCCCGCCCGTTGTCGGGCGTTGTGCTGTCTCGCTCGTTGTCGGGCGTTGTGCTGTCTCGCTCGTTGTGGGGCGTTGTGCTGTCTCGCTTGTTCGCGGGTGTCGGGTTGTCGCGCTTGTCGGTGGGCTCTGTGCTGTCGCGTTCGTTGTCGATGATCGTGATGTCGGGTTGGTCCTCGGGCGTCTTGTCGTCTCCCCTGCGGTCGGGAGCTGTGGAAGTACGGGGTTGAGGGGTCGGTGTGGTGCCCGGCTCATCGAGTGGGGGCGGGAGGGTTGGGAAGGTGGCGGGCGGATCCGGAGGCAGCGTCAGGGCCGGGTCGGTTGTGGCGGGATTCGGGGGGATGGGAGGCATGGGGGGATGGGTCTTGGGCTGCGTGGGTGGTGGGGTGGCGGTTCGTGGGCTCTGGAGGGGGCTCCAGTGGGGCCTGTCGAAGGGGTCTGTGAGTGTTGACGGCTCAGGGAAGGACTCCTGCCCGCTCTTTCCGTAGGGCTTCCACGGTGTGGTGAGTGAGGGGTGGCTTGAGAACGGGGTGGTGTAGCGCCAGAGAGGCCACCATGTGGGCCTGACGAGTGTGGACAGGGGGTGGGTGATGGTGATGCCTGCGCGGGTGAGTGCGGCCGTCAGGGACGGGCGCTGTGCGCATGCCTGGGGAGGCAGGGCGACGATGACGCGCACCTGGCCCCTTGCGGGGCTGCCGGGACGGGCGGCGAAGAGGATCGGCTGATCTTCGCCCCCGAGGCGACCGGGTCTCCGGGACAGGCCGCCGGTGAGGTGGGCGAGGTGGCCGTCGTTCAGGAGGCGGACGTACGTCCTGGAGAGGGTGACGGTGCCGAAGCAAGGGCCGGCGGCCGTGGCGGATGCCGGGCCGGGCAGGGCCGTGAGGCCGGCGAACAGGCCGCCGCCGATCGTGAGCGAGGCGCGGCAGAGCAGGGACACGGGGTGGGGGTGCATGGGGCCTCCAGTGCCGTTGCGGGATGGAGGCCCCAGGATGGTCCGGGCGCATGTGGGGGCGGGTGCCCGAGCGAGGTTCTGTGGAGGAGAGACCGGTCGGGGAATGTGGCTGTGGAAAAGGGCGGTCGGACGGGGACGGTGCCTTACGGCTGGGGCTTGTGTTCGGCTATGCGGGCGAAGGCGTGGATGTCCAGTTGTTCGCCGCGTGCCGACGGGTCCACGCCGGCCTCCCTGAGTGCCGTCTCCGACGCCGCCGGGCTGCCCGCCCATGACGACAGCGCCGCCCGTAGCGTCTTTCGGCGCTGGGCGAACGCGGCGTCGATCACCGCGAAGACCTCCCGCCGCGTCGCGCTGGTGGGCGGTGGGTCACGTCGGACCAGCGAGACGAGGCCCGAGTCCACGTTCGGTACCGGCCAGAAGACCGTGCGGCCCACCGGCCCGGCCCTCCGCACGTCGGCGTACCAGGCGGCCTTCACCGACGGCACCCCGTACACCTTGGAACCCGGCCCCGCCGCGAGCCGGTCGGCCACCTCCGACTGGACCATGACCAGGCCCTTGGCCAGCGACGGCAGCGCCTCCAGCAGGTGCAGCACCACCGGCACCGCCACGTTGTACGGCAGGTTGGCCACCAGCGCCGTAGGGGTGTGGCCACCGAGGTCGGCAGGGGCGACGCGCATGGCGTCGGCCGGGATCACGGTCAGCTTGTCGCCGAGGCCGCGCTCCCCCACGGTGACGGGGAGCTGGGCGGCCAGCACGGGGTCGATCTCGACGGCCACCACGTGCCGGGCCGAGGGCAGCAGCGCCAGCGTGAGCGACCCGAGGCCCGGTCCCACTTCGATCACCACGTCTTCCGGCGACAGGTCCGCTGCCCGTACGATGCGCCGGACGGTCCCCGCGTCGATGACGAAGTTCTGTCCTAGCCTTTTCGTAGGACGAAGATCGAGCTTATCCGCCAAAATACGTATTTCTGTTGGGCCCAACAGCCTCATCATCCAACCAGTCTCCCGCATCGAAGAACGTGCGATGGCGTACGGGGGGACCACAGGGGAGGATGGCGTGGAACAGGAAGGGACATCCCTCATGGAGCCAACGGGCGCCGCGCCGCTCCGCCCGACGGATCTGCGGGAAATCGGTCCATACCGGTTACTCGGCCGCCTCGGGGAGGGCGGCATGGGCACGGTGTTCCTGGCCCGCGCTCCTACGGGGCGGTTCGTGGCGGTCAAGGTGGTGAAGGCGGAGTTCGCCAACCAGGAGGGGTTCGCGGTCCGCTTCCACGCCGAGGTGGAGAACGCGCGCAAGGTGGCGTCGTTCTGCACCGCCCAGGTCCTCGACAACGGCAACACCGGCGACGGCCGGCCGTACATGGTGACCGAGTACATCGCGGGCACCCCCCTGTCGGCGCAGATCTCCCAGTACGGCGCGCTCGACCCCGGTCCGCTGCACGGCGTCGCGCTCGGCGTCGCGGCGGCGCTGGCCGCCATCCACGTGGCGGGGCTGGCCCACCGCGACCTCAAGCCGGCGAACGTCATCCTGTCGCTGTCCGGCCCGCGCGTGATCGACTTCGGCATCGCGCGGGCGCTGGACCGGGAGACCGGGTTCACCCTCTCCGGCGAACTGCTCGGCAGCCCCGGCTGGTGGGCTCCCGAGCAGGTGCGCGGGGAGGCCATCACCCCGGCCGTGGACATCTTCGCCTGGGGCTGTCTGGTCGCCTACGCGGGCAACGGCCGTCACCCGTTCGGACGTGGTGACGTCATCACGCTGGCCTCCCGGGTGCTGCACACGACGCCGGAGCTCGGCACGCTGCCCGCGCCGCTCGACGATCTCGTACGGCAGGCGACCTCGATGGACCCCGCCCAGCGGCCCTCGGCGCAGGATCTGGTGATCGCCCTGGTCGGCGGCGCGCTGCCCGCTCCCGGTGCGACGGCCAAGGCCGCCCCGGTGGCCGACCCGCCCACGCTCGTGGCCACCGAGCTGATGAACGAGTGGCAGGCACCGCAGAACGTGGTGGACGAGCCCGACATCACCGCGACGTTCGCCACTCCCCCGCCCGCCGACACCCTGACGAGCCGAACGGCGGTGGAAGCCCCCACCGAGCCGCCCACGCCCTCGACGCCGCAGGGTACGAGGTCGCGGCCTCCGGCGTCGCGGGATTCGACGCCGCAGGTTCCGGCGCCGGACGTCCCCACCCGGAAGGAAGAGGCGGGCGGGCTGTCGGAGGAGGAGCTGGCGCGGCGCGAGGAGCTGGCCGCCAGGGAGGAGCTGGCCCGCTGGGACGCCGAGGCGCAGGCTCAGGTCGAGAGCCAGGCGCGGGCCCACGCGGAGGCCGAGGATCAACCCAGGGCTCAGGCCAAGGCCGAGGCCAGGGCGAAGGCTCCAGCCAAGGACAAGGGGAAGGTCCCAGGCAAGGACCGGGAAGCTCAGGAGGCCCAGGAGGTCGAGAGGGTTCCGGCCGGGGTGGTACCCGGGCGGGCTTCCCGGCCGGCGGAGGCGTCCGACACGATCCCGCCGCAGGACCAGCACGGGCGGCGTCCGCGTGGCACCCGGTGGCTCATCGCCGCGGCCGCCGCCGTCCTGGCCATCGCCGTCACCGCCGCCGTCCTCATCGTCACCTCCAGCCGCAACGTCGCGTCCCCCACCCGCACACGGACCGCCTCCCCCACGGCGCAGCGGGAGCCGGGCGACCTCGGGCGCAGGTTCGCGCTGGGCACGGCGTTCGACGATCCGATGCTGGTGGTCGCCACGGCGCCGACGTGCGGGCTCAAGGAGTACGAGGGCACGCGGCAGACCCAGGGACAGCTCTGCGTGGTGCGCTGGTCGATGATCAACCCGGGCGGTGCGCTGCGGGAGATCGGCAGCCCCGCCGTGTCGCTGCTGGACGACAAGGGCGGCCGGCACGACCCGGTGCCGGTCCAGCTTCCTGACGTGATCGCGCCGGGTGGCCGGCTGGACCGGGCCTACGTCTTCGACCTGCCCCTCTACCGCACGCCCGTCCGGCTCACGGCGACCCTGCTGAAGGGCGGCCGCCAGGTGGAGGTCAGGCTGTGATGATCCTGCGAGCGGCGGTCGTCCTGGCGGTCGCGCTGTCCGCGACGGCCCCCCACGCGACCACGCCGTCCGTGGCAGGCACCGCCCGGACGAGGACGGTCGCCTGTACGAGTCCGGGTGACTTCGATGGTGACGGCGTGGACGACGTGGCCGTGGGTGACCCGTTCGCCGACGACGACAAGGGCGCGGTTCACGTCATCTCGGGGCAGAAGGTCGTGCCCGTCCCGGTGCCGGGCCTGGCGCGCGGTGACGGGTTCGGCTGGTCGGTGCGGCTGGCGAAGGTCAACGCCGACGCCTGCGCGGACCTGGTCGTCGGCGCGCCGTTCACGGACGTGCGCGGCAGCGAGGACGCCGGCGCCGCCTACGTCGTGTACGGCGGTGGCGTGGCGCCGCCCAGGCAGCTCACCGCGTCCGAGCCGCAGCGTGACGCCCACTTCGGCTGGTCCGTGGCCGGCAAGGGCGACCTGGTGGCGATCGGCGCCCCGTACGAGGACGAGGCGCGGCTGGCCGACACGGGCGCCGTGTACGTGGCCAAGGGCGAGGGCCGGCCGCGCCGGATCAGCCAGGAGTCGCCGGAGATCCCGGGCAACGGCGAGGTGGGCGACCAGTTCGGCTGGTCGCTGGCCTTCGGGGCGGGCGACCAGCTGATCGTCGGCGTGCCGTACGAGAACGACGACGGCGCGGGCCGGCAGGTCGGCTCCGGCAAGATCGACTCGGGCTCTGTCGTGGCCATCGCCGACCCGCTCGCGCCCGGCCTGTCGGGCGTGAAGATCGACTCACCCTCCGACGCCGGCGGCGACAGGTACGGCTACGCGGTGGCGTACGCCGAGGGCGTGGGCCTCGCGGTGGGCGCGCCCGGAGCCGGCTACGTGCAGCTCCTCACCCCCAAGTTCACCCCCGTCAGGACCGTACGGCAGGACGGCAAGCAGGCGTTCGGCTTCGCCCTGGCCGCCTCCGCCGACGGCCGGCTGGCCATCGGCGCCCCGTACGGCGGCGGCGTCCGCGTGGTGTCGTTCGGGGACCCCGCCGACGAGCGCGCGCTGCCCGCCACGGACGACCTCGCAGGCTACGCCGTCGCCTTCAGCGGCAACAAGCTGTACGTCGGCCGGCCGGACGCCGCCCCGTACGGAAAGGTCTCGGTGGCCGGCCGCAACGCCGAGGACCCGCAGGAGGTGCAGCCCGCGAAAGGCGCCGACTTCGGGATGTCGCTCGGAGGCTAGTGGCGAACGCCGGAAATCCGTGGGGAGACCGACCCTGAGGCGGCAGCTGACGGCCTGAATGATCCACTTGCGGTTGCGGCCGCGGCAGCAAGCGCGGCCTTGCTGCTGCCACTCACCCGCACATGGCGTCTTTGGTGATCTACGTGCGGTGGACCGCGCCTTCCCGTACTCTTTCCAGATCTTCAAAAACGATCTTCAAATCGGGAGGTTCCGTATGACGAGAGCAGGCTTCAAGGCGTGGGCCGTGGCCTCGGGTGCCGCACTCCTGCTGGTTTCGGGAGCAGGCAGCGCAAGTGCGCAGACCACACGCACGTCCAGCTGCTTCACGAAGGTGGACGGCGGCAGGACGATAACCGGAAACCCCTGGGTCAAGGTGAAGAACACCTGCGCCTGGGGGTACAAGGTCAAGGCCATCTGGAAGTTCGGGCCCGACAGCACCTGCAAGCTGCTCTCGGAGGGTCAGACCCGGAGGTACGAGTCCACCCCTCCCGCCGTTTACGAGCGCACGGATATCTGCGGGTGACGAACGGCTCCCCCTGGGCATCATCACGTCGATCCGGCACAGGCTGAGCGCGGGGTTCGCAGCCTCCGCCGGATGGAGAAGCGCACGGCAATCGGCGTGAGCGGTGCCCTGTGAGGCGCTGAGAGCGGATCTCAGCGCCTCGCCTTGTGAGCGGCGCCAGCCGCCCCGTCAGACCAGGTCAGTCAGGTCGCGAGCGCCCATCATGAAGACCGTTCCGCGCGTCACCACGCGCCGAACACGGCGGCCCCGTTGGCGTCGATGGCCTCGCACAGCGAGCCCGGGTCCACGCCCTTGACCTCCGCCAGGCAGCGCAGCGTCAGCGGGATCAGGTAGGGCGCGTTGGGCTTGCCGCGGTGGGGCACCGGCGGCAGGTAGGGGGCGTCGGTCTCGACGAGCATCAGCTCGACCGGCGCCACCCGGGCCGCCTCACGCAGGTAGCCGGCGTTCTTGTACGTGACGGGCCCGGAGAACGACATGTGGTAACCCGCCGCCGCGCACTCGGCGGCCATCTCGGCGTCGCCCGAGAAGCTGTGGAACACCACGACCGGCGGCGCCCCCTCCTCGGCCAGCACCTTCAGCACGTCGCCGTGCGCCTCGCGGTCGTGGATGACCAGCGCCTTGCCGGTGCGCTTGGCGATCTCGATGTGCGCCCGGAAGGAGGCGTGCTGGTCGTCGCGGCTCGCCCAGTCACGGAAGTAGTCGAGCCCGGTCTCACCGACCGCGCGCACCTCGGGCCGCCCGGCCAGCGCCTCGATCTCGGCCAGCGCCTCGGGGCTGGCGGCGTGCGCCTCGTTGGGGTGGATCGCCACCCCGGCGTGGACGTCGGCGTGGGCGGCCGCCACCTCGGCGTTCCACCGGGAGGACGGCAGGTCGTAGCCGATCGTGACGAGCCGGGTCACCCCGACGGCGCGGGCGTCGTCGAGGATGCCGCTCACGGTGGCCGACGCGGCCTGCGCCGCCTGGGCGACCGGGTCGCCCGAGGACGCCTGCCGGTCGCCCACCATGATGTCGAGGTGACAGTGACTGTCGAACACCGGAGCTGGCAGCGGCTCCGGTGCGGCGGGCAGCGTGCTCACGGTCACTCGCCCAGCCGGGCCAGCTCCTCGTCGACCACCTTCGGGTCGAGCTTCTTGAACAGCGGCACCGGCGGCGCCAGCGGGACGCCCGGCGTGATCGGCCGGTGCTCCCAGCGGGCCGCGCCGTCGTAGTCGCCGGTGATCACCGGGTACGGGGCGCCGCCGTCCTCGTCGACCTCACGGATCTCCGGCATGCCGGACCACACGCCCTCGCCGCCGAGCATGGCGTGGACCTTGTTGGACGAGCCGGGCAGGAACGGCGTCAGCATGGTCTTGGCGTCGTCGACGACCTGGAGGGCGACGTGCAGGATCGACTTCTGCCGGTCCGGGTCGTCCTTGAGCTTCCACGGCTCCTGCTCGGCGAGGTAGCGGTTGGCGTCGCGGACCACGTCGAAGGCCTCGGTGATGGCGTTCTTGAACCGGGAGCGGTTCAGCTCGGCGCCCACGGGGCCGAACGCCTCGCGCGAGCGCTGGAGCAGCCGCCGGTCGGCGTCGGTGAGGTCGCCGGCCTCGGGCACCTGGCCGAAGTTCTTGGCGGCCATCGAGATCGACCGGTTGACGAGGTTGCCCCAGGCGGCGACCAGTTCGCCGTTGTTGCGGTTGACGAACTCCTGCCAGGTGAAGTCGGTGTCCTGGCTCTCCGGGCCCGCCACGGCGATGTAGTAGCGCAGGGCGTCGGCGTCGTAGCGCGCCAGGAAGTCGCGCACGTAGATGACCACCTGGCGCGAGGAGGAGAACTTGCGCCCCTCCATGGTCAGGAACTCGCTGGACACCACTTCGGACGGCACGTCGAGCGTGCCCAGCGACCCGGGCTTGCCGTCACGGGCGCCCTGGCCGTTGTAGCCGAACAGCATCGCCGGCCAGATCTCGGCGTGGAAGACGATGTTGTCCTTGCCCATGAAGTAGTAGCCGCGGGCGTCGGGGTTCTGCCACCACTGCCGCCACGCCTCGGGGTCGCCGGAGCGCCTGGCCCACTCGATCGAGGCGGACAGGTAGCCGACGACCGCGTCGAACCACACGTACAGCCGCTTGTTGGGCTGGTCGCGCCAGCCGTCGAGCGGGATGGGCACGCCCCAGTCGAGGTCGCGGCTGATCGCCCGCGGCTGGAGGTCGCCGAGCAGGTTGAGGGCGAACTTCAGCACGTTGGGCCGCCACTCGCCCTGCTTGGCCTGCAGGTAGGAGCCGAGCACCTCGGCGAAGGCGGGCAGGTCGAGCATGAAGTGCTCGGTCTCGGTGAAGACCGGGGTCTCGCCGTTGATGCGGCTCTTGGGGTTGATGAGCTGGATCGGGTCGAGCTGGTTGCCGCAGTTGTCGCACTGGTCGCCGCGCGCGCCGTCGTAGCCGCAGATGGGGCAGGTGCCCTCGATGTAGCGGTCGGGCAGGGTGCGCCCGGTGGTCGGCGAGATCGCCCCCATCGTGGTCTTGGGGAAGATGTAGCCGTTGTCGTACAGGCCCTTGAAGATCTCCTGCGCGATCGCGTAGTGGTTGCGGGTGGAGGTGCGCGTGAACAGGTCGTAGGACAGGCCCAGCCCGGTGAGGTCCTCGGCGATGACGCGGTTGTAGCGGTCGGCGAGCTCCTTGGCGCTCACGCCCTCCTTGTCGGCCTGGACCTGGATGGGCGTGCCGTGCTCGTCGGTGCCGGAGACCATCAGCACCTTGTTGCCCGCCATCCGCTGGTAGCGGCTGAAGACGTCGGACGGCACGCCGAATCCGGAGACGTGCCCGATGTGGCGAGGGCCGTTAGCGTACGGCCACGCGACGGCGGTCAAGATGTGCTGGGACATGGTTCCAAGACTACGGGTCGGGGGCGGGCGGCTCGAACCGATTCCCGCCCCTCGGTCAGCGGGTGGTGGTGTCCTCGCGCGGCGCCGGCTCGGCCGGCTTGTCCGCGGCCTGCTCGACGGTCTTCTCGGCGGCCTTCCCGGCCTGCTCGCGGGACACCGCCTCGGCGGCCTCCTCGGCGGCCTTGGCGGCTACGTCGACGGGGGTCTCGCGGGTGCGGCGGATGCCGAGGATGCTGACGAACAGCGCGGCGAAGATGGTCTGGAAGCTCATGATGAGCGCCGTCGCCGACGGCACGACGATGCGCAGCGACTCGCGCGGGTCGAGCTCGCCGAAGCTGCGGACCTGCCAGTGCACCAGCGACATCACCAGGCCGACGAGGCCGGCCAGGGCGAGCGCGCCGCCGACGACCAGGCCCTTCTCCAGGGTGACGATGTCGATGAGCTTGCGGATGCGGGGCGACTCCGGCAGGAATCCCTCCTCGGCCGCGTAGACCTTGGTGAACACGGCGAACAGCACCGCCTGGAACCCGATCACCACCGCCGCGGACGCGCCGACCAGGGTGTCGACGTCGAAGGCCAGCTCGCCGATCTCCACCGGGCCGAAGGTCAGCGCGGTGCCGGCGACCAGGCCGATCAGCATCATGACGAGGCCGGGGTAGAAGAACAGCCACTTGGGGCTGTAGAGCAGCAGGAACCGCAGGTGACGCCAGCCGTCGCGCCAGGAGCGCAGGTGCGGCGGGCGGGAGCGGCCGTCGGGCGACAGCGTGGTGGGCACCTCGCGCACGTCCAGGCCGGACAGCGTGGAGCGGACCACCATCTCGGAGGCGAACTCCATGCCGCCGGTCTGGAGCTGCAGGCGCAGGATCGAGTCGCGCCGGAAGCCGCGCAGGCCGCAGTGGAAGTCGCCGATGGCCGAGGGGAAGAACAGCCGGCCGACGAACGACAGCACCGGGTTGCCCAGGTAGCGGTGGAGCGGGGGCATGGCGCCGGGCGAGATGCCGCCCTTGAACCGGTTGCCCATCACCAGGTCGGCTCCGTCGCGGAGCTGCTCCACGAACGGCAGCAGCGCGGTGAAGTCGTAGGAGTCGTCGGCGTCGCCCATGATGACGTACTTGCCGCGGGCGGCCCGGATGCCGCCCATGAGGGCGTTGCCGTAACCCTTCTCGTCGACGTGGACCACGCGGGCGCCGGCGTCTCTGGCGAGCTGCTGGGAGCCGTCCGTGCTGCCGTTGTCGGCGATCAGCACCTCGCCCTCGATGCCGTGCTCCTCCATGCACGCCAGAGCCTTGCGCACACAGACTTCCACGGTCTCGGCCTCGTTGAGGCAGGGCATGACCACCGTCAGTTCCACGTCTCAACCCTTCAGTTAGGACACTTCCGACACACCATCATGCCCTCTGCCCAGACTTGGTCGGGGCAAGTCCTAGAAACGGCTGGCATTCTTTACAGCATGGTGAGCGTCGCGGAGATTATCCCTGTGGACCACTCCGCCCCAGGTAGGACGGCGCGCGCGCTGGCTCTTCTGCGCCGTCATCGGGTGTTCGCCGTGGCCTTCGCCCTGGGCGGAGTGCTGCGGCTCGTCACCATGCTCGGTTACGGGCCCGCCATGTGGTTCAACGACTCCTACGAGTACGTCTCGGTGGCGCTCCATCCCCGGCCGCACCCGATCAGGCCCAGCGGCTACGGGTTCTGGATGCTGCTGCTCAAGCCGTTCCACAGCTTCAGCCTGGTCGTGCTCACCCAGCACCTGATGGGGCTGGCCACGGCCGTGCTGATCTACGCGCTGCTGCGGCGCAGGTTCGCGCTGCCGAAGTGGGGGGCGACGCTGGCGGCGGCGCCGGTGCTGTTCGACGCCTACCAGATCCAGCTCGAACAGATGATCATGTCAGACTCGATGTTCATGCTGCTGGTCGTCAGCGTGATCACGCTGGTGCTGTGGCACCGGCGGATGTCGTGGAAGGTCGGCGCGGCGGTGGGCCTGCTGCTCGCGCTGACCTGGCTGACCCGCTCGATCGGGCTGCCCATCCTCGCGCTCGTGGTGGCGTATCTCGTGGTCAAGCGCACGAGCTGGAAGGCCGTCGTGGCGGTCGTCGTGGCGTGCGCCGTGCCGATCCTCAGCTACATGGGCTGGTTCTCCGCCAGCGTGGGCAAGTTCGCCATGACCAACAGCGACGGGCTCATCCTCTACATGCGCACGGCGATCTTCGCCGACTGCTCGAAGATGAACATCGACAAGTACAAGGAGGTCGAGCTCCTCCTGCTGTGCATCAACGACCCGGTCGACCAGCGCAAGCCTTACGCCCAGTGGTACCTGTGGGGCCAGGGCGGCGGCGGCACGGGCACCGGCGAGGTGCTGCACCGGTGGGGGGCCGGCAAGAAGTTCACCGAGATCACCAACGAGGCGGCCAGCGCGTTCGCCACGCGGGCGATCCTGTCGCAGCCGGGCGACTACCTGCAGGTGGTGGCGCGCGACTTCTTCCGCGCCTTCCACTGGGGCCGGCCGCGCTTCCCGGACGAGCAGACGTACCTCATGTATGAGTTCCGGCCCATTCTCGCCGACTACGAACTCGACGCCAACGGCCGGCCGAAGCGGCTGCCCAACTGGCCGTCCTACCAGGGCCGCACCGACACCGACGCGTACTCCTACGAGCAGGGCCCGCCGGAGACGCGCATCGTCTCGCCGTGGGCCGACATCATGAGCGGCTACCAGAAGGTGTTCTACCTGCGCGGCATCCTGCTGGGCGGCATCATGCTGGTCGGCCTGTACGGCGTGGCGGTGCGCTGGCGCAGGTTCGGGGGGCCGGTGGCGCTGCCGTGGCTGGGGGCGTTCGGGCTGCTGCTGGCGCCCGCGGCGACGGCGGAGTTCGACTACCGCTACGTGCTGCCCGCGGTGCCGCTGGCGTGCGTGGCTGCGGCCATCACGCTGCGCCGCGGCATCACTTGGGGGCGACCTCGACCCACGAGCGCGTCAGCATCCGAGCCCACCACTGTGCCTGCGTGATCAGCTCCGCGGTCAGCACGGGCGACAACCACCAGAAGTCGATCAGCACGACGAGCGCGAGCGCGCCCACGGCGGCGCCGCCGACGGCCCGCCGCGCGGGCCTGGCGTCCTCCCGGCCGAGCACCAGCCCGGCGACCAGCGTGAGTCCCAGCACCATGAACGGCACGACGGGGATCATGTAGAACAGGTACATCGTGCGGTTGTCGGCGATCGCGTAGTAGAACCAGGGCAGCCAGCCGGCGGCCACCGCGAGCAGCACCGCCCCGGCCCGCCAGTCGCGGATGGCGGAGTACCTGACGACGAGCCCGAGCAGGGCCAGCCAGGCGGCGAACCAGAGCGCGGGCGTCCCGGCGCCGATCACGGTCTCGGAGCACACGGAGGCGCCGCAGCCGGCCCTGCCGCCCACGTAGTGGAAGGTGACGGGCCTGAACAGCACCGGCCACGTCCACGGCTCCGACATGTTCTGGTGGTAGGTGTCGAGCCCGGTGTGGAAGCCGAGGACCTGCACCTGGTAGTTCAGCCACGACCGCACCGAGTCGACGACGAAGAACAGCGGCCCGGAGGAGGTCGCCCGCTCCCAGCCGCGCCCGTACCCGCCGTCGTGGGCGAACCAGCTCCCCCACGAGGCGAGGAAGGTCAGCGCGGGCGCGAGCACCAGCGCCGCGCCCGCGGCCGGCAGGTCCAGCGAGAAGGCCCCCTTGTACGGCTCGCGGAGCCCGGTGGCGCGCCTGGCGCCCATGTCCCACGCGAAGCTCAGCACGGCGAACGCGACAAGGAAGAAGATCCCGGACCACTTCACCGCGCAGGCGGCGCCCAGGCAGACCCCCGCGGCGACCCGCCACGGCCGTAACCCGAGCCGGGGGCCGTACGAGGTCAGCGGCGAGGTCTCGTACCGGGCGGCGAGCCGGCCGCGGGCCCAGTCGCGGTCGGCGACCAGGCAGGCGAACCCGGCCAGCACCCAGAACATCAGGAAGATGTCGAGCAGCGCCGTGCGGGAGAGCACGAGGTGCAGGCCGTCGAGGGCGAGCAGCAGACCGGCCAGGCAGCCGAGCAGGGTGGAGCGGGTCATCCGCCGCGCCACCCGGGCCAGCACCAGGATGGACAGCGTGCCGACGACCGCGGCGGCGAAGCGCCAGCCGAACGGCGTCATCCCGAACATCCACTCGCCGGCGGCGATCATCCACTTGCCGAGCGGCGGGTGGGCGACGAACGCGGCGCAGTCGGCGGGGTCCGGGCAGTGCTTCCAGATGTCCAGGTCGCCGGTCATGATGCGCCGGTCGGCGACGGGGTTCTTGGCGTCGCCCAGGGTGTAGCGCTCGACGCCGAAGGTGAGCAGGGAGTAGGCGTCCTTGATGTAGTAGGTCTCGTCGAAGACGATCGCGCGGGGCTCGCCCAGGCGGACGAAGCGGAGGATCCCGCCGAAGACGGCGACGAGGACGGGACCGAGCCACCCCCACAGCGGAGTTCCCTGCATCGGCGGCACGAGCCTGCGCGGTGAAACCCCCCAGTCCTTCACGGACTGCACCCTAAGGGGTGGTAGATCGTTTGTGTACCGCGTCGTAGAGGTCCCGCTTGGGCATCCCGGCGGCCTTGGCGACGTCGGCGACGGCGGTCTTGCGCTGCTCGCCGGCGGCCACGCGGCGATCCACCTCCGCGACCAACGCCTCCACGTCGGGCGGCCCCTCGTCGGGCACGTGGCCCGCGACCACGACGGTGATCTCGCCCTTGACCCCGCCGGCCGCCCACGCGGCCAGCTCGGCCAGGCCGCCGCGGCGCACCTCCTCGTAGGTCTTGGTCAGCTCCCGGCAGACGGCCGCGCTCCGGTCGGGGCCGAACGCCCCGGCCATCGCCTCCAGCGACTCGCGCAACCGGTGGGGCGCCTCGAAGAACACCATCGTGCGCTCCTCGCCGGCCAGCGACGCCAGGCGGCGGGCGCGCTCGCCCTGCTTGCGCGGCGGGAAGCCCTCGAAGCAGAAGCGGTCGCTGGGCAGGCCGGAGACGGCCAGGGCGGTCGTGACGGCGCTCGGGCCGGGCAGCGCGGTGACCGTGACGCCCTCCTCGACCGCCAGGCGGGTCAGCCGGTAGCCGGGGTCCGACACGCCCGGCATGCCCGCGTCGGTGATGACGACGACCGTGCGGCCCTCCTTGAGCGTCTCGATGAGCTCCTGGGCGCGGCCGGCCTCGTTGGCGTCGTAGTAGGAGACGATCCGGCCGCCGATCTCCACCCCGAGGTCGGCGGCCAGCCTGCGCAGCCGCCGGGTGTCCTCGGCGGCCACCACGTCGGCGCTCCGCAGCACGTCGCGCAGCCGCGGCGAGACGTCGCCCGCCTGGCCTATCGGGGCTCCCGCCAGTACCAGCCTGCCGTCTTCTCTCACCCGGCCATTGTGGCAGGACGTGGCAGGACGTGGCAGGACCTCCCGATCGCACCGTGTTCACGGGTAAACACCGGCTTGAGGCCCGTACGATGTCCGAATGGCGGTGACCGATTTCGCGTACCACGCCTTTGGCGAGCCGAAGGCCGACGAGAGCAGTCCCCCGGCGCGTTCCGTGCGCGAGCGGATGGTCCCGCCCATGCCCTCGAACCCGCTGTGGGGCTGGCTCGGGCCGCTGCTCGTCGCCGCCTTCGGCGGGGCGCTGCGCTTCATCGGCCTGGCCCATCCGAAGGCCGTGGTCTTCGACGAGACCTACTACGCCAAGGACGCCTACTCGCTGATCTCGTGGCTGGTGGAGCGGGTCACGATCAAGGACGCCGACAAGGCGATCCTGGCCGGCAATCTCGACATCTGGCAGAAGTGCGCGCCCGACCAGCTCGACAAGTGCGCCTCCTACGTGGTCCACCCGCCGCTCGGCAAGTGGATGATCGGCGCCGGCGAGTGGATGTTCGGGATGACGCCGTTCGGCTGGCGCTTCGCCGCCGCGGTCGTCGGCACGCTGTCGATCCTGGTGCTGGCCCGGGTGGCGCGCCGGATGACCCGCTCGACCGTGCTGGGCTGCTTCGCCGGTCTGCTGCTCGCGCTGGACGGCCTGCACTTCGTGCTGTCGCGCACGGCGCTGCTCGACATCTTCCTGATGTTCTGGGTGCTGGCCGGGTTCGCCTGCCTGGTCGCCGACCGCGACTGGGCGCGGCGGCGGCTGGTCGAGTGGTACGAGAACGGCCCCCTGTCGCCGGAGGGCCCGTCGCTGGGGCTGCGGCCGTGGCGGATCGCCGCGGGCGCCTGCCTGGCGGCCGCCTGCGCGGTGAAGTGGTCGGGGATCTTCTTCCTGGCCGCGTTCGCCGTCATGGCGGTGCTGTGGGACTTCGGGGCGCGCCGGGCGGTCGGGCTGCGCCGGCCGTACGCGGGGGCCTTCACCAAGGACGTGCCGCCCGCGGTGGCGGCCTTCGGGGTGGTGCCGTTCGTCACGTACATGGCGACCTGGACGGGCTGGTTCGTCACGGCGGGCGGTTACGGCCGCAACTGGGACCAGGCCACCTCCTCCGGGCCGTTCTACTTCGTGTTCGACTCGATGCGGTCGTGGGTGAAGTACCAGTGGCAGGTCTTCACCTTCCACAGCGGGCTGGAGACGTCCCACCCGTACATGTCGGAGCCGTGGCAGTGGCCGCTGCTGCTGCGCCCGGTCGCCTTCTACTACGAGGGCAGGCAGAACGTCTGCGGCACACGCGACTGCTCCGAGGCCGTGCTGGGCGTGGGCACGCCGGTGATCTGGTTCGGCGCGCTGCTCGCGCTGGTCGCCCTCATCGCCTGGTACGTCGCCACGCGTGACTGGCGGGCCGGGGCGGTGCTGCTGTCGTACGCGGTGGGCTGGCTGCCCTGGTTCTACTTCGCCATCACCGACAACCGGACGATGTTCCTGTTCTACGCGATCCCCATGGTGCCGTTCATGGTGCTGGCCATCACGTTGTGCGCGGGGTGGCTGATCGGGCCGGCCACGCGCACCGCGACCGGCGCGCTGCCGATGCGGCGCACGATCGGCGCGGCGGTGGTCGGGGCGTTCGCGCTGCTGGCTCTCATCAACTTCTGGTGGCTGCACCCGATCCTGTCCGGCGAGCTCATCCCCTACACCGAATGGAAGGCCCGCATGCTCTTCGACAAACGGTGGATCTGACAGTGGCGGTCCGCTTATCAGTTGTTCCGTAGGGTAGATCCGTGCAAGACCCAATACGCACCGGCTTCGGGCATCGTCAGGCCAGGGGTCGATACGGCAAACTTCGAGGCATGAGTGCACCAGACGTCACCGCGCTCCTCGCCGAGTTGGAGCGCTCCGCGCCTGATCTGGCCGAGGAGGCCAGAACGGCCGTCGAGTGGCTGACCGGCGGCGAGCCGCTGGAGACGGTGACGCAGCTCGATGTCTGCGAGTTCCTCTGGTACACGCTCCCGCTGAAGGTCGGCGGCGACCACGAGCGGCTGGCCCGCTCGCTCGGCCGCCTGCTCCACCTCGGCGGCCTGCGGCGTTACGCCGCGCTGTGCGTCTCCCCGACCACCCTGGACATCCTGCGCACGTACGCGCGCGAGGGCGAGGACGCGGGCACCGCCGCCTACCAGGAGGCTCTGGAGGCCACGGGGGTGCTGCCGCCCGACGTGCCGGACCTCCAGTGGAGCACGATCATGGGCCCGGAGGAGCTGGGCGCGCACGTGGCCTGCTCCGCGGCGCTGGAGCTGTCCATCCTGGCCGGTGAGGAGGTCGACCGGGTCGCGCTGACCCGGCGCTGGCTGACCGAGCCCCGGGCCGACCTGGGCGGCGACAGCTGGCTCAACCGCGTCCACGGCGAGCGGCTCAACCGGTGGGTGCTGGGCC
Organism: Nonomuraea sp. NPDC050733; assembly: GCF_040654215.1. Lineage (NCBI taxonomy): Bacteria > Bacillati > Actinomycetota > Actinomycetes > Streptosporangiales > Streptosporangiaceae > Nonomuraea > Nonomuraea sp. NPDC050733. The sequence continues at coordinate 61,629 of NZ_JBFAHO010000035.1, read as the reverse complement.
GCGGTCCGGCCCGCCGGGAGCTGGCGCAGCCGTTCGAGGTGCGGCTGCACGCGCCGGTGCCCGCCCAGCCGGTCCCCCAGCTCCACCGGCTGCTGTCGCTGGCGGCCTCGGAGGAGAGCCTGCCGATGCGGCTAGCGCCGTCGCCGGAGGCGCTGCGGCTGCGCGACCTGGCCGAGCGGGAGCTGAGCGCGCTGCGCCGCGACGGCGCCAGGCTGTCCATCACCGCCGTGGGCAGGCGGCTGCTGCTCTCCCCCGACACCATGTGGGAGGCGGTCACGCGGCTGCTGCTGCCGAAGGGTGAGCAGGAGTTCGAGCTGTCGGCCCGGGAGGCGGCGCTCATGCTGCTGGCCGACGGGTCGCTCATCTCGCCGGCCGAGCTGCGCCGCCGGGTGGCCGAGGTGGTGGGCGACGAGGGCTGGCATCCGGCCACGGAGCCGGGCGACGTCGCCAAGCCGGTCGACGACCTGGTGGAGCGGCTCACGGCGCTCGGGCTCGCGTTCGGCGACGAGCTGGCCGTACGCATGTCGCGGGTGGGCCACTTCGCGGCCCTGGCCGCGCTGCGCGCCCACGCGCTGCGGCCCCGCCAGTACGTCAACTCGGGCTGATCCCGCTTCGGGCGCGCCCTAGGAGTCTCCGACGCTCCGGATGGCGCGCTTGAAGTCGGGACATTCCACGAGCGGGTCGTGGTCGCAGACGGCGGCGTGGCGCAGACTGTCGCGCAGCCGGGTGAGCTGCCGCACCCGCGCGTCCACCTCCCGCTCCTTGGCCGCCATGCGCTCGCGCAGCGTCGTGTCGGACGGCCGGGCCCCCAGGAACGCGGCGATCTCCGCCAGCGTGAACCCCGCGTCACGGGCACAGGTGATCAACGCCAGCCGGTGGAGCGTCTCCGGCTGGTAGGCGCGGCGCAGGCCGTTGCGCGCGGCCGGCTCGATGAGGCCCTTGCGCTCGTAGAACCGCAGCGCCGAGGGGGCCAGGCCGGAGCGCCGGGCCACCTCGCCGATGTCGAGCAGTGCCTCGTCCGTCACCTCGGCCATGGCGCCCTCCTCGTGCACTTGACTTGAACCGCGCTTCAAGTCGCATTGTAGGCGCATGAAGATTCACCACCTCAACCTCGGCTCGATGCGTGAGATCGAGTCCACCACCGGCCTGCCCTCCGCTCCGGCGGTCTGCCACGCCTTGCTCGTCGAGACGCCGTCCTCGGGCCTCGTGCTCGTCGAGGCGGGTCTCGGCCTCGACGACATCGCGCGTCCCGGCGAACTGCTCGACCGGGAGTGGGTGGAGCAGGTGATGCCCGCGCTCGCCCCCGCCGAGACCGCCGCCCGGCGGCTTCCCGCGCTCGGGTTCGACCCCGCCGACGTGCGGCACATCGTGCTCACCCACCTGGACGTGGACCACACAGGCGGGCTGCCCGACTTCCCCGGCGCCGCCGTCCACGTCATGGCGGCCGAGCTGGAGGCCGCCGCGGAGGAGGGGCCGAGCCGGCGCTACCGGCCCGGCCACTGGGCCCATGGCCCGCGCTGGGTCACCTACGGCGAGGGCGGCGAGACCTGGTTCGGCATGGAGGGCGCGCGCCCTCTGGAAGGGCTGGACGACCTGCTGCTCGTACCGCTCGGCGGGCACTCGCGGGGGCACGCGGGCGTGGCGGTCAGGGACGGCGACCGCTGGCTGCTGCACGCCGGCGACGCCTACTTCTACCACCGCGAGCTCGAGCCGGAGCCCGTCGGGCACCCGCTGATGGACTTCGTCCAGCAACTGGCGCAGGTGGACGCCGAGCTCCGGATCGCCAACCGGGCCCGGCTGCGGACGCTGGCCCACGAGCACGGGGTGGACGTGTTCTCGGCCCACGACCCGTGGGAGCTCGCCCGGCGGTGAGCCGGACCCGAAGGTCGCGCGCGTGAGCCGGGCGGCGGGCCACGTCGTGATCGTCGCGCCAGCGCCCGGTCTGGCGGCTAAGCGGTGAGAGTGGCGTGGAGGCGGCGGGCCTGGCGGACCAGGCCGCTCTCGCGTGGGCGGGCGGCCAGCTCGACGACCGGCGCCAGCGCTCCGCGCGCCCCCGCCCAGCCGGCCACGTCGGCGGCGAGCGTCATCATCCGGGTGTGCGTGCTCGTGGCCCGCTCGCCCGGCCCCGGCAGGTAGCCGGTCAGCAGCCCGGCCAGCACCCCCCACACCTCCCGGTGGGCGCCGCGCCGGGCCAGCTCCTCCAGCGCCCGCAGCACCCCGGCGGGGCTGTAGGAGCGCTGCCAGCCCCGGGTCTCGTCGTGGCGGAGCAGCGCGGCGAGTCCGCGGCCCGTCCCCTCGCCCGGCAGCCCGCCGGAGGCGGCCAGCTCCAGCAGACGCGGCACCGCCTCCTCCGGGCTCTCGCACAGGTGGTACGCCGCGAGGAAGCCCACTCCGTCCGCTGCGGGGCCCTCGGCGGCGGCCAGCGCGGTCAGGGCGTCGAGCCCCGGCTTGCTGTAGGGGGCGTACGACAGCAGGCCGTAAATGGCGTGGGCCGCGGCCAGATCCCGATGGGAGGCCAGCACGGGCAGCAACCGCTCGAAGACCTCATCGCGCCGCGAGTGCGTCATCTCTCCGTCCAGCACGGTGATCTCCGAGCCGCCCGCCAACAGGACGGGCACGATCCACGGGCCGTGCGGGCCCTCTTCCCAGCGCAGCTCCACGCGAGGGTCGACGCGGTCGCCGGACAGCAGGCGGGCGACCGTCCGGCCCGCCGCGCCGGTCAGTCGTGCGGCCCGCCCGGCGACCTCGGCGGACGCGGTCCGCGACAGCCGGAGCAGCGCCTGCTCCAGGTCGACGGGCAGCGGCTCGACGCCGTCGCGCTCGTAGCCCTCCAGGCGCTCCACCAGCTCGGCCGCGTCGAGCAGACCGTTGTCGTGGGTGGGCGTGGCCAGCAGGTACGGCGGGAGCACGCCGTCCAGCAGAGCCTGGTAGACCTCGGCGTAACGGCGCAGCGGCATGAGCCGGCTCAGGCTCGCGTGTCCGGGCTCGGGGATGCGCTCCTGGACAGTGGCCGGCGCGCCGAAGCTCGTGGTCCGCTCCACGGCCCTGCGCTCCGTGCCGGGGTCGGCGAGCTCCTTCGCCATGGCCATCACCCACTCCTCGGCGTGCCACCAGGGGCGTCCCCAGAACTCCCGGGTGCGGAAACGGGCGGCCACGGGGGCGAGGGCCTCGGTCAGGCCCGGCCGGTCGCTCGCCGCCAGCCGGACGAACGCGTCCAGCCAGCGCTCCGTGGCGAGCCAGTCGAACTCGTTCGGCATGAAGCGGGTCAACGCGCCGGGCGCGGTCACCGGCGGCGGCATGCGGGCAGGCCGGGAGGCCGGAGGCAGCGGCAACGGGGTGAAGCGGCTCGCCGGGTCCGATGCGGCGGGCACCGGGTCGCCGCCGAACACCTGGGCGAGCTCGACGCCCTCTCCGGGCGGCATCAGGGCGACGGCGTCGCGGATCGCCGACGCGCCGTCGGGGGTGAAGCGGCCGGCGTGCTTGAGTGCCAGCCGCGCGGCGCGGGCGCGGGCCTCGCCGGCCTCGCACACCAGCGCCGTGGCCAGGGCCGGGGCGTAGCCGTCGAGGTCGCCCGGGTGGTCGCGGACGAGCCGGTCGAGCCAGGCCAGCCCGGCGCGCACCAGCTTGCCCTCGGCGCGGAACACCAGGCCCTCCACAGCCTCGGCGGCCTCCTCCGGGTCCAGCGGGCCGGCCAGGCGCACCCGCCTGAGGGCGAGGTCGGCGACGTTGGCGGGAGCGGCGGGCAGCAGCCGCGCGTAGTCACGCCGCCGTCCGGCCACCTCGCCGGCGGCCGGGTCGAGAGCCTCGTGCAGACGGACGAAGAAGCGCAGGTCGGCAGCCGTGCCGCCACGCAGGAACCGGCTCACGCAGCCGTCGAGCAGGAGCGCCCGGGAGATCCGGCCACGGGCGGCCAAGGAGGCGAGCCGGCCGGGCCGGTCCTCGTCGGCGCGCAGCAGCCGGCCCACCCCCTCCACCTCGAACAGGCGGGGCAGCATGGCGTCGAGCAGCGGCGCGTCGCCCGGGTGGGCCGGCCAGGCGCGGACCCAGGCGAGGGTGAGCGGGTCGTGCGCGGGCGGCTCGGCGCCGGTGCGGCGCAGCAGCTCCAGTGCCAGCCGTACCGACCGGCCGGAGTCGTTGTCGGTGCCGCGCAGCCGCAGCGCGAGGCGGGCGGCGAGATCGGCCTGCCACTCCCGGGGGCGGGCGGCGACCGCGTGGAGGAGGTGCGGCACGTCGTCGGGCTGGTCCCAGAACCGCTGGAACTCGCGGCGGTTCAGCCACACGGCCGCGGCGGCGGCCCCGCCGATCGTGCCCGCCCCGGCGACCCGCATGGGCTCCACCCAGCCGCGTCCCCCGTCGGACCACATGTCCCAGGGCCTCTCACCACCGGCAGCCTCGCGCTTCAGCGCGGCCAGGTGGCCGGGCAGCTCGCGGGCCACCTCGCCCCGCTCGTCGCCGGTCAGCCCGGCGACCACGGCCGCCGTGGCGGCGGCGTCCTCCTTCGCGACGGCGGCGCGGACCGCCTCCCATGCTCGAGTCATGATCGGGGACCATAGCGGCGCCCGCCGACAATCACCGGGGGCTCAGGGCTTGCGGCCCACCCCGCAGACGGCGCTGACCGGCTCGGAGGGGTTCACGTTCTCGGCGTCGGGCCGCCACAGCGGCGTCGGGACCACGCCCGGCTCGACCATCTCCAGCCCCTCGAAGAACGCGGCGACGCGCTCGGGGGCGCGCAGGTGGTAGGGGTAGGCGGCCCGGGAGTTGTAGCTCTCGACGGCCGTGACGAGAGCCGGGTTGCCGTTGGTGCCGTCGCTGAGGGCGAGGTAACTGCCCGAGGGGAGCCCGTCGAGCAGCCGCCGGACGATGCCGTCCGGGTCGTCGGCGTCGGGGACCTGGCCCATGATGCTCAGCATGGTCAGCCCGACCGGGCGGGAGAGGTCCAGCACCTTGGCGGCGCCCTCCAGGATCCGCTCCGGGTCGCGGACGTCGGCGTCGAGGTACTCGGTGACGCCCTCCGGCGTGCCGGCGAGCAGCGCCCGCGCGTGGACCAGCACGAGCGGGTCGTTGTCGACGTACACGACGCGGGAGTCCTGGGCGACCGACTGGGCCACCTCGTGGGTGTTGTTGGCCGTGGGCAGGCCCGTGCCGATGTCCAGGAACTGGCGGATGCCCGCCTGCCCGGCCAGGAAGCGCACCGCGCGGTTGAGGAAGCGCCGCTGGAGGCGCGCGACCTCGGCGAAGGCCGGGAACAGCGTCAGGATCGTGTCGCCGGCCTCCTTGTCGACGGCGTAGTTGTTCTTGCCGCCGAGCAGGTAGTCCCACACGCGGGCCGAGTGCGGCTTGGTGGTGTCGACCCGGTCCCAGGCGGAGCGAGCGCTCTGGTCGTCCATTGGTCTCCGATCGGAGGTCTCAGTCGCTTGCGGATGCGCGGCCGACACCGGCCAGGATGCCCGGACGGTCGAGGTCGAGGTCGAGGTCCGGGCCGGGCTCACGGTGCGGGTCCCAGGCGTCCACCGGCACGATGCCGGGCGGGAGCGGCTCCAGTCCGTCGAAGTACGCGGCGATCTGGTCGTAGCCGCGCCGGGCCAGGCCGCCCGAGGTCGTGCCGGAGTAGACCTTCTGGCCGGCGTGGGCCATGTCGTCGGTGGCGTTGCCCTCGTACAGGTGCGACAGCACGAGGTAGGAGCCGGGGGTCAGCCGCTCGCGGATCCGCGCGACGACCGCGGCGGCCTCGGTGTCGTCGGTGACGAAGTGCAGCACCGCGACGAGCAGGACGGCGTACGGGCGCGAGAAGTCGATGTGCGCGGTCACCTCGGGGTCGTCGAGGATCGCGTCGGGGTCCTTGAGGTCGCCGGCCACGGCGAGCACGTCGGGGTCGCGGGCGAGCAGGGCCCGCGCGTGGACCAGCACGATGGGGTCGTTGTCGACGTAGACGACGCGCGACCCCTGCGCGTGCCGCTGGGCGACCTGGTGGACGTTGTCCTGGGTGGGCAGGCCCGCGCCGATGTCGACGAACTGGGTGATCCCCCTCTCGGCGAGCAGGCGGACGGCCCGGCCGAGGAAGCCGCGGTTGGCCTGGGCGATCTGGCGGGCGTCGTTGCCCATCCGGAGGCCGAGCTCGATCATCTTCTCGGCCGCCTCGCGGTCGGCCGCGAAGTTGTCCTTCCCGCCGAGGTAGTAGTCGTACATGCGGGCGACGCTCGGGACACGGGTGTCGACTCCGGGCGGTGGCACGCGGTCCAGGTCGCTCACGCGACCCCCTCTCGCTGTGATCTTTTGAGCCTGATTCTAGGAAAAACCCGGCTCCGTGCCACAAGATCCGCGAAGTACGTCAGAGCGAAGTTCGGTCGGCGGTCCCGTGCGCCGGTCCGGGCGGGACCGCGTTCCCGGTCTCGTCCGGTGCGGCCGCCGGGAGGGGCAGCACGGCCTCCACGCGGGTGCCGCCTCCAGGCTCGGGGCCGATGACGCAGACCCCGCCGAGCTCGGCCGCGCGCTCCCGCATCGAGCCGAGACCGACGCCCGCCCGGTGCCCGGCGGGCAGGCCCCGGCCGTCGTCGCTGACCCGCACCCGCAGCGCCGACGGCTCCCGCCGCAGCACCACGCGGGCGTGGCGGGCGCCGGCGTGCCGCCGGACGTTCGTCAGGGCCTCCTGGACGATCCGGTAGACGGCCACCTCCGTGGCCGCCGGCAGGCCGCCGAGGTCGCCGTCCGCCTCCACCTCGATCACCGTCTCCGCCTCGATCGCCGTCCCGACCTCGATCACGGTCTCGGACGAGGACTGCCCGGCCAGCTCCCGTACGGCCCGCGCCAGGCCGAGGTCGTCGAGCGCCGGGGGACGCAGGCCGTACACCAGCTCGCGGATGTCGCCCGCGACGGCGTCCATGCCCGAGCGAAGGGCCTGGAGCAACTCGTCGGCGGAGTCGGGGGAGTTCTTGAGGCGGCTGCGGGCGATGTTGATGGTCATGGCCATGCCCGACAGGGTCTGGCCGAGGCCGTCGTGCAGGTCGCGTCGCAGGCGGCGGCGTTCCTCCTCGCGGGTGGTGAGGATGCGCTCCCTGGAGCGTTGCAGGTCGGCGGCCATCCGCACGGCGTGGGCCACGTCGGCGGCGTACGGCGTGAGCGTGGCCAGCACCCGCTCGTCGTGCGCAGCCGGGAACCGGCGCGGACCCGGCGGCCCCACCAGCAGCCGGCCGACCAGCTCGCCGTGCCAGACGAGCGGCACCTCGCGCGGCTCGTCGCCCACCCGGCCGCTCTCGACGTAGCGGGGCTCGCCGTCGGCCACCTCCACCGCGGCGCCCTCCACGGCGAGCCCGTCGCGCAGCACCCCCACCACCGAGTTCAGCGCCTCCGCCGGGTCGGCCCGCCGCACCTCATGGGTCAGCCGCTCGGCGAGCAGCCGGGGGTCGCCGACCTTGCCGTACAGCAGGCGGTCGACGGCGCGTTGCAGCGCGCGCCTCAGCGGCTGGAAGAACGCCCCGGCGAACAGGGCGGCGACCAGCCCCGCGATCTCGTCGTACCCGGAGACCACCAGACCGGCCAGCGCCCCGACGCCGAAGTACACCGCGCTGACCACGGCCAGCAGGCCGGCCGCCACGAACGTGCGGCTGATCACGGTGTCGATGCCGTACAGCCGGTACCGGGTCACCGAGAAGGCCAGCGCCACCGGGATCAGCGCCGCCCAGGTGATCGACAGCCACGTCAGCCCGGGGACGAACGCCCCCAGCACCAGGAAGACGATGTACCCGATGTAGGCGAGCAGCGGCCAGCCGATCTGCCGCCGGCCGACGGGGTCCGCGCGGCGCAGGCGCACGACCAGCGACAGGGCCGACAACGCCATCGCGACGTAGATGCCGGTCCAGGCGATGGTGGAGATGGTGTCGTTGTACGGCGCGAGCGCGGGGATCTGGATCGGGTTCGGGATCACGGCCGGGAACGGGTAGGTCGCCGGCGGCGGGTCCGGGCGGAACACCGACCTCAGCAGCTCGGCCGACAGGGCCGCCGCGCCCAGCGCCACGACCGGGCGCCAGCGCGGCGAGGGCAGGCGGCCGTCGGGCGAGTACAGGGGCAGCAACGTGGTCAGGGTCACGCCGCACACCGCCCACCCGACGCTCCCGACGAAGCGCAGGTAGCCGGCCGTGGCCAGCTCACCCTCGGCGGCGAGCCGGAACATCAGTGCCATGCAGAAGTCGCTGATCCCGGCCGCCAGGCCGCCCGCGCACATCAGCCAGGCCATGTTCAGCCGGGGCCGGTGGTGGATCAGGAACGCGCCGACGACGGGGAAGGTGAGGGCGGCGGCGGACTGGGGCGTCGCCGTGAGGGAGGGCAGCCACGCGCTCGGCAGGCCCGCGAAGATCAGCAGTGCGGTGATCTCCAGGACCGGGCCGAGGGCCGCGGCCACGGCGGCGCCGGCCTGGGCGACCGTGCTCCCGGACCCCTCGGTCGTGCTCCCGGACCCCTCGGTCGTGCCGTCCGCGCCGGTCAGTCCGGCCATCCTGTCCCCGCTTCCTCGCCCCCGCGTGCCGCGCTGGACAGGATTATGGACCCTTAAAGGTGCCATTTCGCCCGTCGTGGCCAGGCCGTTACGGCCCGCCACCCGGACCGTCATACCTAGCGATCTCCCTACTCAGGAAATAGGTATCTATATCGGGATTTCTCACGTCCCCTCGCGCGAATCTGTGAGGCACGCTTAAGACCTGAGCAGACCGCTCGGGGGAAGCGAGAAGCAAGGGTTCCGACCATGTCCCACCACCGGCCCACAGGCCCGCCAGTGGATCACCGCCGCGGTGACAGTGCCCACCAGGAGGATGTGTCATGAACGCGCACTCCTTGGTCTCATTGTTCGCCGCCCTCGGCGGCAACACCGTGATGGAGAGCCGGGTCGCCTCCTGGCGGCTCCCGTCCCGCCCCCACCAGGTCGGCAGGGCACGCCGCCTGGTCCGCAAGAAGCTGACCCACTGGGGCTTCGCCGACCAGGCCGACGTCGCCGAGCTGCTCATCAGCGAGCTGGTCAGCAACGCCCTGGAGCACGCCCACGGGCCGGTCGGCGTCAGCGTCTCCGAGTCCGACGGGCTGCTGCGCTTCGAGGTCGAGGACTCCAACCCCGATCTGCCGCAGGTACAGCTCTCCCGCCGCCACGACGAGCGCGGACGCGGGCTGCAACTGGTGGACATGCTCGCCTGCTGCTGGGGCCGCGACCACACCCCGCGGGGGAAGGTCGTCTGGTTCGAGCTGCCGGTGAGCGCCGATACCGAGCACGCGCCGGCGGGCACTGCCTGCGCGGGCACGGTCAGGCGGGCTGCGCACGGCCACGCTCAGCGGCTGGCCGCGACCATCGCCGAGCCCTCCTGAGATCCCCCACGGGACGCCGGGGCCGAGCAGGTCACCGGGTAAGGATCGACCCCGGCGTCCCCTTTCCCCCACCCTGACGGGCCGCGATCCTCGCACCTCTCCCCTTCGGATCGCGGTCCCCCCATCCCCTATCCCCCATCCCCCATTCCCCGTTCCCCCACCCCCTTCCCCCCTCCCCCTCCCCCTCCCCGTCGTCCCAGGGCAGGCGCGTCGTCGCGGATAATCTGCCCCGTGCGCGGATACACCCGGCGATCTCTCCTGCTGCTCGGCGGGGCAGCGGCGGCCGGAGCGATCGTCCCAGTGGCCGCCCGCGGCCTGTGGGGTGACGCGTTCGCCGTCCTGCGCCGCCGATGGACCGCGCTGACCACCGATCCGGTCTCCGGGCAGGCGACGCTTCCGCCGTACCGGGAAAGGCTGGCGGAGCTGGGGCGTGAGGCGGCCCGCCACCGCGACACCATGGCGCCGGGCCCCACGTCGCTCTGGCCCGGCATGCCGTACCCGTCGTTCAACGCCACCCCGGCGCGGCTGCGCTCGATGGCCCGCGCGTACGTGCTGCCCGGCACCGGGCTGACCGGCGACCCGGGCCTCGCCTCGGCCGTCGCCGCGGGGCTCGACCACTACCGGCGGCACGTGTACGCCGCCGGCGCGGAGGCCAGGGGCAACTGGTGGAACTGGCAGATCGGCGTGCCCAAGGCCCTGCTCGACGCGGCCGTGCTCGTCGCGCCGCACCTCACGTCCCGGCAGGCGGGCGGGCTGCGGGACGCCGTGGACCACTTCGTGCCGCCGCGCCGCCTGTACGACTACAGCGGCAACAGCACCGGGGCGAACCGGGTGGACCTGTGCACGGTCATGTTGTGTACCAGGGCGGGTACGGCCTGGTGGCCCTGGCGGGGCTGGCCGCGCTGTTCGCCGTGCTGCGCGGCACGCCGTGGGAGATCCCCGAGCACGAACGGCGGGTGCTCCACGACAGCGTGGACAGGTCCTTCGCGCCGGTGATCCATGACGGGTTCTGCATGGATCTGGCCGGCGGGCGCGGTGTCGGGCGCCGGCCGTACGGTGACCACCGCAGGGGACGCATGATCGCCGCGTCGATCCTGCTGCTCGCCGAGACGGCGCCGGCCGCGGACCGGGAGCGCTGGCGGGCGATGGTCAAGGGATGGGCGGCCCGCGACACCGTCCGGCCGATGCTCGGCACGGCGGAGACCGAGGGCGACCTGGGATTCCACGCCCGGCTGGCGGCGGTCACCGCCGACGGGCGGATCCCGGCGGCCCCCGAGCCGGCCGGGCACCGGCTGCTGCCCATGAGCGCCCGAGCCGTCCACCGCGCGCCGGGCTGGTGCGCGGGGCTCAGCATGGCGTCGTACCGGGTGGGCCACTACGAGCACGGCAACGGCGAGAACCTGCGCGGCTGGCACACCGGCTCCGGAATGCTCTACTGGTGGGCCGAGGGCCACGGCGACCAGTACTCCGACGCCTTCTGGGCGACCGTGGACCCGTACCGGCTGCCGGGAATCACGGTCTCCACCAAGCGGCTGCCCGACGGGGCGGGCGCCGGATGGGGCGACACGTGCCCGCCGGGCCGGTGGGTGGGAGGCGCGTCCGACGGCGCGTACGCGGCGGTCGGGCAGCACCTCAACGGGCTGGAGAGCACGATGGAGGCGTTCAAGTCGTGGTTCTTCCTGGACGACGCGGTGCTGTGCCTGGGGGCGGGCATCAGGAGCGAGGACGGCGTCCCGGTCGAGACCGTCGTCGACAACCGCCGCACCGGCGCGCCTCTCACGGTCGACGGAGCCGCGGTGGTCGCCGATGAGCTTCCGGAAGGGGCGGGGGGCGCGCGCTGGGCGCATCTGGAAGGGCACGGGGGCTACGTCCTCCCCGGTGGCGGTCCCCTGCGCGTCCTCCGCGAGCGGCGCACCGGCCCCGGCGCGGTCTCGCGCGACTACGTGACGCTCTGGCTGGACCACGGCACCGACCCGCGCGACGCCACGTACGTCTACCTGCTCCTCCCCGGCGCCACTCGGGAACGCACCCGGGCCCGCGCCGCCGACGCGGGCTGGGCCCGCGTCCTCGCCAACACCTCCCGCGTGCAGGGCGTCCACGTGCCGTCGCTCGGGCTGACCGCCGTCAACTTCTGGAACCCGGGCACGGCCGGCCCCCTGACCGCCTCCGCGCCCTGCGCCGTCCTCCTCCGCGAGCTGCCGGACGGGACCGCGACCCTCACCGTGGCGGACCCCCGTTGCGACCTCGACGAGCTGACCGTCACCTGGCGCCGGCCGGTGACCGCCCTGGTCCAGGGCCACCCGCGGCTGGCCGGCACCACGACCGGCCCGTCGCTCACCGCCCGCTTCGACGGCCTCGCCGGCCACCTCGGCGCCTCCTGCACGATCACCCTCCGCGCCGCCTCGACCTGAAGCACTGTCCGTGGTGGGGCTGACCGTGTTCTTCGGGGCCATGGTGGGCGCCCAGCAGGGGCCGGGGATCGTGAAAGGCTACCTGGCCGAGTCGCCGTTCGCCGTCACGGCGTACGTGCTCGTGGATCTGTCGTTGCTGTTCGCGCTCGTCGTCTCGGCCGCCGCCCTGGTGGCGCACCAGGCCGAGGCGCTGCTCGACCACCGCGGCTCGTTCGCCGCCCTCGCGGCCTCGGGCACCGAGGCGCCCTCGCTGGGACGGGTGCTCGCCCGGCAGGCGCTCATCGCCTCCCTGCCGGTGTGCGCCGTGGCGGCCGTCGCCGGGCCGGCGGTCATGATCGCGACGGCGCCGGAGGTGTACGCCGAGACGCCCGCGGCGCTGGCGGTGGCGGGCGGACGGGCGGTGGTCATGGCCGTGATCGGGATCCTCGCCGCCCTGCTGGTGGCCCGGCTCTCCCGTCCTTTGCTGCGCCGGAGCGCCGCTCCGGAGCGGCTGCGGGACGAGTGACCTCGCCGGGGTGGAAGACCGAGCGCGGGAAGGCGCGGCGGTAGTCGCCGGGCGAGACGCCGACCTGCCGGAGGAAGTGGTGGCGCAGGTTGTTGGCGGTGCCGAGGCCGCTCAGCTCCCCCACCCTCTCGATCGGCAGGTCCGTCGACTCCAGGAGACTCTGCGCCAGGCCGATCCGCTGGTTGAGCAGCCACCGCAGCGGCGTGGTGCCGGTCACGGCCCTGAGGCGCCGGTAGAAGGTGCGCGGGCTCATCGCGGCCCGGCGAGCCAGGTCCTCGACCGTGAGCGGCTGGTCGAGCCGGGCCCGTGCCCACTCCAGCACCGGCTCCAGCCCCGCGTCGTCGGTCACCGGCACCGACAGGTCCACGAACTGCGCCTGCCCGCCCGGCCGGTGGGCGGGCACCACCATGCGCCGGGCGAGCTGGTTGGCGACGTGCGCGCCGAGGTCACGGCGCACCAGGTGGAGGCAGAGGTCCAGGCCGGCGGTCACGCCGGCGCTGGTCAGCACGTCGCCGTCGTCCACGTACAGCACGGAGTCGTCCACCAGCACCTTCGGGTAGCGGGCGGCGAGCTGGGCCGTGTGCATCCAGTGGGCGGTGGCGCGGCGGCCGTCGAGCAGCCCCGCCTCGGCCAGCGCGAACGCGCCGGTGCACAGCGACACCATGCGGGCGCCCGCCTCGTGGGCACGGCGCAGCGCGTCCGCGAGCCCGGGGGGCAGCGGCTCACCGTCCTCGACGCAGGGGTCGGGCACGGAGGTCACGATGACGGTGTCCGCGCCGGCGAGGTCGTCCAGGCCGTGGCGGGTCCGCACGCTCAGCTCGTACGGTGACCCGCCGCCGGAACCGCCCGAGCCCACGGCGCACAGGCGCAGGTCGTACCAGGGGTCGGCCAGGTCGGGCTGCGGCTTGCCGAAGACCGTGCACGGGATGCTCAGCTCGTACAGATCCCAGGACGGGATTCCGATGCCCTCGGGCACGACCAGGGCGACGGTACCGGCACTCACCCGACCGAGGATATGGCAACTTTTTGTGGCAAACCGTCATCCCGGTCACTGTTTCCGTGCTTCTCCTCCTGCCAGCGTGTCGGTGGCCCATCGGCAACCCGTACGAGGAGAGACCCCATGAACCCCGCACCGTCCCCCGCCGACCTCCTGGCCGCCACCGCGGAGGAGTGCCTGGCGATCCTGGGCAAGGGGGCCGGCCAGGACTGGTCGCGGCCCGCCGGCGACCTCGACTGGTCCTGCCGGACGACACTCGACCACCTCGCCCTCGGGCTGGTGGGGTACGCGGGGCTGCTCGTCGCCCGGCCGGCCGACCGCTACATCACGCTGTTCGCCTCGCTGGACCCGGCGGCGCCCGTCGACGCCTGCCTGGAGGGCGTCGGCATCGCCGCCACTCTCCTGGCCGCCACCGTCCGCACCACTCCGTCCGAGGTACGGGCCTGGCACCCGTGGGGACACTCCGACGCGACCGGCTTCGCCGCCATGGGGGTCGTGGAGCTGTCCGTCCACACGTACGACATCACCCGCACCCTCGGCCTGGCCTGGACGCCGCCGGACGGCCCGAGCGCCGCGGCCGTCGCCCGGCTCTTCCCGGACGCGCCGACGGGACACGGACCGGTGGAGACGCTGCTGTGGTGCACGGGCCGCACCGCCCTCCCGGGCCTGCCCCGCCGCACGGCCTGGCAGTGGAACGGCTCCGTCCGATGACCGGCCCCATGACGTGAGCGGTCAGGGGGGTGAGGGGGCCGGGGCCCAGAGGCCGGCGGCGGTGCCGTGCTCGACGTGCCGCTCGTAGGTGACCACCTTGCCGTGGATGACCTCCAGGCTGGCCGTCAGCTCGGCGATCCGGGCGCGGACGTCGCGCTCGTGCTCGCGCAGCAGCTCCAGGCGGTCGCGCTCGTTGCCCGGACCGGAGCGCACCAGGCCGGCGAATCTCCGCAGCGTCGCGATCGGCATGCCCGACTCGCGCAGCCGGTTGCAGAGCAGCAGCCATTCCACGTCCGCCGCCTCGTAGACCCGGCGACCCCCGGCGGAGCGCGGGATGTGGCGCAGGAACAGACCCTCCCGCTCGAAGAAGCGCAGCGCGTGCACGCTCAGACCGGTGGCCGCCGCCACGTCGCCGATGGACAGGCCCTCTTCCATGCTCCCCCCCGCCGGTTGACCTAGAGCGAACTCTAGATTTTAGCGTCGATCCCATGACAAACAGGCAGCACAAGATCGGTAGTGGGTTCGGCGCGGGGAGCACGGCCGAGGAGGTGCTCGCCGGCCTCGACCTGACGGGCCGGACCGCCCTGGTCACCGGCGGCTACTCCGGACTGGGCCTGGAGATCACGCGGGCGCTCGCCGGGGCCGGCGCCCGGGTGGTCGTGCCCGCCCGCCGCCCGGACGCGGCCCGCGAAGCCCTGCGCGACGTGCCCCGCGTGGAGGTGGGCCCGCTCGACCTCACGGACCAGGCGGACGTGCGGCGTTTCTCCGGCCACCTCCTGGAGAGGGGCGCGGCGATCGACGTCGTCATCGCCAACGCGGGCGTCATGGCCTGCCCCGAGACCCGCGTGGGCCCCGGCTGGGAGGCCCACTTCGCCCTCCACCTCGGGCACCACGCGCTGGTCAACCACCTGCGCCCCCTGCTCGCCGCGGGCGGGGCGCGCGTGGTGGCGGTCTCCTCGTCCGGGCACTTCCTGTCCGGCATGCGGTGGGACGACGTCCACTTCCAGGGCGGTTACGACGGATGGCTGGCCTACGCCCAGGCCAAGACCGCGGCCGCGCTGTTCGCGGTGCACCTCGACCGGCTGGGCGCGGCGGCCGGGGTGCACGCGTACGCCGTGCACCCGGGCAGCATCCTGACGCCGCTGCAACGGCACGTACCCGTGGAGGAGCAGGCCGCGCTCGGCTGGGTCACGTCGGACGGCACGCCGCCCGCCGGTTTCAAGACCCCGGCGCAGGGGGCGGCCACCGCCACGTGGGCGGCGACCTCGCCCCTGCTCGACGAGCACGGCGGCGCCTACTGCCAGGACTGCGACGTCGCCGAGCCGGCCACGACCGACGACATGCTCGTCGGCGGGGTCAAGCCGTGGGCCGTCGACCCGGACGAGGCGGCCCGGCTCTGGAAGCTGTCCGGTGAGCTCACCGGCGTGGACGCCTTCTCCTGATCAGGCGCCGCCGGCGCCGGCGACCCGGAGGCCGCGGGCCGCATCATCGAACGCGAGCTGAACGACACCCTCCACCTCTTCCAGCGGGAGGCCCGGCAGCCCGAATGGGCGGAGCCTCCCGTCAGAGGCGGACGAGGCGGGGGCGGGAGGACGGGCGGCCGTAGGACATGATCTGCCGGAGGGCGCCGCGGAGCCGCTCCACGGTGCCGGCGTCCACGGCGAGGACCACCTCGACCTCCGGCTCCGGCAGCCCGAGGTCGTCCAGCGCGGCGGGGTCGAACAGGACGCGCAGCAATTCGTCCTCCAGGGTGATCTCGTCCACGGCCCCGTAGGCGGTGCCCTGGCCGGCGGTCACCACGCAGTGGGTGTCCTCGTCGTCGCCCTCGTCCGGCCCGCTCTGGAAGATCAGCTCCATGCCGGCGCCGTCGTCGTCCTCGGCGACCCCTGCAACCAGCCATCCCTCGTCGGGGTCCTCGTCGACGCCCGCCGTACGGGCGACGAACCTGAGCGTCATGACCGCGGAGCCTAGACCCCGGTGTGGTTCGTCGGGAAGAGGCGTCCCGCTCGGTTCAGGACGAGATGGCCACCGCGGTGCGGAAGGTCACCGGGTCGTCGAGCCGGTCGAGGATGAAGGCCGCCAGCTCGGCCCGGGACGTGCGGGTGCCGACGCGCTCCGTGGCGCCGACGCTCACGCGCGGGCGGCCCGTGGCCGGCCGGTCGGTCAGGCCGGTGGGTCGCATCGCGGTCCAGTCGAGGTCCGTGCCGGCCAGCAGCCGCTCCATCATCCGCATGTCGGCGTACGGGTGGCGCATGACGCGGTACAGCAGCCGGCCGGCGAGCCTGGTCACGGGGCCCGCGCCGGGCGGCGTCTCCAGCCCGGCCGAGGACAGGACGACCAGCCGGCGGCTCGTGCCCATGGCGGCGACGATGGCCGCGGTGCCGGCGGAGTAGACGGTGGTGGGGCCGCGGCCGGTCGAGCCGAGGGCCGAGACGACGGCGTCGTGCCCGGACAGGGCCCCGGCGAGGTCGCCGGGGCGCAGCACGTCGGCGGCGTGCGGGGTGAGGCGGGCGTGCCGCAGGCCCAGGGTCTCGGGGCGGCGGGCGATCGCGGTGACGTCGTGACCGGAGGCCAGCGCCCGCTCCACGAGGACGCGCCCGGTGCGGCCGGTGGCGCCGATGACGGCGATGGTCGCCATGTGTGTCCTGCTCTCGGGGGGGTCGGCGGGATCGGGGTCAGCGGGGCTTGGTGGCGGGCTGGAACTTGAAGGAGACAGCCTCCATCAGGCGCTGCCGCTTCGTCTTCTGGATGGCGGCGATGCGCCAGCGGCCGTCCTCGCCGCGGACCAGCGTGTACGTCTGGACCTTGCCGAGCGTTCCCGGCCTGCCCTTGTAGACGTCGCCGCGGCTGACGACCACGGCCGTGTCCGGGCCGTAGAAGCGGATGTCGAGGATCTCCATGGCGAGGCGGGTGCCCTTGAGGAAGCTGTCGAACAGGGCCTGGTGGGCACGGCCGATCTCCGCACCGCCCTGGTAGACGGTGCCGACGAAGGTCACGTCCGTGGCGTCGTGGGTGAACAGCTCGCCGTACGCGGCGCCGTCGCCGCGGCCCCACGCCTCGCGCGCCTGCTCCAGCAGATCCTTGACAGCAGCGGTGTCGGCCTCGGTGGTGCGCTGGTGGTTCATGTCCCTGCCCCTCCATGGTAGCTTCACAGAAGAAGTTTCTTCTCTGAAGATTTCTCTTCTCTAAAGAAGAGATTAGACATGGAGGCGTGACGTGTCAACACAGGGGATGCGACCGGACGCGGGCGCGGTCTACCGCCGCTACCTGAGCGCGGTGCTGCTGCACGGCCAGGCCGGCGCGCGGGCCTGCGATCTCGGGGCCACCGATCTGTACGCGCTCAACATCCTGGAGCTCAACGGCGCGATGACCCCGGGCGAGCTGGGCGAGCGCGCCGGGCTGACGACGGGGCCGACCACGCGCCTCATCGACCGGCTGGAGCGGGCGGGGTACGTACGCCGCACCCCGTCGCCGGACGACCGCCGCAAGGTCATCGTGGAGACGGTCGGCAAGCCCGCCCGGCTGGACGAGGTCATGGCGCCGGCCCGCGAGAGGGTGGGCGAGATCCTCCGCGGATACTCGCCCGAGCAGCTCGACGTCCTGTTCGACTACTTCACGCGCGCCGCCGCGGCGTACCAGGAGGCCACCGACGACCTGCGCTCATGACCCTCCGAGGTCCGGGCCGGGGCCTCACATGTGGCTGCGTACGCACCTGTGCTCGTGGCGGTTGTAGTACCAGCCGCTCGGGCACCGGGGACCGGCGCGCTCTGCGCTGACGACGGGCGTGCCGATCGCCTGTCCGATCGGGTCGGTCGACTGGGCGCCGGCCGCCCCCGCGGACGCGACGAGCGTCACGGCCAGGAACAGCGAGCCCAGCAGGGCGGTGAATGCTCTGCGCATGAGTGTCTCTTCCATGGCTCCATCATCGAAAGCCCGGCGTGACCGCAGCGTGACGTCCGAAAACCGCCGGGATTCCAGGGGCCCTCCGGTGTTGAGGAGAGGGAAAGGAGAGACGCCATGCTCACATCACAGCTCACATCACACGAACGGGTCGGGCGGGCCGACTGGGGACGGCTGGCCGGGGAGATGGACGCCCACGGCTGCGCGCTGACCGGCCCGCTTCTCACGGCCGAGGAGTGCCGGGGGATCGCCGAGCTGTACGACGAGACCGCGCTGTTCCGCTCGACCGTCGACATGGAGCGGCTGCGCTTCGGGCGCGGGCAGTACCGGTACTTCGACCGGCCGTTCCCCGCTCTGGTCGAGGAGCTGCGCCAGGCGCTGTATCCGCGCCTGCTGCCGATCGCCCGGGACTGGGCGGCCCGGCTCGGCAGGCCCGCGCCGTGGCCGGACACGCTCGACGCGTGGCTGGCGATGTGCCACGAGGCCGGCCAGACCAAGTCCACGCAGATCCTGCTGCGCTACCGCGAGGGCGACTGGAACGCCCTGCACCGCGACCTGTACGGGGACCTGGTGTTCCCGTTGCAGGTGGTGATCGGCCTGGACGAGCCCGGAGCCGGCTACGGCGGAGGGGAGTTCCTGCTGGTCGAGCAGCGGCCCCGCGCCCAGTCGCGCGGCACGGTGACGCTGCTGCCGCAGGGCCACGGCCTCGTGTTCACCACCCGGGACCGGCCCGTCGCCTCGGCGCGGGGCTGGTCGGCCGCCCCGGTACGGCACGGCGTCAGCACGGTGCGGCACGGACTGCGGCGCACGCTCGGCCTGGTCTTCCACGACGCCGCCTGACGCCCGATCAGTGACACAATGCCCGGCATGACCAGCTACGATCCCAAGGCTGACCTCCACCGTTACCTCCAGACCGCCCGTGAGGCCGTGCTGTGGAAGCTCGACGGGCTCTCCGAGTACGACGTCCGCCGTCCCTTGACCCCGACCGGCACGAACCTGCTGGGCCTGGTCAAGCACCTGGCGATCGTCGAGCTCGGGTACTTCGGCGAGGTCTTCGGGCGGCCGTCGGCCGAGCCGCAGCCGTGGTTCGAGGAGGGCGCCGAGCCCAACGCCGACCTGTGGGCCACCGCCGACGAGTCCCGCGAGCAGATCATCGCGCTGTACCACCGCGCGTGGGAGCACACGGACGCCACCGTCGGCGAGCTCACGCTGGAGTCGACCGGGCGCGTGGCGTGGTGGCCGGAGCACCGGAACGAGGTCACGCTGCACAAGATCCTCGTCCACGTGACAGCCGAGACCAACCGGCATGCCGGGCACGCCGACATCGTGCGCGAGCTGCTCGACGGCGCCGCCGGCCTGCGCCCCGACGGCGCCAACCTGCCGGAGGTCGCCCCGGAGTGGTGGGAGGAGTACCGGAGCCGCCTGGAGCGCGTGGCCCGGGAGGCGGCCGGAGAATGAGCCGCGTGCCAGACTCGTCGCCATGGACGCTCCGGTACGGGTGACGCTGGCGGGGGCCGGCAACGCGTTCGGCGACGGCGGCATGCTGCAGACGTGCGTGCACGTCCAGGCCGCGGGGAGTGACGGGGCGCTGCTCGTCGACTGCGGCGCCACGGCTCTGACCGGGCTGAAGCGGCTCGGGCTGGAGCCGGGCGACGTCTCGGTCGTGGCGGTGTCGCACCTGCACGGCGACCACTTCGGCGGGCTGCCGTTCCTCATCCTGGACGGCCAGTTCACGCGGCGGGTGCGGCCCCTGCACCTGGTGGGCCCGCCCGGCCTGGAGGCGCGGCTGGAGCAGGCGATGGAGGTGCTGTTCCCGGGCTCGGCGTCGGTGAGCAGGCGGTTCGCGGTGGAGGTCCACGAGGTGGCCCCCGGCTCGTCCGCACGGGTCGAGGACGTCGGGGTACGGGCGTACGAGGCGGACCACGCCGCCGGGGCGGCCGCGCTGGCGCTGCGCGTGGAGGTGGGCGGTCGCACGATCGCCTACAGCGGCGACAGTGCCTGGACCGACACGCTGATCGACGTCGCCGACGGAGCCGACCTGTTCCTCTGCGAGGGCTACACGTTCGACCGGGCCGTGCGCCACCACCTGCACGTGCCGGAGCTGATCGCCCGGCTCGACCGGCTGCGCTGCCGGCGGCTGCTGCTCACCCACGCGGGGCCGCAGGTCCTGGCGCGGCGGGCGGAGCTGGACCTCGAACTCGCCGAGGACGGCATGGTCCTGGAGGTCTGACGCGGCCTCACCGTCAGGGAGGCGGGGCACCCCTGTCGCAAGACGTAATGTCAATCCTGGCTTACTGAGATTACGATGCAGGTATGGCGAGAACCAGCCCCACCGAGGTGACCGGCTACCGCAACGACGGCGTGGGCACGGCGGTCGCCCTGGTCAACGCGGTGACCGCCGACGCTCCCGTCCCCACCCCCGAGGCCCTGGGCACGCTGCTGACCTCGTACAACTTCAAGGTCGACGACCCGTTGAGCGAGGACGAGGCGGAGGCGCTGCGCCGCTGGGCGCGGCGGCTGCGGCCCGTGTTCGCCGAGAGCGACGAGGCGCGGGCCATCGACCTGCTCAACACCGTCATGGGCGAGGTGCCCATGCATCCGCACATCTCCGACCACGGCGAGGGCCCGCACCTGCACTACGGCCCTCCCGGCGCCGCCCTCGTCGAGCGGGTCCGCGCCAACACCGCGGTGGGGCTGGCGTTCGTGATCTGCGAGTACGGCGCCGGCCGGCTCGGCGTGTGCCAGGACGCCGCGTGCGAGCGCGTCCACGCCGACGTCTCACGCGGCCCGCGCCGGCGCTACTGCTCCAGGACCTGCCTCAACCGCAACACGGTCGCCTCCTACCGCGCCCGCCGGGCGACGCCCCCCGCCTGACTCCTGGCCTGACCGCCGTCGAGAAAGGACCGGTCCCGTGGCCCGTCCGGACGCCCGCCGCAACCTGCTCGTCCTCGCGGGGACGCTGCTGCTGCTGAAGTCGACCTGGTTCTCCGCGACCGCGGTGATCCCGCAGGTGCGGCAGGAGTGGCAGCTCACCCCCGACCTAGCGGCCTGGCTGACGATCTCCGTGCAGTGGGGATTCGTGGCGGGCGCCGTGCTGTCGGCCGTGTTCGTCGTCTCCGACGCGCTGCCGCCCATCCGGCTGATCTTCCTGAGCTCGATCGGGGCCGCCGTCGCCAACCTGGCGCTGCTCCTGACTCACGACGCGCTCACGGGCAGCCTGGCCCGCTTCGCCACGGGCCTGTTCATCGCGGGGGTCTACCCGCCGTCGCTGAAGCTCATCTCGACCTGGTACCGCGACGGGCGCGGGGCGGCGATGGGCCTGCTGATCGGCGCGCTGACCGTGAGCTCCGGCGTCCCGCACCTGATCAACGGGCTCGGCGGGCTGAACTGGCGCACCGTCATCGTGGCCACCTCGGTGCTCACCGTGGCCGGCGGGCTCATCACGCTGACGGTCGCCGAGGAGGGCCCGTACCCGTTCCCCGCCGCGGTGCTGGACCCCCGTCAAGCCCGGCGCATCCTGCGCGACCCCGGCACCCGGCTGGCCGTGGTCGGCTACCTGTGCCACATGTGGGAGCTGTACGCCATGTGGACGTGGTTCCTGCTGTTCGTCTCCGCCGCGCTGCGCGTCCACGGCATGGACGGCTCGCTCCTCGGGGTCTACGTCACCTTCGCCGTCTTCGCCGTCGGCGGCCTCGGCAACTACACCGGCGGCATGCTCGGCGACCGCTTCGGCCGCGAGCGCACCGCGATCGGCATGATGGCCGTCTCGGCGGCCTGCGCCGCCTTCATCGGCCTGCTCATGGGAGCGCCGCTCTGGCTGCTCGTCGTGGTCAGCCTGGTGTGGGGGTACAGCGTCGTCGGCGACTCGGTGCAGTTCTCCGCACTGGTCACCGAGCTGGCCGACCAGAGCTACGTGGGCACGGCGCTGACACTGCAGATGGCGTTCGGCTTCCTGCTGACCGGCGCGACGATCTGGCTGGTGCCGGCGGCCGAGCAGGCCGTCGGCTGGCGTTGGGCGTTCGCCGTGCTCGCCGTGGGGCCGCTGGCGGGCATCGTGGCGATGCGCCGCCTGCTGCGCGTACTGCGTGAGCACGCTCCGGCGTCAGCCGGAGCGACCCAGCCGTCCCAGTGACGCCGCCATGAGCAGCGCCGTCAGACCGCCGCACACCATCACCGCCGAGACGGAGACCACGTCCACGACGACCCCGCCGAGCAGCGCGCCGAGCGCGAACGTGGCCTGGAACGACGAGGTGAACAGGACCGTGGCGGCCTCCGGCGCGTGGGGGGCGGCCCTGGCGAACCACGCCTGGGAGCAGACCGGAACGGCCCCGTAGGCCAGCCCCCAGAGCACGAGCAGCGCGAAGGCGCCGCCGGCCCGCGTACCGGCCACGGGCAGCAGGAGCGTCGCGGCGGCGATCAGGCAGCCGGCCGCGGCGAACGTGCCCCGCGGGGCCACGGCGACGGCCCGGCCGGCCACGAAGTTGCCCGCGATGCCCGCCACCCCGTACGCGAGGAGGGCGGCGCTGACGGAGGCCGGGTCGAGCCCGGTGACCTGCTCCAGGAACGGCGTGACGTAGGTGTAGGTGCCGAAGTGGGCCAGGACGACCAGGGCGGTGGCGAGCAGCGCGACCCTGGTGCCCCGCCCGCGCAGGAGGTCGCGCAGCACCCGGGCGCTGGTGACCTGCCGTGCGGGCAGCGGGGGCACCAGCACGAGCAGGGCCGCCAGGACGACGGCCGACAGGACGGCCAGGGCGAGGAAGGCCGTCCGCCAGCCCGCGACGTGCCCGATGAGGGTTCCGGCCGGCACGCCGAGCACCGACCCCAGCGGCACGGCGGAGAAGATCAGAGCCGTGGCCGTGCCGACCGACCGGGCCGGCACCAGCCGGGCGGCCAGCCCGGCCCCGATGGACCAGAAACCACCGATGGTGAGCCCCACGAGTACCCGGGAGACCAGCATCATCCAGTAGGCGGAGGCGACCGCCGCCAGCACGTCGGCCACGGCCAGCACCACCATGAGGGCGCACAGCATCACCCGGCGGTCCAGGCGCGCGGTGGCCAGGGTGACGACCGGGGCGGCGACCGCCGCGACGACGCCGGGCAGGGTCATGGTCAGGCCCGCGGTGCCCTCCGAGACGCCGAAGTCCGCCGCGATGGTGGTCAGCAGGCCGATGGGCAGGATCTCGCTGGTGACGATGGCGAAGATGCCGAGGGTGAGTGTGGTGACGGCGAGCCAGCCCACGATGGGCGGGCGCGAGCGGGTGAGTACTGCCGTGGACATGGGTTTCCGTTCGGAGGCTGATGGCTGCTTCAGGGAACGACTCAGCCAAACAGTCACGACACGGGTGACACCGGCGGCTTTCAGACCTCACCGGCATCCGGGAAACCGGGCCGCCGCGGCGGGCGGGTGGTCAGCGGAAGTCGGCGGCGTGGTCGGCGGCCCACCGGGCGAACGTACGTGCCGGCGCGCCGGTGAGCTGCTCGACCGTGGTGGTGACCACGGCGGACCGCGCCCGCGTCCCGGCGGCGGCCAGCAGGGCCTCCACCAGCGCGGGAGGCCGGCCGTCGGCGAGCATCCGGGCCCGCGCCTCCTCCACGGGGACCTTCTCGAAGCGCAGCGGGCGCCCGACCGCCTCCCCGATCGCCCGTACCTGATCGGCCCGCCCGATCACCTCGGGACCGGTCAGCACGTACGTCTTCCCCGCGTGCGTCTTCCCCGCGTGCCCCTCGCCGGCCAGCACCAGCGCCGCCACGGCCGCGACGTCACGCGGGTCGACCACCGCCGTGGGGGCGATCTCGGGACCGCGTACGACGCCCGTGTCGCGGATCTGGGCGGCCCAGCCGCGCGTGTTGGAGGCGATCGTGTCGGCCCGCAGGACGGTCCACTCCAGACCGGACCCGGTGATCAGGTGCTCCATGTCGGCATGGAGCTGATTGATCGGGTCGGTCTGCCGCCCGGAGGCGCCGTCGTCCCCTGACGCGTCCACCCCCGACGTGTTCACCCCCGATGAGGAGAGGTAGACGACGCGCCTCACGTGGCGCTCCAGGACGTCGAGGACGGGCGGGGCGCCTTCGGCGGTGAGGAACGGCCAGATCAGGAACACCGTCTCCACCCCGGCCAGCGCCGGCTCCAGCGTGGCCGGGACGGCCAGGTCCCCTTCGACCGCTTCGACGCCCTCCGGGGCCCGCCGCGCGTCCCTCACGAGCGTCCGGACGGAGACGCCGGCGGCCGTGAGCCGCGCGACGACCTCCCGGCCGACGTTGCCGGTGGCACCGGTCACGAGAATCTTGGTCACGCCACGGGTCAGCCGTGACACCTGCGGCGTTATTCCGTGCCGGTTCGTCGGAGCCCGTGCCGGTCCGCCCAGGACGAGACGGCCGCGGCGATCAGGGCGGGCTGGTCCTCCGGCGTGTGGTGCCCGGCGACGGCCTCGGAGCGCTCGATCTCCAGGCCCGCCATGGTGGCGGCGCACCACGCGACCATGGCCTCGTGCATCATCGCCCCCGGCCCGGGCGCGAACGTGAGCAGCAGCTTGGGAACGTCGGGGCTGTCCGCCAGCCACCGGTCGTACGCCTCGATCCTGGCCACGACGTCGGCCGGCTCGCCGCCCAGCGGCATCGAGCGCGGCCAGCGCAGGAGCGGCAACCTGCTCTCGCGCGTCGGGTACGGCTTGCGGTAGACGTCCAGGTCCCCCCGGGAGAGGGGCGTCGCGGTGGTGCCGGGCAGGCCCTGCTCGATGAAGGTGTTGTCGTCCAGGATCATGGCCTCGCCGACGCCCTCGGTCTTGATGGCCCGGAACAGCTCACGGCCGCCCTCGGGGAACTCCTCCCAGGTCATCGGCTTGACGATGGTCTCGGTGAACGCGATGCCGCGGACCCGGTCCGGGTGGCGCGCGGCCCAGTCGAAGGCCAGGGCGCCGCCCCAGTCGTGCCCGACCAGCACCACGTCCTGGAGGCCGAGCGCGTCGAACCAGGCGTCGAGGTAGCGGGCGTGGTCGGCGAAGGTGTACTCGATATCGGGTTTGCCCGACTCGCCCATGCCGATGAGGTCGGGGGCCAGGAGCCGTCCGGGGCCCACGGCCGGCATGACGTCCCGCCACAGGTAGGACGAGGTCGGGTTGCCGTGCAGGAAGACGATCGGCGTCCCGGCGCCGGACTCGCGGTGGTGCATGGTGGAGTCGAGGATGTGCTGAACAGGCATGATCTGGTGGTCCTTCGTCAGGGGTTTCAGAGGTTGAGCCGGGTGACGCGGTCGACCGCGATCTCGATGACCACGCGGCCGGGCGGGTTCGGGGGCGGCGCCCCGTAGCGGGCGGCGTAGCGGCGCACGCCCTCGGCCACCCGCTCGGGCGTGTCATGGACCGTGGCGGCGCCTTCGAGCGTCACCCAGCGGAACCCCACCGCCTGGCAGAGCGCCACACGCCCGCCCGGCCGGGCGAGGTTCCTGGACTTGCGGGTGGTGCCGGTGGTCAGGACCCGGGCCAGGCCCGCGGCACGGTCCCAGGTGAAACGCACCGCGACGACGTGCGGCGAGCCGTCCGGGCGCAGGGTGGTGAGGGTGGCCACGTACGGCTCGGCGAGAAAACGCTCGACCGCCGCACTCGTCCCGATCGTCGTACTCACGGAAGTCCTCGCACCCGCGGACGAGCGATCTCCGCGCTCATCGGCCCGCGCTGATCGGCCCCCGCTGATCGGTCCGCGCTGATCGGTCCGCGCTCGTCGGTCCGTGCTCATCGGTCCGTGCTCATCGGAAGGCGGGGAGGTTGCGGGCGGCCCAGTCGGCGAAGGTGCGGGGCGCGCGTCCGAGCACGCGCTCGACGTCGGGGCTGACGGCCTGCTCGGCCGCGGTGGGCTCGCCCAGGATGGTCAGCGTGCCCTCGACGACCGGCTCGGGCATCACCTGGAGCATCTGCGCCCGCGCCTCCTCGCGGGTCTGCTCCACGAACCGCACCGGCTCGCCGAGCGCCTCGCCGATCGCCGCCGCCCGCTCGCGCGGGGTGGTGAGCGCGGGCCCGGTCAACTCATACGTACGGCCGGCGTGCCCGGACTCGCGCAGCACCGCGGCCGCGACCTCGGCGATGTCGGCCGGGTCGATGGTCGGCAGTCCGACGTCCCCGAAGGGCGCGGCGGCGGTGCGCGCGGTCCGGATCGACTCGGCCCAGGCGAAGGCGTTGGAGTCGAACCCGCCCGGCCGCAGGATCGTGAAGTCCAGCCCCGACTCGCGTACGGCCTGCTCGAACATGACCGGGTGCCGGTAGACCTCGGGCCGGGTGCCCGCGCCCTGCGAGGACAGCAGCACGACGCGCTTGACGCCCGCGGCCTCCTTGAGGATCGCGCGCGGGTCGTCCCCGGCCACGAGCAGGAAGACCGCCTCCGCACCGTCCAGCGCGGGGCGCAGGCTCACGGGGTCGTTCAGGTCGGCCCGGTGGTGCCGTACTCCGTCGGGGACCTGGGCGGAGCTGCGGGACACGGCCGTGACCCGCTCGCCCGCGGCGACGAGGGTGTTGACGAGCTCGCGGCCGACGTTGCCGGTGGCTCCAGTGACGACGATCATGGCTGTTGCCCTTCACTAAGTTAGTTGGCTGACTTAAAGGGACTCTAGCGTGTCCCGGAGGCACATGTCCACAGGAGGCGTGCGCAAGGGAAGATCACCGGTATCGGCGCCACGGGTTTCGTTACGCTCGAAGATCCACGAGCAAGGGATGGACGTCGTGCTGATTCGACTGCTCGGACCTGTCGAGGTGGAGCGTGAGGGCCGGCTGCGGCCCGTGCGCCCTCCGCAGGTCGCGCTCACGCTCGCCGCGCTCGCGTGGGAGGCCGGCCGGGTCGTGCCGGTGGAGTCGCTCCTTGCCCGCGTGTGGGGCGAGCAGGTGCCGCCCGGCGCGCGGCGCACCCTGTACACCGTCATCACCCGCATCCGCCGCGAGCTCCTGAAGGATGACGGCGCCGTGGTCCACCGGCCCGGTGGCTACCTGCTCGACGTGGACGAGTCCGCGGTGGACGTGTCGCGGTTCCGGGGCCTCACCTTCCAGGCGACGGCCGAGCCGGACCCGGCGCCGCTGCTGGGCGAGGCTCTCGCCTTGTGGCGCGGCGACCCTCTGACCGGGCTGCCGGGCGGATGGGCCGAGCGGGCCCGCCACCGCCTGCGTGACGAGCGCAAGGAGGCCACGCTGCGCTGGGCCCGGCTGGTGACCGGGCGCGACGCCGCGGCGGCCGTGGCTGCGCTGTCGCCGCTGGCCGACGAGTACCCGCTGGACGAACTGCTGGCGAGCGCGCTGATCGAGGCCCTGCACGCGTGGGGAAGGACCGCCGAGGCCCTGGCGCACTTCGCCCGGGTACGGCAGACGCTCGCCGAGGAGCTGGGCGTCGAGCCGGGCACGGAGTTACGCCGCATGCACCGGACACTGCTGCTGTCCGGCGACGCGGCCGAGACCGTCCGCGTGGTCCCCGCCCAGCTACCGGTCGACCTCCGGTGCTTCGTCGGACGGGAGAGCGAGCTGGAACGGCTGGCCGCCGTCGCGACCGCCGAACCGGCGGGCACCGCGGCCGTCTGCGCCATCTCGGGACCGCCGGGCGTGGGCAAGTCGTCACTCGCGCTGCGCTGGGCGCACCTGCATCGCGGCCACTTCCCCGACGGGCAGCTGTACGCCGATCTCAGCACGGTCGGCTCGGCCGACGCGGCGATGGTCCTGCCCCGGTTCCTCGTCGCGCTCGGGGTCCCGGAGGCGCAGGTGCCGTCGGGCGTCGAGGCCCGGATCGGGCTCTACCGCAGCGTGCTGGCCTGCCGGCGGGTCCTCGTCGTGCTCGACGACGCGCGCGGGGCCGACCAGGTACGCCCGCTGCTGGCCGCCGCGCCGGGATGCCTGACGCTGGTGACCAGCCGCTCGGAGCTGTCCGGTCTCGCGGTCGCCGCGGGCGCCTCCCTGGTCGGGCTGGACGTCCTCGCGGATGACGACGCCTACCACCTCCTGGCCGCGAGGCTGGGCGAGGCGCGGCTGGCCGCCGAGCCGGAGGCCGCCGCGCTGATCATCCGCCAGTGCGGCCGGCTGCCGCTCGCGCTGGCGATCGTCGCGGCGCAGCTCGCGCAGCGCACCGACCTGCCGCTGGCCGAAGTCGCCGCCGACCTCTCACGGGCCGGCGCGGATCTGGCGCCGTTCGCCCACAGCGACCCGGCGATCGACCTGCGCACCGTGTTCGGACGGTCGTACCGGGACCTGCCCGAGCCCGCGATCCGGCTCTTCCGGCGCCTCGGGCGGCACCCCGGGCCCCATGTGCCGCTCGCTGCGGCGGCGAGCCTGGCCGCCCTGCCGGTGGACCGGGCCAGGGAGCTGGCCGTGCGGCTCGACCGCGCCGGCCTGGTCGACATGCGCACGCCCGGCCGCCTGCGGCTGCACGACCTGCTGCGCGTGTACGCGTCGGAGCAGGAGCGCGCCGCCGACAGCCGGGCGGTGCGGCGCGGGGCGACGCGGCGGCTGCTGGACTACTACCTGCATTCGGCCTGCGCCGCGAGCGAGGCGTGCTACCCCCATCGCGAAAGGCTGGAGCTACGGCCTCGGGCGCGCGGGGCCGCGGTGGAGCGGTTCGCCGGGCAGGCGGACGCCCTGCGGTGGTACGCCGACGCGTGCGTGGCGCTCCCCGCGCTGCTGACGCAGGCGACCGAGGCCGGGCTGGACCGGCACGCGTACGAGCTGGCGTGGGCGTTCGCGGAGTTCATGCAGCGCCGAGGTCCGTGGGAGCAGATCCTGCGGGTCCAGGCCGTGGCGCTGGACGCGGCCGGCCGGGCCGGCGACCGGCTGGCCCAGGCCCGCTGCCACAGCAGCATCGCGCGCGCCCATGCCAGGCTGGGCGGCCACAAGGAGGCGGTCGAGCACTTCGATCAGGCCGTCGGCCTGTACCGGCTCCTGGACGAGCCGGTCCTGGAGGCGCACGTCCACCTGGGCCTGACGGTCTCGCTGGCCGAGATCCGCCCCGGCGAGGTGCTGGAGCACGCGGTGCGGACGCGGGAGCTGTTCCGCCGGGCCGGCGACGTCATCGGCGAGGCGCGGGCGCTGAACAACGCGGGCTGGTGGCGGGCCCAGAACGGCGACTACGACGAGGCGCTGGCCGACTGCCGGAGGGCGCAGCGCATCCTGGCCGAGTTCGGGTACGCCCAGGGCGAGGGGCACGCCTGGGACAGCATCGCGTACATCCTGCAGGGCAAGGGGGACTTCGCGCAGGCGGTGGCGTGCTACGAGCGGGCGGCGGAGTTGCTGCGCGGCTGCGACGACCTGCACCCGGCCGCCGAGACGCTGGTCCGCCTGGGCGAGACCCAGCTGCGGGCCGGTGACACCGCGGCCGCCCTCGCCGCCTGGGAACGAGCGGCGGAGTGCTACGACGCCGTCGGCGACGCGCAGGCCGGCAAGGTACGCGAGCGCATCGCCGCCCACGCCCCGCCCCCCGCGGCAGGCCGTTGAGAAATCATTGAGAAATCGCTGAGGTCCCCGGCGCAGGCTGCGACGTGCGGCGGGACGACGGCGCAGGACGGCCGTGGCCCTGCCGTGCCGGGTGAGGGAGGGCCCACCCGGAACCCCCACAGGGAGGTTCAATGCGCGTCGTGACCAGAATGGCCGACCGGCTCCTGGAGCTGATCGCGCCGCACACCGCGGCTCGGGCGACCGACTGCGACTACCAGTGCTGCAACCGCACCACCTGGAAGTACTGCTGCTACTACCCGAACGGCAGCCACCACTGCGGCGGCTGCATAGCCACCAGGTCCTGCGGTTAACCGGCACCTGTGATTGAACGGTGCCCGGCCGCGGACGGCCGCGGCCGGGCACACTCATGCCCTTTTCCACACGGAGGTGTCTTGTGCCCTACCTGGTCGCCATCATGGTCCTCGTCGGCGTCCTGTGCCTGGTGGACCTGCTGCTGACCCTCGGCGTGGTCCGGCGGCTCCGGGAGCACACGAAGCTGATCGACGCGCTGTACGAGGTCGTCGGCGCGGGCGGCCCGCCCGGAGCCGGCGCGAGCCTGCCCATCGGTGAGGCCGTCGGCGACTTCGACGCGACGACCGTGGACGACGTCCGCGTGACGCGGGACGGCCTGCCCGAGGGGACGGTCGTCGCGTTCCTGTCCCCGGACTGCCGGGGCTGCCACGAGCAGCTTCCGGAGCTGACCTCCTGGGCGGCGCGCCATGACCGGTCACGGGTGCTCGCGGTCGTCGACGGCCGCTCGGGCGACCCCGCAGAGCTGGTCACGACGCTGTCACCCGTGGCGCAGGTGATCGTGGAGCGGACGTCGCCGCAGGTCGCCGAGGCGTTCAAGGTGCAGGCCTTCCCGACCTTCTTCCAGGTGGCCGCGGGCGGCAAGCTCCTCGCCACGGCGCCTCGGGTCACTCGGCTGCCGGCCGGGGCGCCGGCGTGACCAGCCGCCGGCCGGGCGCCGTACCGACGCCCGCCGGCCTGGCGGGCTGCGCGGCACGCGCGGCCCGGACGGTGTGGCGCTCGGCCCCGGCCCACCTCCTCGGATACCTGGCGGTCACTCTCGTGGGCGCCGCCACCCCGATCGCCCTGGCGTGGCTGACGAAGTCCGTGCTGGACGGACTGGCGCACGGGCGGACCACCGCGCTGCTCGGCCTGGCGGTGGCGATGGCCGTCGTGACGACGGCCGCCGCGGCGGCGGCGCACGCCGCGCAGTACCTGCGTGCCGAGGTGGACCGGCGGGCGGCGCTGCGGGCCAAGGACGAGCTGTTCGAGGCGGTGACCGGCTTCGCGGGACTGGCCGGCTTCGAGAGCCCCGCGTTCCTCGACCGGCTGCGCCTGGCCCAGCAGAGCGCCACCAACCCGGGCAGGCTGGTGGACACCGCGCTGTCCGCCGCGCGGAGCACGGTGACCGTCGCCGGGTTCGTCGGCTCCCTGTTGCTGATCAGTCCCTCGTTCACCGTGCTCGTCGTGCTGTCGGCCGTGCCGGCGCTGCTCATCGAGCTGCGCATGTCGCGGCAGCGGGTCGCCATGCTGTGGCGGATCGGGCCGGCCGAGCGCCGGGAGCTGTTCTACGCGCGCCTCATGTCCACGGCGGAGGCCGCCAAGGAGATCCGCCTGTTCGACCTCGGCGCCTTCCTGCGCCTTCGCATGCTGACCGAGCTGCGGACGGCCGACGCCGCGCGCCGCCGGATGGATCGGCGTGAGTTCGCCGTGCAGGCGAGCCTGTCGGGCGCCTCGGCGGGCGTGATCGGCGTGGGACTGGTGTGGGCGATCCTCGCGGCCGGCCGGGGCGAGCTCAGCGTGGGCGACGTGTCGATGTTCGTGGCGGCCGCCGCCGGGGTCCAGTCGGCGCTGAACGTCATGGTGTCGGCCGGGGTGATGGCCTACGAGCAGCTGCTGACGTTCCACCATCACGTCGCGATCGTGACCGCCGGACCCGACCTGCCCGCGCCGCGCTCCCCCAGGTCGCTGCCGCCTCTGCGCCGGGGCATCGAGCTGCGCGACGTCTGGTTCCGGTACAGCGACGATCATCCGTGGATCCTGCGCGGCGTCGACCTGTTCATCCCGCACGGCTGCACGGTCGCGCTCGCCGGCCGCAACGGCGCCGGCAAGAGCACGCTGGTGAAGCTGCTGTGCCGGTTCTACGACCCGACGCGCGGAGCGATCCTGTGGGACGGCGTGGACATCCGCGACGTGCCGCCGGAGACGCTGCGCGCCCGGATCGGCGTGGTGTTCCAGGACTTCGTGGCGTACGAGCTGACCGCGTCCGACAACATCGCGGTGGGCGACCTGCGCGCGGCCCGGGACCGGACGCGGACCGAGCGGGCGGCGCGGGACGCCGGCGTCCACGACGCGGTCGCGGCTCTGCCGCGCGGTTACGACACGCTCCTGAGCCGCGAGTTCGCCCAGGACGTCGCCGACGATCAGGAGAACGGGGAGACGGACGGCGTGCTGCTCTCCGGCGGGCAGTGGCAGCGGCTGGCGCTCGCGCGGGCGTTCCTGCGCAGCGACCGGGACCTGATGATCCTCGACGAGCCCAGCGCGGGCCTGGACCCCGAGGCCGAGTACGAGATCCACAGCCGGCTCGCGACGCTCAGGTCCGGCCGCACCAGCGTGGTGATCTCCCACCGCCTCGGCGCGGTCCGTGACGCCGACCGGATCGTGGTGCTGGCCGACGGCGTCGTCACCGAGGAGGGCACGCACGCCACGCTGCTGGCGGACGGCGGCACGTACGCCCGGCTGTTCACCCGCCAGGCCAGCGGCTACCGGGACGACGCCCGCCCGGAGGAGGTCACCCGCCCAGCGGACGTCCGACCGGCAGAGGACGCCCGACCGGCGGAGGCCGCTCGATGACCGGCGTGCTGGTGGGTGTGCTCGCCGGTGCCGTCGTGCTCGCCGTCGTCTGGCTGCGCAGGCGGTACGTGGTGGTGACCGTTCAGGGGGAGAGCATGCTGCCGACGTACCGGCCGGGTGAGCGCCTGGTGGTCCGGCGGACGTCGCCCCGCTCCCTGCGCCGGGGGCAGGTCGTGGTCCTCACCGGCCTGGGTCACCGTCCGGCGCGCACGCGGGCGAACGGGGTGCCCGTGCCACGACCGGCCGGGGACGAGCAGGGCATGGGCCCCCGCTGGATCATCAAGCGAGTATCGGCCGTACCGGGTGACCCGATCCCTCGGGACACGGTGCCCCCGCTGCGAACCGCCCCCGGCACACATGTACCCGCCGGGCATCTGGTTGTGCTGGGCGACAACCCAGACCGTTCACACGACTCCCGCCATTCCGGATATATGACCACGGATCGCCTGCTCGGCGTGGTGCTCCGCAAGGTGGGACAACCCTGACCGCTGGGTGTTCCGGCGGTACTTCCACGGGTATCCGCGGGTCATGACCGGTAAGCGCAAGAAGGACGAACTCTCGGCAGGCGACGAGGTCACCTGGCAGAGCCACGGCTCGTCCACCTCGGGCGAGGTCGAGAAGAAGATCACGCAACGGGCCGAGGAGGCGGGCCGCACCGTGAACGCCTCGCCCGACGACCCGCAGTACCGCGTGCGCAGCGACAAGAGCGGCCGGACCGCCGTGCACAAGCCGTCGGCGTTGCAGAAGAAGGACCGCCATGACTGACGACGAACGGACGGTCACCGCGCGGCGGCCGACCTGGTGGCGCGGCGTCCGCCCGGGGCGGTGCGGACGCCGCCCCGGCGCTACTCCCACATGAACATGGGGACACCACCCGCTCAGGCAGGCCTTCCGGAGCTGACAGAGGTCACCGGTAGGAGCCGGCGATCTGCCGGGTGGCCACGTTGATCCGGTTCCAGGCGTTGACCGAGGCGATGGCCATCACCAGCGCCGCCAGGGCCGGCTCGTCGAAGTGCGCCGCCGCCTCCCGCCAGACCTCCTCCTCCACACCGTCCGGGTTGTCGGCGATGCGGGTGACGGACTCGGCCAGCGCGAGCGCCGCACGCTCGGCGTCGGTGAAGAACGGGGCCTCCCGCCAGGCCGCCACGGCCCACAGCCGCTCCTGGGTGATCCCTTTCTGGTGACCCTGGTGTGCGTGCATGTCGACGCACAGGCCACAGCCGTTGATCTGGCTGACCCGCAGTCTCACCAGCTCCAGCGTCTCCTGCGGTGCGTCGCTGCCGTTCAGGAACGACTCCATCGCCGCCAGCGCCCGGTGGCCGCCGGCGGCGAGCTTGTACACGTCCGGCATACGAGCCTGCATGTTCACTTCTTTCCCCTTCTCGGATATGAAATAACCAGAATGTGCCTACAGAATTGCCGCCTCCCCAACGCTCCCTGCAGGTCGTCCCTCAGAGGTGGAAGAACCACCGTCGGGGCCACGTCCGCCCTCTGGAGGTCGAGGAACCGCCGCCGGGGCCACGGCCGGCCCCTTAGAGGTCGAGGAGCCGTTGCCGGGTCACGGCGGGAGTCCGGGGCGACCGGGCCTCCACCCGCGACTGGAGGTCAGCCAGGGTCTGCCCGGCCAGCTCCTTCCGCCACGCCAGCTCCGCGCCACGCATCACCTGCGAGACGACGCACAACTTGCGATAGTCGACCGACTCACTGCCGCCCGGCCCGCGCCGCAGGATCTCCTGGCACCGGAACGCCTCCTGAGTCCCCTCGATGGCCGTCACCACGTCCAGCACGGTGATCTCCTTCGGTGGACGCGCCAGCCGGAACCCGCCGCGCGGCCCGGAGACGGAGGCGACGATCCCGGCCCGGGCCAGCGCCTGCAACTGCTTGTTCAGGTACGCGGCCGGAAGGTCGTAGAAGGCCGCCAGCTTGGCCGCCGGCACCGCCTCGCCGGGCTCCGCCCAGGCCAGGTTGAGGCAGCTGTGCAGTGCCCATTCCACACCCTCACCCATCTGCATAACCTGGATATTACACATCCAGAATATAATCAGTCCAGTCAGCCATGACGAGGTGGTAGCCCACGTCGAGCCGTCGGCGTCAAGGAGATCCCGATCCCATGTGCACGGCACAATGGCGGCTGTGACCCCCTTTGACGCAGTGCTCTGCGATCTCGACGGTGTGCTTCGCCAGTTCGACCATGCCGTCCAGGCCGACATCGAAGCCCGCTACGGCCTGCCGCTGATGCGGACCGCCTTCGACCCCGCCTTCATCGGCCCGGCCGTTCTGGGCGTGACGACCGAACGGGAGTGGGCGGAGGCGATCGCCGTGGCCCTGGGCGACGACGAGCGGGCCAGGCAGGCGGTCGCCGAGTTCATCGAGGTGCCGTTCTGGGTGGACGACGAGGTGCGGGCGTTGCTGGCGAAGGCGCAGGAGCACGTGCCGGTGGTGCTGGTCACGAACGCCATGGACACCGTGGAGGAGCACCTCGACCGGATGGGGCTGACCTACTTCGCCGACGCGCTGGTCAGCAGCGCGCGCGTCGGGCTGGCCAAGCCTGACCGCCGCATCTACGAGCTCGCGGCGGAGCTGGCCGGGGCCGCGCCCGAGCGGTGCCTGTTCGTCGACGACCGGCTGGAGAACGTGGAGGGGGCCAGGTCACTCGGCATGACCGGAGTGCATTTCCGCACGGCCGCCGATCTCGCGTCGGCGCTTGGCTGGTAACGAGCCCAGCGCCAGGAACACCCGAACGCGCCGGCCCCGGCGAGCCTGTGCGGGGACGCTGGGGCAGGTCGGTCTCACCGGGTGGCCGAGGCGAAGGAGGCGCCAGTGTTGAGGCGGCCGATCAGGGACATGAGGCCCTGCCGGTCCCCGTTGGCCCGCAGCCAGCGGTTCACCTGGCAGGCGGACTGGGCGTACGTGGTGACGTCCTTGCTCGCGGCGGCCAGCCACTCCTCCAGCGTCACGGGCAGCGGCCCAGCCGGAGGCGTCGTGCACCGGTCGCCGGAGGTCGCCGGGGCGAGGTAGCGGGGATCGTCCGAGACCACGACCGCCAAACCCTCGTCGAACCACTGCGGCACGTCCACGCCGGAGGAGAGGCGGGCGTGCAGCTCGACGTGGGACATCTCATGAGAGGCGATCACGGCGTCGAGGCCCCGGGGGGACAGCATCACCGACCGGTTGAGAATCGCGATGCCGCGCTCCTTCTTCCCGCCTATGCGGGAGTAGCAGGCGTCGGTCATGCAGACGAGCAGGCGGGGAGAGCTGAGCGGCGTGCCGTAGAAGGACTCGATCCGGTCGCGGGCGCTCGCCACGGTGCGGCGGATCTGCTCCCGCTGCTCGTCGGAAAGGTCCTTCTCGGCGTACACACCGGGCTCCAGCTCGGTGAGGCCGTAGCAGCCGGGGCAGGTGGTCGCCGCGACGGAGGGATAGGCCAGGGCGACTCCGGCGACGGCGGCCACGAGCAGCACCGCCAGCGCCGCGACGAGCCGTGCCCACAGCCTGCGGGATCTCTTGCGCGGGGCGTGCACGTCCAGGTCCTCCCTGCTTGCCGAGCCGGTCTGCCAGAGACACTTTGGCGGATCGCCGCGGCCCCGCGCGTCAGACCACGGTTTGATATTCGGCCCGGACCCGCCACACCGCCGGGACCAGCAGGGTCGCGACCGTGAAGAGGACGCCGAGCGCCGCGCTGACCGCGAGCACCGTGCCGGCGCCCGCCACGGCCGCCAGGGGACCGGCCAGCCCCATGCCGACCGGGGCGGCCACCAGCGCCCCGAGCATGACGACGGAGCCGGCCCGCGCGACGATCTCCTCGGGCAGGCTCCGCTGGAGGGCGGTGGTCTGCAAGACGTTGTAGACCACCAGTTGCAGACCGGCCAGGCCCGCCGCGGGCACCAGCAGCCAGGTCGCGGCGGGCACGGCGAGCAGGGCGGGGAGCGGCGCCATCAACAGGAAGAACGACAAGGCCGCGACCATGGGCCGCGCGGGCTTCCACCGGGCGGCGACGACGCCTCCGGCGAGCCCTCCGACGGCGTAGGCGATGCCGATCGCCGACCAGGCCGGCGCTCCGCCGAGATGCTCCTCGGCGACGTACGGACCCAGCACCAGGACCGGCGACACCGCGATCAGGTTCGTGAGAGCGACGTGGAGGATCCAGACCCACAGCCATGATCGCCTGCCGACCTCCCCGAGCCCCTCGCCGATGCTCGCCAGCAGGCCGGGGCGCCGCGGCGGCCGCTCCTCGGCGACCGCGCGGGGCAGGCGGCTCAGGAACGCCGCGCTGATCAGGAACATCAGCGCGTCGACGAGGACCGCCCATCCCGGCCCCACGGTCGCCACCAGCGCCCCGGCGGCGCCGAGCGCCACGATTGAGGCGGCGCTGCGCGACATCGAGAGCAGGGAGTTGGCCTCCTGCAGGAGGTTCTTGCCGGCCAGCGACATCACCAGCCCTACGGCGGCCGGGTTGAAGAGCGCGGACCCCATGCCGGCCACGAGTTGCAGACACACCAGCATCCACACGTGAGCCGTCCCGGTGAGCAGCAGCGCCGCGGTGAGCCCGTGCGCCAGGAAGCGGACCATGTCGGCGAGGAGCATGACGTTCCGGCGCTGGAACCGGTCGGCGAGCGCACCTCCCAGCAAGGTCAGCGCGATCACCGGAACACGGGTGCTCAGCACGACGATCCCCAGGTCGGCCGGGGAGCCGGTGAGATCGAGCACGGCGAACGCGATCGCCAGCGGCGTCAGCGCGTCCCCGAAGAAGGAGGCGGTCTGGCCGAGGTGGTAGCGGCGGAAGTCCCGGACCGCCAGGGGCGCGGCCATCGCGCGTAACGTCCTGCGGCCGGGCTCGGTCACGGTGCGCCTCACTTCCACCAGCGCGGTGGGGGCCGGAGGGCCGGGCGGGATCAGGCGCGGTCCGCCGCCGTCGCGGGCATCGATCGGAATGTCCGGCGCATCATGCCAGCCCCCACCGACACTTCACGCTCCCACGAGGGCAGCCACGAGGGCCACCACGGCAGAACACAGTCCCCCGGTGTGCCCTGCGAAGCCAGGCTGACCGACGCGCAGCCGGTGTGCAGACCCTGTGCGGCCGCGCCCGCGTCGCGCATCACCTGGCCAGAGGCTCATATGGAAGGCAGGCGCAGCCGTCGCCGGACGCGCTGGACGCGCTCGGCGTCACGTGTCGCGTCCTTGCCGGGGGCGAGCCGGATTCTCTCTTCGAGCTTGTCCTGGACGACCTCGCCGAGGGGTGCGTCCGGGTACTTCTGCCACGACTTCAAGCGCTTGGACAGCAGCCGGAGTTCGGC
The DNA here is from genome assembly GCF_040654215.1 of Nonomuraea sp. NPDC050733. Taxonomy (NCBI): domain Bacteria; kingdom Bacillati; phylum Actinomycetota; class Actinomycetes; order Streptosporangiales; family Streptosporangiaceae; genus Nonomuraea; species Nonomuraea sp. NPDC050733. The sequence goes on along the minus strand of NZ_JBFAHO010000035.1, from coordinate 24,154 downwards.
GGTCTCGCCGTCTCCCCCCACCGCCAAGTCGAGAACCTGGCTCGCGCGTCGCCGGTTGGCGCGGTGAGGCGCCTTCTTGCGCCGGGGGATGTTCTTGCGTGAACTCTTGTCGTTCTCGCCGTAGCTGTTGCGCCGGTCCTTCGTGTAGCTCAGCTGCTTCTTCTCCTGCGGGCTTCTCCGCCTCAAGTTCGCCCCTCCACGACGCTGCCTCTGTCGTGTCGGAAGGTAGTCATTCCGACTTCCCCCCGTCGAGCCGTTTTGTTCGGCGCCGGGGGCACGCGGCCATGTCCGGCAGGCCGCGGTGACTGCCCACGGTCAGCCGCCTGTCGCTCCTCGTGAAAGCCCAGATTTCCCCACAAGTTATCAATGGCCACTACCATCACTCGGCGTGTCCCCTGAGCAGCGCAATTCCAACACCGCCGTCTTCGTCGACCAGAGCGGCCGTCGCAGGCGGTTGGTCATGGTGGTCGCGGTCATGTCCAGCGTGCTCGCCCTGGCGGTGCTCGCGGTGGTGATCGGGGGCGTGTTCTCCGGCACGACACTGTCGGTGAGCGGATGGCCGGGCGACCATCCCGGAGGCGTCGGCGCCACCTCCTCGCCGCACCGGTCCCCGACGCCCCGTACGCGTCCGTCCAAGCAGCCGACGCCCTCCCCCGCATCGGCCCATCCCACCCCCACCACCTCCACGACCAGGGACAGGACCGCCACGACGTCGCCACGGCCCACGCCGAAGCCGACCACGACGCGGCGGCCCTCGCCCAGCCGGGAGCCGAGTGAGCGGCCGGATCCGTCCGAGCAGCCCACCGATGCGCCGACGACCGCGCCGGCCGAAACCGCCGAGCCGACGACCACCACGCGGATCCCCCCGGGGCGCGACCCGAACCGGACGAAGGGGCCGAAGAAATGACCGGTCAGGACACCCGCGTCTGGCCGCCTCGGCCCGTCCCCGCCTGGCAGGACCCCTCCTCGGGGGAACGGCGTGACCAGCCACCCCCACCTCCCGGCCCTCTCCCGGAGCCGGCCGCCAGGCAGCCCGCCGACCCGCGCGGTCACTGGTTCCTGCTCGCCGTCGGCCTGCTGCTCGTCGCCGCCGCCCTGACGCTCAACGGGTACGTGGTCAACGTCACCGGTGAGACCCACGCCGCGCCGCCCGCCACCGGCCGCCCCTCCGCCGAGCTGTCGAAGGCGCGGCGAGGCGGCCCCGTACTGAACCTCACGAGCGGCACGCCGTCCAACGCCCGCCTGCCCGGCAGGACGATCGCGTTCACCTTCGACGACGGCCCCGACCCCGTCTGGACCCCGCAGGTCCTCGACGTGCTCAGGAGACACGGAGCCAAGGCGACGTTCTTCGCAGTCGGCTCGAAGGTCGCCCAGTACCCCGAGCTGGCCCGACGGATCGTCGCGGAGGGCCACGAACTCGGCAACCACACCTACACGCACGCCGACCTGGCGACCGTCCCCGGCTGGCGGTTCAGGCTGGAGCTGTCGCTGACGCAGAAGGCGCTGGCCGGAGCGACGGGCCTGCACACGACATTGGCTCGCCCGCCGTACTCCTCGACGCCCGCCGCGATCACCGTCCCGCAGTGGGACGGCATGCGGTCGCTGGCCGGCGAAGGGTATCTGGTCGCGCTGACGGATCTCGACACCAGGGACTGGGGCCGGCCCGGCGCCGACCGGATCGCCGCGGCGGCGCTGCCCGCCCGGGGACGCGGGGCGATCGTCATGATGCACGACTCCGGAGGCGACAGGCGGCAGACCGTCGAGGGGCTCGACCGGGTCCTGACCGAGCTGTCCGGCAAGGGGTACCGGGCGGTCACCGTGACCGGCGCTCTCGGCATGCCGTCCGCCCATCGGCAGGCGGGCGACATGGACAGGTTCGTCGGCGCCGTGCTGAACACCTCCCAGCGCGCCGCCGGGGCGTTCACGGATGCGCTGTCCTGGGTGCTGTTCGCCGCCGGGGCGCTCACGCTGGGGCGGCTCACCTTCTTCGCCGTTCTGGCGTGGGTGCACGCCCGCCGTACCAGGGGAGGAAAGCGGCGGAAGGGACGCGCGCCCGCGTGGTCCGCGCCCCCGCCCGTCACCGTGATCGTGCCTGCCTACAACGAGGCTGCCGGCATCCAGGCGACGGTGCGCTCGCTGGTGGAGACCGACTATCCGGGCGAGGTGGAGGTGCTGGTCGTCGATGACGGCTCCAGCGACGACACCGCCCGGCTGGCAGCGGCCTTCGGGTACGGCAACGTCCGGGTGATCCGGCGACCCAACGGCGGCAAGCCCGCCGCGCTCAACACCGGCATCACGCAGGCCAGGCACGAGCTGCTCATCATGGTCGACGGCGACACCGTCTTCGAGCCCGCCACCATCGGACGGCTGATCCGTCAGCTCGCCGACCCGGCGGTCGGGGCGGTCAGCGGCAACACCAAGGTCGGCAACCGGCGCGGCATGATCGGGCGCTGGCAGCACATGGAGTACGTCATCGGGTTCAACCTGGACCGGCGGGCCTTCGAGCTGCTCGACTGCATGGCGACCGTGCCAGGCGCGATCGGTGCGTTCCGCCGGTCGGCCCTGATGGCGCTCGGCGGCGTCAGCACCGACACGCTGGCCGAGGACACCGACCTGACCATGGCGCTGTGCCGGGCCGGGTGGCGCGTGGTCTACGAGGAGAGGGCACTGGCCTGGACGGAGGCGCCCACGTCGCTCGGCCAGCTGTGGAAGCAGCGCTACCGCTGGTGCTACGGCACCCTGCAGGCCATGTGGAAGCATCGGCGCGCGGTGCTGGAGCCCGGGCCGTTCGGCCGCCGCTGCCTCGGATACCTGGCGATGTTCCAGGTGGTGCTGCCGCTGCTGGCTCCCGTCGTGGACCTCATGGCGCTGTACCGCACCGCCCTGGGCGACCCGCTGCCGGTGGTGGCGGTGTGGGCGGGGTTCGTCGTGGCGCAGGCGCTGACCGGCTGGTACGCGCTGCGCCTCGACGGGGAGCGGGCCTCCGCGCTGTGGGTGCTGCCGTTGCAGCAGTTCGTCTACCGGCAGCTGATGTACCTGGTGGTGATCCAGTCCGTCGCGACGGCGGTCCTGGGGGTACGGCTGCGCTGGCACACGATCCGCCGCGAGGGCACCTTCGGCGGTCCGGACGGCCGCCCTCGGAGCGCTCTGCCCGCTCCCGCCCCGACCGCCGCGCGCGCCCGCTGACGGCCCCTACCGCCAGAGGCCGCCCCTGCCAGCGAGCGTCCCCGTCAGCGGGCGGGCAGTCCGGTCGGCGGGTCGATGGTGGTCACGAAGACGTCGCCGTTGCCGGGAGCCGTGCCGTCCGCCGGGGTGCCGTAGGTCAGGCCGGAGACGGCCACCTTGCCCGAGGTGGTGGCGGCGGCGTACAGGTTGGGCTCGGCGAACAGGTCGACGGCGTCGTCCCTGGCCGTGCCGAACTGCGCGGCGCCGCGCTGTTCGCCCTTGCTGTCCAGCCGGACCGTCAGGACGTCGGCGCCGCCCGCCATCACGCCGACCCGGCCCCTGGTGTAGCCGACGACCTCGACCTCGCCGCCCGGCAGCGACGCCACGGCGGCGCCCTCGTCGGCGGCCGGGGTGGCGAGGGCGGCGTTCCAGCGCTGCCGGCCCGCGCTGGTGTAGGCGGCGGCGAGCAGGTCGCCGCCGCTCGTCCCGGTGGCGACGGCCAGGCCCGCCGTGGTGACGGTCACCGCGTTCAGCCGGTCGTCGCCGGATCCTCCGGCGCTGGTGGCCCACCGCCTGGTCCCGTCGGGCGCGTACCCGGCGATCCAGCCGTCGAGGCCGCCGAGGGCGTTCGTCCCGGGCAGGGCGGCGGTGGTGCTGCCGGTGACGTAGAGGTTCGTGGCGTCACCGGCCACGCCGTATGCCTTGTCCTCGCCCACGCCGCCGTACTGGCGGACCCAGGAGAGCGTGCCGTCGGCGGCGAGGCGCGCGACCAGGGCGTCCTTGTCGCCGCTGTTGGGGCCGTCGAGCGACCCCTTGGTGTAGCCCGCCACGTAGGCGCCGCCGTCAGGGGCGGCGGTCAGGCCGTAGAGGCGGTCGGCCGCGCCGGGAGCGCCGAACTGGGTGATCCACTGAACGGTCCCGCCCGCGTCGAGCCGGGCCACGAACGCGTCGTCGGCGGCGTTGCCGGGGTGACGGCCGTCGAGATCGCCCTTGGTGTACCCGGCGGCGAGCACGCCTCCGTCGGGCAGCGCCGCCACGCCGTACAGGCGCTCGTCGGCCGCGGTGCCGAGCTGCCTGGTCCAGGTGCGGGCGCCCGTGCTGGTCAGCACCGCGTCGAGGCGGCCCGCGTACGGCTGGCCGGCCACCGGGCCGCCGGCCGCGAACCCGGTGGTGACCGCTCCGTCGGCGTGGGTCGCGACGCCGCCGGCCCAGTCGGCGGCGGCCGTGCCCAGCAGCGGAGCGGGCAGGCCGACTGGCGGGGTGACGCTCAGGCCCGGGCCGAGCTCGGCCATCGCCTGTTCGAACGCGGGTGACCAGACGGTCCAGTCGTGGCCGCCGTCGAGGACGCGGAGCTGCGCGGAGACCGCCTGCGACCGCCGGGCGGCGTTGTAGAGGGCCGCGGACTCGAAGTCCAGGTCGTGGTGCGCGTCGGCGGGGGCCGGGTTGGCGTACTCGTCGTCGCCGACGGCCACGAAGAGCCGTACGGGCCGGTCGGGGTCGAGCTTCGGCAGCAGTGCCGGATAGTTCAGCTCCTGGTACACGTCGTCGGCGAACTTCTGGGCGCCACTGCCGAACGCCCCGTGGTCGCGGGCGGAGGAGTCGGACGGGGGCAGCGGCGTGTAGACGGCCGGGCTGAGCACGACGGCGGCGCCGAACAGGTCCTGGTGGGCGAGCACGAAGCGCAGCGCGCCGGCCCCGCCCATCGAGTAGCCGCCGATCAGGCGGGCCTCGCGGATCGGCGCCGTGCGGTAGGTCGCGTCCACGTGCGCCACCAGGTCACGCGTCAGCGCCGTCTCCACCGGGCGGCCCGGCAGGTCGGCGCCGGTGTAGCGGGAGTCGACGTACCAGCTTCCGCGCTCGCTCCACGGCGCGTCCGGCATGACGGCGATGACCGGCGGTATCCGCCTGGTGCGGATCATCTGGTCGAGAGTGTCCTTGACGCGGGTCCATGCCTGCATCGTGTCGCCGCGGCCGTGAAGCAGGTACAGCACCGGATGGCGGTCCTTGCCGGTCTCGTACCCGTACGGCAGGTAGAGGTTGAACGCGATGTTCTCGCCCAGCGCCTTCGAGGGTGCCGAGCCGGTGGTCAGGGTCCCGCCCTTCGGCGCCCGCACGACCGCCTCACCCGGCACGGCCAGCGACAGGACCATCGCCAGGGCGGCGAGCAACCCGGCACCACTCCACCTGGGCATGGATATCTCCCGTAAACGTTTACAGAACGGACGTTTCCCGTTTCAGGAGAGTTTCATGGGACGGAAGGTACGGTGTCAACGGTCACCGGACCTCCCATGCCAGCTCACCGGCTACGGCCTTGGGCTGCCAGTAGCCGATGGAGCCGCCCGTCTCCAGGGCGTCGGCGGTGGCCTTCAGCAGGGCGTGGTACGAACGGATGCGGACTCCACCCGGCGTGAACCCCATGCTGCCCTCGTGGTCGGTCTCGCCGACGTCGCCCTTCACCGAGTCGATCACGAGGTGGTCACCCGTCCCGCTGGCGCCGAAGGGCAGCATCCGCCCGTCCCACCAGTCCATACGCGGATCAGCGAACTCGACGTCGCCGTCGATCTCGCACATCCCTCGCCACGTGTCGCGGATGTCCAGGGCGGCCATGTTCGAGTTGCCCAGGAAGCCGAAGCCCCAGGTGCCGTTCGTCATGACGGCCCCGTCGTGCCGCAGGAGCGAGGCCCGCAGGTCGTCGGGGAACCGCAGGCCCGTCGACGCCTCCGCCGCCGCGATGGCCTCGGGCTTCGCGGGTTTGCCGAGCGTGCGGTAGCTCCGGGGGGCGTTGGCCTTCAGCCACACCTCGATCCGCCGCCACTGCCGGTTCACAGCCCGGGTCACCTTCGGGTCGGGCTTCCGGACGCGCGGGCGGGCGTCCCCGGGCAGGCAGTCGGCGTCGGGACTCGACGCGTCCTCCGCGACCGGGGGCTGCGTGTCCAGGAGGAGCTGCGTACCCGGGAGCTGATCGTCCGCCGGGAGCTGGTCGCCGGCCGGCGCGTCCTTCGGCCCGACCGTGGCGAAGAAGCAGGGGGCGGGGCCGTCCGGGGAAGGCTCGTCACACGACGCGTCCTCGAACTGGAACCCGAACGCGGCCTCGACGCGAGTCCCTCCCCCGGTCTCCTTGGAGAACACCGCGAACTCGAGGACCTGAGCACCGGCGGCGAGCAGGAGCAGCGTGAGTCCGGCCACGCCCCAGCGGGTCAGGCGACGCCGGGCCGCCTCGTTCAGCGGCTCCCTCGGCCCACCTCCCGCGAAGAACGAGGTGAACGCGGGACGGTCGAAGAGGGACGGCCGGGTGGCGTACCGTGCGAGATCCTCGGCGGTGGGGGTGCCGAGGACCGGCGCCGGGGGCCACTGCGCCACGGTCGCGGCCCGAGGAGAGGTCTCGTCGCCCTGCCGGGCCGCGCGCCGCCCCGTCGGCCGGCGGCGGGAGCGCGCGATGACCACGATCGCCACCGCTGCCACCACCGCGGCCGACAGCGCCAGCCATAACCCGCGAGTAGTGATCATTCGCCGCACGTCCGGCAGAGTACCCGCGATCAGCCTGAGCCGGGCGAAGTTCCTCCCGCCCCCCTGACATTTGCGGCCGGCCGGCTCCGGCCCGCGACAGATGGCGCCTACCCCGGCTCCGCCGCTCCGCGCCTGCCGGCGAGGACCACGAGGCCGCCGACGACCGCGAGGCCCGCCAGCACGGAGCCGAAGACGGTCGCCCCGGTGGTCAGGCCGGCGGCGTCGCTGAGGTAGCCGGCCGCGACGGGCAGGGCGCCGGCGGGAGCGGGCGCCTTGCCGCCGTGCCGGGCTTCTGGCACGTTGTTCGCCATGCCCGCCGAGCTACCGACCGCGTCTCCGGGGCGCTCTCCATCGGCCCCCGCCCCGTCGCCACGGGCAGCCGGCCGCGCGTCCCGGACCGCGGGCTACATCCTCGCTTTCCTCGTCCACCTTCTGGCGCCGGCTTTCCTGGTCACCGGCGTCTACCTGGTCACCCGCCTGACCATAGGCGGCATCCTGTTCGGCCTCGTGGCGCTGGACCTCGCCTGGCTGCTGCGCCCCCGCCCCGCCCCCTTCCCCGCCTACGCCGTCCCCCTCACCCGCTCCGACGCCCCGCACCTGTACGCGCTCGTCGACCGCATCGGCGCGGACCTGGGGGCGCCGAGGACAGATCTGATCGCCATCAGCGGCGCGGTCAACGCCTCGTTCCGCACGTACGGCTGGCGGCGCAGCCACCTGGTGGAGATCGGTTACCCGCTCTGGCTTCTCCTCAGCCCGCAGGAACGCGTCGCGCTCCTGGCCCACGAGATGGCCCATTCCAGCAACGGCGACGCCAGGCACGGCCTCGTCGTCGGCGGCGCGCTCCACTCCCTCCACCAGCTCCGCCTGTTCGCGAGCTTCGGGTGGCGGCCCGGTGACGGCGCGTCCGCCTTCATCACCGAGTGCCTCCACGCCCTCCTGGGCGTCCCGGTGCGCGGCGTGATCCTGCTGCAGGAGTTCCTGCTGTACCGCTCCTCCCAGCACGCCGAGTACCGTGCCGACGAGATGCAGGCCCGGACGGCCGGCACCGAGGCCGCCGCCTCACTCCTGGACGTCCTGACCACCCGAGCCGAATCCGCGGGCCGCTTCCTCGGCTCCAGCACGGTGGCCGTCGGCACCGGAAACCTGTGGGCGGCCCTCCGGACCGCCGTGGACGCCGTCCCGGACGCCGAACTCGAACGACGCCGCGAGGCCGCCCGCGCCGAGAAGACCCGGGTGGACGCGACCCATCCCCCGACGTACCTCCGCGCGCGACGCGTACTGGCCCTGCCGTACGCGGAGCCCCGGGTGTCCGCCCCGCCCATGGAACAGATCGAGGAAGAACTGCGGAAGGCAGCCGAAAGCGTGGCCCGCAGCCTGCGAGAGAACGCCCAGTCCGCCCTCTACCGGTGAGGCGTCACGAAGAAACGTCACAGGCGTGTGGCGGCGTGGTACTGGTGGATGAGCCAGGTGCCCTCTGCCTGTTCGGCCACGATCGACAGGCGCACCAGATGGACCTCGCCCGTAGGCGCGGTGAACGTCACCTCCGCGAATCCGTGCACGACGGCCTGACCCAGCCGGGCGGCGGACACCACCGTGGCCTGTGCCGTCGTACCTGGAGTGGCCTGGTCGTAATACTCGAAGATCTCGCCCGGGCCATGGCGCAGCCGTGGACTGATGCCCTGGAAGAGCGCGTTCCGGCTGAACAGGGCGACCATCTCGGCCGGCCGGTGTCCGTTGAAGGCCCGTTGCCAGTCGTCGAGCAGCCCGGCGAGGACGTCGGCGGCCACCGTGCCGGTCATCATGAGCGCCCGGCGTGCAGAGCCTCCCTCTCCCATTCCTGCCGCGGCTGTGTGTGCAGTCGCCAGTAGTGCTCGGCGATGTCGTCCGGGTCGAAGTCGGTGCCCGGGGCGACCGGGCCGGCCACGGTGACGCTCGCCACGTGCTCCTCGTCGGGTCCGTACGCCTGGTCGAGCAGCGTGACCAGGGTTCGGACGCCTGCCTTGCCCAGCGAGAGGCTCACGTACTCCGGCTTGGGCTCCGGCATGCCCCCCGTGATGAGGAACGTCCCGCTGCCGCGTGCCGCCATCGCGGGTGCGACGTGCGCCGCGGCGTTGAGCGCGCCGACCACGTTGACCGCCCATGCCTCCATGTGACCGCGTACCGACAGCTCACCCGGCGCGTCCGCCCGGATGATCGCGGCGTTGTACACGACGACGTCCGGCACGCCGTGCGCGCCGGCGGCCTTGTCCAGTGCGGCGGTCAACCCGGCCTGGTCGGTGCTGTCGGCCCGCAGCACGACCACCGGGACACCGCTGGGAGCCACCGCCTCGGCCGCGGCACGCAGCGTCCGCTCGCTCCGGGCGATCAGCGCGATCGGCAGCCCCTCCCGGGCGAACCGGCGGGCCACCGCCTGCCCGATCCCAGGACCCGCACCGATGATCACTGCACCTGACATCGACAACTCCTCACTTCTCGTCGATCAGCGATACTGGGGACGGTAAGGCGTCACACCATGTGAAGGTCAAAGGATGCGGATCGGCGACCTGTCCCGCGAGACCGGGGTGCACAAGCGGCTGCTGCGCTACTACGAGGAGCAGGGGCTGCTCAGTCCGCTCCGGCTGGACAACGGCTACCGCGAGTACTCCGAGGCCGACATCGCGACGGTGCGCCACATCCGCGCCCTGCTCGCCGCCGGGCTCTCCACCGCGGTCATCGCCAGGGTGCTGCGCTGCGTGCACGGCGAGGACGAGCTGATCGTGCCCACCGGCTGCCCCACCTTCGTCGACGAGCTGCGGCGCGAGCGCGTCCACGTCGCCCAGCTGATCGACCAGCTCCAGGGCTCGCAGCGGATGCTCGACACGATTCTCGACGCGGCGCTGCGACAGCCCTGACTCCACGCCGGCCCGGGGGCAGGAGCCCATTACGGCCCGCCACCCATGAAAGTTTCACCGGCAACCGGAGGCCCGTTTCGTCGCTGGCCAGCGGTGATGCCTTGCACCCCCCATGACGGCACCCGGCCCCCATTGACCAGGGGAAAGCGCTTTCCTACGCTGACGTCGGTTTCATCGATGTCTCCATGCTTTGCCCGGGCAAGGACACCGAAGGCGATCCCGTACGCGACGCTCCGGCGCTCTGACACGCGCCCGCGCCACCGTACCGAACACCATGGGAGCAGCATGATGCGCCTGAAAGCCGTCCTCGCGTGCGCCAGCCTGTTAGCGGGCGCATTCGTCGCACTGTCACAGACCGCCGCGCACGCCGCGCCGACGAGGTACGAGGCGGAGAGCTCGCCCGCGGTCTGCACCGGCACCATCGACAGCAACTGGTCCGGGTACTCGGGCGGCGGCTTCTGCAACGGCACCAACGCCACCGGCGCCTACGTCCAGTTCACCGCCAACGCCGGCGCGGCCGGGACGGCGACGCTGGGCCTGCGGTTCGCCAACGGGACCACGAGCGCCCGGTCCGCCGGCCTCATCGTCAACGGCTCGACCGTCCAGAGCGTCTCGTTCGAGGCCACCGGCGCGTGGAACACCTGGGTCACCAAGACGCTCACCGTGCCGGTGAACTCCGGCAGCAACACCATCCGGTTCAACCCGACCACCTCGAACGGCCTGCCCAACATCGACTACATCGACGTCGACGCGGGTGGCACGACACCCCCGCCGGGCAGCACGCTGTACGTGGCGCCGAGCGGCAAGGACTCCGCGACCGGGACGCAGTCGGACCCGACGACCCTCACCTCGGCGATCACCCGCATCACCCCCGGCGGGACGATCTACATGCGTGGCGGGACCTACAACTTCTCGCAGACCGTCACCATCGCGCCGGGCAACAACGGCACCTCCAGCGCCCGCAAGAAGCTGTCCGCCTACCCGGGCGAGACTCCGGTCCTGAACTTCTCGGCACAGAGCGAGGACCCGGCCAACCGCGGGCTCGCCGTGAACGGCTCGTTCTGGCACGTCTACGGCATCGTCGTCGAGCGTGCCGGCGACAACGGCATCTTCGTCGGCGGCAGCAACAACATCTTCGAGCGCACGGTGACGCGCTTCAACCGTGACACGGGGCTGCAGCTCTCGCGGATCGTCTCCGACACCCCCCGCGACCAGTGGCCGTCCAACAACCTCGTGCTGAGCGCGGAGTCGCACGACAACGCCGACTCCGACGGCGAGGACGCCGACGGCTTCGCCGCGAAGCTCACGGTCGGCTCCGGCAACGTCTTCCGCTACGCCGTGTCCCACAACAACATCGACGACGGCTGGGATCTCTACACCAAGACGGACACCGGCCCCATCGGCCCCGTGACCATCGAGGACTCCCTCTCCTACGACAACGGCACCCTCAGCGACGGCAGCCAGGCCGGCAACGGTGACCGCAACGGCTACAAGCTCGGCGGCGAGGACATCGCGGTCAACCACGTCATCCGGCGCAACATCGCCTACCACAACGGCAAGCACGGCTTCACCTACAACCGCAACCTCGGCACGATGTCCATCTCGGGCAACGTCAGCATCGACAACGCCCAGCGCAACTACTCGTTCGACGGCGGCACCTCGGTGTTCCGCGACAACGTCTCGTGCCGCAGCGGCAGCGGCAGCAACGACCGGATCGTCGGCGACGCCGACAGCTCGAACCAGTTCTGGAACGGCTCGAACGGGTCCCGGTGCTCCTCCTACACCGGCGCCCTGAGCTGGTCGTTCGCCGCGGACGGCCGGCTGGTCGTGACCTTCGGCGGCAGGACGGCGACGCCGTAGAAGACCCGCCCATCGTGTTCGCCGGGCCGGTACCTCGACGTACCGGCCCGGCCTGGACGGCCTTGGGCGCCCCGGTTCGTCCGCTCGATCAGGATGTGGCCGTTACCCGGCCGAACAGCCGGCCGGCGAGGTCGACCCCCACGACCGTGCCGCTGTCGTCGCGGGTGAAGAAGCCACGCTGTCCCTTCAGCCCACCCTCGGTGACGATGTACTCGTCGCCGTCCCCCGGCAGGAACCCGATGCCGGCCGGCGCGTAGTCCGGCGGCATGTCGGCCTCCGACGCCTGGCGGATCTCCGGCTTGATCCCGACCTCCAGGGTGAGCCGGAATCCGTCGGTGGCGAGGTCGAGGTTCATGGCGTCGATCTCGTAGCGGCCGGCGACCTCCCGGGCCCGCGCCTGGTCGTACGGGATGGGCTCGGGGTCCCGGTCGACCACGCCGAGGTAGTGCTCCAGCGCCCAGCGGACGACGGCCTGGTTGAAGGGGTACCCGTCCGGGCCGGCGTTGGCCAGCGAGACGACGGCGAAGTCGTGTTCGGGCACGATGAGCAGCTCGGCGAACTGGCCGTTGCCCGATCCACCGTGCCCGATCGTGCGCACTCCGTCCACCTCGCGCAGGAACCAGCAGATGCCGAAGCCGTCGCCGAGCGTGCTGGCCCGCAGCTCGACCGTCTGCTCCCGCATGCGGTGCAGCACCTCGGCCGGCAGCACGCCGTCACCGCCGCCGAGGTGGAACCGGGCCCAGCGCAACAGGTCGCTCACCGACGAGGTGATGCCGCCGCCGGGGTTGTTGCCGTGCGAGCCGGCCGGGAACGACGTCCACGGCCGGGCGAGGCGCATCGTTCCGTCCTCGCCGCGGTTGTGGCCCACGGCGAACCGCCGGATCATGACCTCGTCCAGGTCGAAGAAGGTGTTCGACAGCCCCGCCGGCTCCAGGACCAGCGAGGCCACCGCCTTCTCGAACGGCAGGCCGGTGACCTTCTCGACGACCCGCCCGGCCAGGTTGTAGCCGGCCTGGCTGTAGGAGGCCCGGGTGCCGGGCGGCGCGATCACCGGCAGCTCGGCCATCTTCGCCACGAACGCGGCCAGGGAGCCGTCGCCGTTCCCGGTGTCGATCAGGTTCCAGTCCAGCCCGGCGGTGTGGTTGAGCAGGTTCAGCACGGTGATCTCCGCGGCGGCGCCCGCATCGGCGAGCATGAGCTCGGGCACGTAGCGGCGCACCGGAGCGTCCAGCTCCACCTTGCCCTCCGAGACCAGGCGCATCAGCGCGGTCGCCGTGAAGGTCTTGGTCACCGAGGCCAGGGGGAACAGCGTCCTGTCATCGACCGGCAACGGGTTGTGGAGGCTCGTCACACCGTGCGCGGCGAAGAACTCCTGACCGTCGGCCAGCACCCCGACGGCGACCCCCGGAATGCCGAACTCCTTGGCCGTCACCTCGACGAAATCGGACAGCTTCTCCTGCGACATGTGATCTCCCTTTCGCTTCCGGGCTGTTCCACGCCGGGGTTCTCGCGTTCGAGATCTCGTACGTTCTCCCGTACGTTCTGGCGTGCACGTACGACGATGGCCGCCGCCACTGACGCGGCACTGATACCGCGCCAACACGCACTCTCAGCACCCCATCACCGCCCGGTCCGATCAGCGGAACCCGTCGGTAGCGGCGACCACGCGCGCCACCATGTCCGTCACCTAGGAGTAATAGCTCGCGAACCTCTCGAACTCGTCGTTCATGAGATCCCAGAAGGAGCGGAAGCGCTGAGCGCCCGGCAACCAGGGCGCGAGATACCACGCTTCCCACTCACCCTCTTGAGGCGTGATGTGTGGGTTGAGCAGGTAGACGCCGGCGTCGAACTCCCCGATCAGAAGCATGTCCGGCAGATACTCGGGCCGGTAGAAGACGGTGTCCTGATCGTCGCCATAGACGAAGTAGTCCTCATCGGACGCACTCGGCATCGTGTCCTTGTCGTTCTCCGACCCCATGGCGGCCAGGTGCTCGTCGAGATCACGTACCCATCCGACCTCGCCTGACGCGCGCAACGTACCCCCGCCCCAGCCGTCTGCGACGTGGAGAAATGCCCGGTAGCTCGGCGGCAGGCGGGTACCGAGCCGTTCCTCGAGCTGCCTGATCTCGTCTTCGCTCGCGCCGGACGAGGCGACCTGCGTTATACGTCCAAGGAGCTCGGACCAGGGGTGGCAAGAGCTGTCGGGAGCGCTCATGGCGGCGACCTTAGCGACCGCACCCCCGGATGTCGCTTCCTCTCCGAGGACATGACCAACGGCACCTTCGGCCACCCCTGGGAACAGACCCTCTGCATCTTCGGCTCCAGCCTGCTCCCGGAACTGGCTCCGCTCCTCACCTCATGGCTGCCGGTCAAGCGAGCCCGCTCCTGACACCTGCCCATCAGCGGGTGTCGGCCCGACACCTTGGCGGCATGTCCGGCCGTTCCACCCTGCCACGCCTGGTCAGCTTGACAGTTGATCTTTTATGCACATGATTAGTGCGTCATTCCGCACTATTTCAAGGAATCGTCATGAAGCGGACCGTCGTGGGCGTAGTCCTGATCGCGGGCCTGGCGCAGCTCACCGTCACCCCCGCGCAGGCAGCAGTCGCGACCGACCCGGCAAAAGCCCTCCAAGTCGTATGGACACGCGGTAAGGCCGTGAACATCGTGTCCACCGCAAAGGTCGATTACGGTCGCGGCGCGTCCTACACCTCGTACATGGACGGCACGGTCGGGTTCGGCCCGCAGGGCGAGATCGCCTCTGATACGTCCCAGCGTGTGCAGTTCAGCAAGGAGATGTCGAGCGGCCTGAAGAAGCGCGGCATGGAGGAGTACGTCGCCCGGGAGGAGACGCCTCTGCGGGTGATCTCGTCAGGCCACGCCGACTACGTCTCAGGTCCGCGCTTCGCCGACGCACTGCCTCAGGGCACGAGCTGGGTGCGTTACCCGTCTACCGAACGGCCGGCCAGCAATCCGCTGCTGGACATCCTGGAGCCCGGCACGCTCAAGGCGCTGCTGGCACACCGCACCTCCTGGCAGGACGGGGTGCTCAAGGGGTCGATCAAGACCGACAAGCTGGCCAAGGTGTCCCGCTCCTTCGCCTCGCGCTTCGGTGCGTACGCCGAGAGCAAGCCCGCCGGCACTGTCTCCTACACCCTCCGCCTGAGCTCGGCGGGACTGGTGGAGCGGCTGTCGGCCAAGGGCGTCCTGCGCTCCCACAAGGGTTCGGTGCGGATCGCTTCGGACACCCGCTACTCCGCCTGGGGACGGGAGGTCACCGTTCTGCTGCCCCTGAGAGGCGATGTGCTCGACAGCGAGCAGCTCGAGGACAAGGTGCCCTACGAGGTGCCGGGCGCCTGGAACTAGCGGTCGGCGCCGCCGCAGGTCGTGTCCGGCAGGCTCCTCAAAAGGAGGACCCTCGCCATGGCCGGCCGCCTGCGGCACCTCCGGCTGATGGCGCGGCCGTCCTCCGATCGGAGAACGGCCGGCCCCGCGCTCCGAGCGGCCCAGCACCACCGGCGCCCCGGGCGTCGATCCGGAGCGCGGAGCTTCACTCGGCGGGGCGGCACACCGTGCCGGGTGGGGGGAGGCGCAGTCTGGTCAGGTAGCGGTTGACGTGACCGATGATGCACGAGACGCCACTGTTGTAGAGCGCGTGGCCGTGCCCGTCGTAGAGGACCGCCGCCGAGCCGGGTACGCGCCGCACGATGTCCGCGCTCTGGTCGAAGTCGGTCCAGGAGCCGACGCCGAGGAACGGCGGCAGTCCCGTGGCAGGCAGCGGCGCCAACGGGTTGGTGACGCGGGTGGGCCACCCGACGCAACCGAGCGGGTGCCACAACTCGATGCCGGAGAGGTTGGGCAGCATCCGCTCCCCCTTGCGGCGCTTTTCGCGGTATTCCTTGTAGGAGCTGTATCCCATGCCATCAGGGCAGTGGGTCATGTTCATGCCGACGACGGAGGGAAGCTTGAGGCTGTACGTTCCTTGCCGGACGTAGTCGGCGAATCCGGAGGCATCGCCGCCCACGGCCCGCTTGATCGCTTCGGCGAGTTGCGTCCATCGCGGGTATTCGGGCTTCTGACCGGGCGAGATGACGCTGGGAGCGGCGGCCTCCTTGATGTCGAAACCACTGTAGGCGACCCGCGACGGCTCTCCCCTGACCGGGATGGGCGAGCGGTCGGCGCGCTTGATCAGCGACCGCCAGACCTCGCCGACGTCCTGGCCGTACAGGGCGCAGGTCGCGGTCGCCGCGCACCAGGCGGCGAAGCTCGCGAAGGACTTCTCGCTGGTGAGCCTGCCCTCCGCGCGGTCCATGGACGGACTTGGCGTGCCGTCGATCACCATCGCGCGGACGCGGGCGGGGAACAGGCGGGCGTAGGTGATGCTGGGGAGGCCGCCGTAGGAGGAGCCGATGAAGCTCAGCCGCTCCGCGCCCAGCGCGACGCGGATCGCCTCCATGTCACGCGCCACGGACGCCGAGTCGAGGTGGTCGAAGTACTCCGGGTCGGCGGCGCGGCAGCGCTGCGCGGCCTCCCGGTTGCGCCGGCCCTGCTCGGCGTACTCGGCGGGGCTGTCGGGCAGGGTGATCCACGGACCACCGATCAGACACTTGTACGGCAGCACGCCCTTGTCGATGGTGTTACGCGGCTCGACGGTGACGATGTCGAAGCGTCTGCGCAGTTCGGAGAAGCTGCCCGCGGACGTGCTCAGGTCCTCGACGCCTGAGGCGCCCGGGCCGCCGGGGACCGCGAAGACCGCGCCGATGCGGCGTTCGACACCTGTGTTCGGCAGCATGCCGACGGTCAGGCGGATCTTCCTGCCGGCTGGCTTGGACCAGTCCACGGGCACCTCGATCGAGGCGCACCTCATCTCCTTGGACAGTTCCTTGTCCGCGCAGGCCGCCCAGCCCAGCGAGGACGGGCCGGAGTCCGGTGAACCGGACGCGGCGGCGGGCACCGCCGACAGCAGGACGGTGGCGACCGTACCGATGGCCAGAGCCTTGATCCGGCGTCCCTTGACCGCGATCGCCGTCGCGCCCGCCGTCAGTGCGGCGATCACGTACGCGACCAGCAGCCCCGCCGCGGCCGCGGGCGACAGCAGCCCACCGCCGACCCCCGCGATCTCGAGCGGCAGATTCTCGATCATGAACGAGCCGACCTGGGCGCGCAGGGGCGAGGGCAACGTCCTGGCCACCACCGGCAGCACCACGATGATCAAGGCCAGCACGACCAGGGCGCCAGGGGTGGAGCGGACGGCGGCCCCGACCCCCAGCCCGATCAAGGCGAACGCCGCCATCGACAGTCCGGCGACGATCACCGAGGTGATCACGCCCGGCTCCGACAGTGGCGTGCCCAACGTCTGGCCGTCGCGGAGCAACTGGCCGGCCCGGTCGCCGAGCACCACCATGGTGGCCGCGTGCATGGCGAACGCCAGGATCTGACCCGCGACCAGCGCGACCGCGGCCAGCCCCGGGATCTTGGCGAACAACAACGCGTGCCGGCGCGGCACGGCGACCAGGCTCGTCTGGATCATCTTGGTGCCGTACTCGGAGGTGATCGTGAGGGCGCCCAGCGTGGCGAACACGAAGTAGGCGACCGCGATCCCGTTGCCGAGGCCGTCGCCGTTGCCGGTGAAGGTCATCCGTTCGTCAGGCGACTGGTTGTCGAACCCGCGGCCGATCATGAACGCCACCCCGGCGCAGGCCAGGACGGCCGCCACCGAGCAGGCCAGCAAGTGGAGGTTCGAGCGGAGCGAGCGGAGCTTGAGCCACTCGGAAGCGATCACGTCGATCATCGGACGGCCTTCCCGGCGCCGGCCCTGTATTCCGTGCTGTCCTCGGTGAGCCGCATGAACGCCTCCTCCAGGGAGGCGCCGCGCGGGGACAGCTCCGCCAGCGCGACGCCGCCGGACAGCGCCAGTGCGCCGATCCTGGCCGCGTCGAGGTTCCGTACGGACAGGGCGCCGTCGTCCTCAGGGGTCACCGACGCACCGTGTGCGTGCAGGATGGCGGCGAGGCGTGCCGGGTCGGGGGTGCGGACCAGCACGTCGCGCCGGAAGTGGTCGGCCAGGGCCTCGACCGGGGTGTCGGCGATCAGCCGGCCCCGTCCGATGACGATGACGTGGTCGGCGGTCAGCGCCATCTCGTTCATCAAGTGGCTGGACAACAGCACGGTGCGGCCCTCGTCCGCCAGCGAGCGCAGCAGGTCGCGCAGCCAGCGGATGCCCTCGGGATCGAGGCCGTTCAGCGGCTCGTCGAACATCAGCACCCCCGGGTCCCCGAGGAGCGCCGCGCCGATCCCCAGCCGTTGCCGCATGCCCAGCGAGAAGCCGCCGATCCGCTCGTCGGCGACGCCGGTCAGACCGACCTGCTCGAGCACGGCGGCCACCCGGGCACGGCCGATGCCGTTGCTGCGGGCCAGGCAGGCGAGATGCGCCCGCGCACTGCGGCCCCCGTGCACCGCCCCGGCGTCGAGCAGCGCCCCCATGGAGCGCATGGGCCTGGACATCGACGCGTACGGACGGGCGTTCACCAGGGCCTTGCCCGCGCTGGGCACCTCCAGCCCGAGCACGGCGCGCATGGTGGTGGACTTGCCCGCGCCGTTCGGGCCGAGGAAGCCGGTCACCAGTCCCGCTCTCACGGTGAACGTCAGGTCGTCCACGGCGACCTTGTCGCCATATCTCATGGTCAGCCCGCTCACTTCGATCACGGCCTGCCCTCCCTTCCTCGGATGACGACCGTCAGCCTTCCGGCCCGGGCCGCCGATCTCGATGGGAGTGCGCCCACCGGCCGGGGCGAAGATTCCCACCTCCGGAGGTAGGCCTGGGCCTACCGACCGAGCGCCGCGCATAGGGCAGACTTCCGGCGTGACCGGCATTCGCAATGTCATCGCCGCAGGTGGTGGCCTGCTGCTCAACGCCGCCACGGGCGTGGCCGCGCTGGCGCTGCTCGCCATGCTGCTGGTGAGTCTCGCGCTGGTCCCGGTGGCCGGGCTCGGCCTGCCGCTGCTGGTCCGTGTGCTCGCGCTCGTACGGTCGCTGGCGCGGCTGCAGCGCGCCTGGGCGAGCCAGGTGCTCGACCCGGCCGGCCACCGGTTGTACCGGTGGCGCAGGAGACCGCGAGTTCCGCTGGCCATCGCGCTGCGGGACGCGCGCACCTGGCGGGACCTGGCCTGGCTGGTCGTGCACGGCCTCACCTGGTACGGCCCGGCGCTCGTCATCTGGGCGCTGCTGGCCGCCTTCGACTACATCTTCTCGCGGGTGCAGGTGGTCGTGACCGACGGCCTGACCACGATGGCCTTCAGCGTGGCCGTCGGGGCCATCGCGGTGATCACCGTCATGGCCGTTCCCGTGCTGCGCACCTGGCAGGCGCGGCTGGCGGGGATGCTGCTCCTGCCTGACGCGACCCCGGCCGCGCGCATCCGGCAACTGACCGAGTCCCGGGCCGTAGTGGTGGACGCGCAGGCGGCCGAGCTGCGCCGGATCGAACGCGACCTGCACGACGGCGCGCAGGCCAAGCTGATCGCGATCCGGATGAATCTGGGTCTGGCCCGCAACGCCCCCGATCCCGCCCAGGCCCGGCTGATGATCGACGAGGCCAGGGAGGTCGCCGGCCAGGCGCTGACCGACCTGCGTGACCTGGTGCGCGGCATCCATCCTCCGGTGCTGACCGACCGCGGTCTGGCCGGCGCGATCCAGGCCGCCGCACTGCTGTGCCCGGTGCCGGTGACGGTCGAGATCGAGCTGCCGGGCCGGTTGGAGGCGCCGGTCGAGTCCGCGGTCTACTTCGCCGTCGCCGAGGCGCTCACCAACGTGGCCAAGCACAGCGGCGCGTCGCGTGTGTGGTTGCGAATGTCCCACGTGGGCGGCCTGCTTCGCGTGAAGGTGTGCGACGATGGCCGCGGCGGGGCCGACCGGGCCGGCGGCAGCGGCATCCGGGGCATCGACGCACGTCTGTCGGCCTTCGACGGCCGGCTCATCGTCCGAAGTCCGCTCGGCGGGCCCACCGAACTCACCATGGAGTTGCCGTGCGCGTCGTCATAGCCGAAGATCTCGCCCTGCTCAGGGACGGGCTGATCCGCCTGCTGACGGCGTACGGCTTCGAGGTGGTCAAGGCGGTGGACAACGCTCCGATGCTGCTCGACGCGCTCGTTCATGGCCGTCCGGATGTCGCCGTGGTCGATGTGCGGCTGCCCCCCGGCTACACCGACGAGGGGCTGCGCGCCGCCCTGGAGGCGCGGCGGCTGGTGCCGGGTCTGCCGGTGTTGATCCTTTCGCAGTACGTGGAGCAGTTGTACGCCCGCGAGCTGCTCTCCGACCGGCCTGGTGGGGTTGGTTACCTGCTCAAGGATCGCGTCGGCGACGTCGACCGGTTCGTGGACGCGGTGCGTCAGGTGGCAGCCGGCGGCACCGTGATGGATCCTGAGGTGATCTCGCAGCTCCTGAGCCGTCACAGCCGCGACGAGCCGCTGGGTGAGCTGACTCCTCGGGAGCGGGAGGTGCTGGCGTTGATGGCGGAGGGGTTGTCCAACATGGCGATCGCCGCCAGGTTCCAGGTCACGGACAAGGCGATCGGCAAGCACACCAACAACATCTTCGCCAAGCTCGGCCTGCCGCCGTCCGACGACCACAACCGGCGGGTGCTGGCGGTACTCACCTACCTGCAGGCCGCCCCGGAAACCCCTCCACCATGGGAGGAGCTGCCGGGCGCCACCGCCATCGATCGGCGGCGGGGGCGTCGGGATGCCTCAGGCGAGGTCTGACAGCAGCTCCGCGAAGAGTTGCGGTCGGCTGAAGCAGCCGACATGCGGAGTCGCCAAGGTACGTACCACGGAGAGGTCGGTGCGTCCGCTCCCTGAAAAAACGTTGCGTCGAGATGGGCCGTTCCCTATGGTCTCGCGCATGACATGCTTCTGCATCTGCTTCACTCGCATCCGCTCCGGCCGGGCCCAGGCCCGCTAGGAGCGATCCCCCCATCGCCTCCGGCGTGCCCGGGGCCCTTCGAGATTCCCTTTCTCTCGAAGACCCAGAAGGGCAACTGCTGTGGCGCAGTCTTTCGCATTCGGCGAATATTCCCACACCCAGAAGCACGCACAGAAGAAGACCGCCCAGAAGAAGGGCGGCGGTCGCACGCCCAGAGATCGGGCCAGACGCGAGCTCTCCCAGAATTTCCTGGTCGATCGGCATGCCGTCGAGCAGGTCGTCAAGGCGGCGGAACCCGCCGGGCTGATTCTGGAACCCGGCTCCGGTGAAGGCGTCCTGACCACGGCGCTGGCCTCGACCGGCGCCCACGTCATCGGCTACGAGCTCGACCCGCTGCTCGCGGCCAAGCTGCGGGCCAGAACCCGTGACAGCTCGGGCATCGAGATCGTGAAGGGCGACTTCACCGCGGCCCGGCCGCCGGCGAAGCCGTTCGCGGTCGTCGGCAACATCCCGTACTCGATCACCTCGAAGATCGTGAACTGGTGCCTGACAGCCGAGCACCTCACCTCCGCGACCCTGCTCACCCAGCTCGAGTACGCGCGCAAGCGCTCGGGCGACTTCGGCCGCTGGAGCCTGGTCACGGTGCTCAACTGGCCGTGGTTCACCTGGGAGCTGCTCGGGCGCGTCGAACGGACCAGCTTCCGCCCGGTGCCCTCGGTCGACTCGGCCATCCTGCGCATCGTCCGGCGGCCGGACCCGCTGGTCGTGGACGAGCGGGCCTACCGGGAGCTGGTGGAGCTGGGCTTCACCGGTGTCGGCGGCTCGTTGCGCGCCTCACTCGAACCGCACTACCGAAATGTCCCCCAGGCCTTCCGCGCCGCGGGCATCGCCCCGGACACGGTCGTGGCCTTCGTCCACCCGGATCAGTGGATCACGCTGTTCCGGACGCTGCACCGCTGAGCTGCCTGCTCGGCGGGGGTGCCGGTGTGCGGGTACCACCACGGGTCCACGTCCAGCCGGACCAGGTAGAGGTACCCGTACGCCCGCCACTCTGAGACGGGGCGCCCGGACTTGCGGCCAGTTGGAGGAGGCGGCTTCCTCCTTGTGGAGGATCGACCTCCGTGACGTCCTGGATACCGTTGACGCATGCGACGGCGTGGTCAGGCTCTGGACGTTCTGCTGGTGGCGGCCGCCATCGGCTTTGACGTCATGAGCACATGGCACACCTGGGGCACCTCCTCGGCGCCCGTGGTGGTCTGCGCCGGGTTCTCCGTGCTCGCCGGGGTTCCCATGGGGTTCGTACGGCGGTGGCCGGTACCGGTGGCCGCCTACCTGTCCGGGCTGCTCATCCTCACCGACCAGCTCAGCGCCTTCACCGTCAACACCGTGCAGATCCTCCTCCTGGCCTGCCTCGGCGTCGTCGCCTACAGGGCGCGCCCGCTCGCTGTCCTCTGCTCCGCCGCGCTCGGCGCCGTGGCCACCGGCTTCAACCTCGCCGACCCCGGCCTCGCCTTCACCGCCAACTCGTGGTGGTACTCCGCCGGCGCCGCCGTCGTGCCCGTCCTCATCGGCGCCTACCTGCGAGGCCCGGCCGGACGCCTCACCGAGCGCGACATCACCCCCGACGTGCTGCTGGCCGGCGGCGGCGTCGCCCTGACCGTCCTGAACACCTGGACGGAGTGGGACGCCTCCGGCCGGCCTGTCTGGGTCATCGGATCGCTGGTGGTGCTCGCGGGCCTGTCCCTCGGCGTCGCGCGGCGTCTGCCGGGGCTGGTGTTCGTCCTGCAGGTCGCCCTCATGCTGCTGGCCGACCAGTACTTCGAGGCGGCGACGGCCACCTGCGTCATGCTCGTCCTCATCGCCGCCGGCGTGTTCGCCATGCGCGTGGCCTCCTGGCTCTGGACGCTCGTCGTCTACCTCGTCGCCGTCCTCACCGTCGCCCTCTTCACCGTCGCCATCGGCATCGTCGGGCCGGGCGCCGAGGTCCAGCCGATGCGCGTCGTGGTGCTGATGACGCTCGTCGTCGCTCCCTTGGCGATCGGCCGCTACCTGCGGGTCAGGCAGGCCGCGGGCGAGGCGGAACGGTTGCGCGTACGCGAGTCGCAGCGGCTCGCGCTGGCCCAGGTGCGCGCCGACCAGCTGGCCGAGCGCGAGAGCATCGCCCGCGAGGTGCACGACATCGTCGCCCACCACGTCGGCGCCATGGCCCTGCGAGCCGGCGCCGCCCGCTACGCCGACCCCGACGGGCCCTCCGCCCAGGCGCTCACCGACATCCGTGACACCGGCCACCAGGTGCTCGAAGATCTGCGCGGCCTGCTCGACCTGCTGCGCGATCCCGACAAACGGCCCAACCTGCCGGCCGACCCGGCCGACCCCGCCGACGTGGTGCGCGAGTCGGCGGAACGCATGAGCGCGGCAGGATTGCTCGTCGAGCTCGACGTCGGCCCGGAAGTGGAGCGGGCGCCTCTCGTTGCCCGTGCCTCCGCCGCCAGGATCATCCAGGAAGGTCTCACCAACGTGCTCAAACACGCGGGCCCGGGCACGAAAGTGCGGGTACGCCTCACCTCGGCCGCCGACGGGCTGGCCGTCGAGGTGCGCAACGGTCGCCCGCCCACCGCCTGGCGCAGCCTGCCCTCCTCCGGGCAGGGGCTGCGCGGCATGCGCGAACGCGCCCGCGCGCTCGGCGGCACCCTCACCGCCGGTCCCGACGAGGACGGCGGCTGGCTGCTGACCGTCCTGCTGCCCACCAGGGAGACGGCGTGATCCGCGTCGTCGTGGCCGACGACCAGGCTCTGGTCCGAGCGGGCGTGCGCATGCTGCTGCAGGCGAGCGGCGACATGGAGGTGGTCGGCGAGGCGGATGACGGGGCCAAGGCCGTACACCTGGCAGAGCTGCACAAGCCCGACGTCATCCTCATGGACCTGCGCATGCCCAGGGTCGACGGTCTCGAGGCCATCAAGCGTGTCCTGTCCTCCAGTCCCGCGGCCAGGATCGTCGTCCTGACCACCTTCGCCGAGGACGCCGACGTGTACGCGGCGCTGCGGGCGGGAGCGATCGGGTTCCTGCTGAAGGACGACGAGGCCGAGCGGATGGTGGAGGCTGTCCGGCGGGCCGCGGCGGGAGAACCGCTCCTGGCGCCGTCCGTTCTGCGCCGGGTCGTGGAACGGGCGCTCGACGCCCAGGCACACGCGGACCTGCCCACGCCGGCGGGGTTGACGGAGCGGGAGCTGGACGTGCTGGCACTGCTGGGGACGGGGTTGTCGAACGCTGAGATCGCCGACGAGCTGCACATCGGAGTGACGACGGTGAAGACGCACGTGGCGGGGGTGATGGAGAAGCTGGGACTGCGCAACCGCATCCAGGCGGCGGTGGTCGCGCACCGTGTGGGCCTGGTCGACGCCGCCTTCAGAACCGTCCGCAGAGGCTGAGGGGGGCAGTACTCACCGACGGTGATCGTTGGCGAGCTGACCAGCGGTTCGAGAAAGACCACTCGCTCGTGGGCGGTCGGGTGCACGGTCACCGGGTCCGGCGTCAGGAGGGGCTCCTTTCGGAGAGAGGTCGGGCGACGAGCTCAGCCAGCGCACGGGCGGGCCAGGGCCGAGGTCGGAGACAATGCCGGGTGATGGGGCCTTTGGCGTGGGGCCGGGTCAGCCGTGTTCGGGGGCGGCCCATTCGACGAACTGGACGATCACGCCGTTGGGGTCGGTGACCTGGAACAAGGCTTCGCCCCAGGGCTCCTGGCGCAGCGGCATGGTGATCTGCGCCCCGGCGTCGCGCAGCCGCTTCTCCTGCTCGGCCAGGCCGCCGGCGAGGG
>NZ_JBFAHO010000034.1:0-84269 GCF_040654215.1 Nonomuraea sp. NPDC050733 | reverse complement strand
ACTCTCCAAAAAAGGTCTGAACCTAACTGAAAAAGGAATCCGTCACCGAAATGACGGGGTTGTGCATCATGCACTGGCTTTTAACACACTGTTGAATTCTCAAGAAACGGACGCGTACTCCCCGGAGCTGCGAGAGGCGCTTTTCGTTTCGGTCTTTCGTTGTGTCTTTATTCTTTCAGCGATCCGATTTACTGTCAAATTCGGCGCTTCCGGAATTCCGACTCCGCCCCGTCTCCGGGGCAACTCTCCAACCATACTCCGACATCTGACCGATGTCAAAGCCGCTGTCCAGAGGCACCATGCGGACGCACAGTGATCCACCGGATGGCGATGGGGCTGGGGAGGGGCCCGGAGCGAGGCCGGCGATCACCGCCGTCCTCGTGGGACTGGTGAACTCTATGCAGGCCTTCCCGAACCGTCAAATCAACGGATTCACAGGCCGTTTCCGGTGTTCCCGCCCAGGCCCGGGTAGGTAGATGACGTGCGCGACCAACCTGCCGTACCAAGAGCGCTCATCGTCCTGCTGGGGATCGCCGGGGCGGTCATCGCCCTGTTCGGGATGCGTGAGGTCTCGTCCATCCTCGGGCCGGTCGTGCTCGCGCTCGTCCTCGTCATAGCCGTCTCGCCGGTGCGCCGTTGGCTGAAGCGGCACGGCGCGCCCGGTTGGTCGCAGGTGCTCCTGCCGTTCCTGATCGTGGTCCTCGTCCTTCTCGGCATGGTCGCTGTCGCGACGTACTCGGTGACGCAGCTCGCCACGTTGCTCCCCACGTACGCCCCGCAGTTCCAGCAGCTCCTCAGCGACGCGCAGAGCTTCGCGGCGGCGCACGGCGTCAGCAACAGCATGATCAACGACGCGGTCAAGGCCATCGACGTGGACAAGGTCGTGGGCGTCGTGCAGAGCCTGCTGTCCAGCCTGGTCGGCGTGCTGTCCAGCCTGTTCCTGATCGTGGTGCTGCTGCTCGCGATGTGCCTGGACGCGCCCGTGACCGCGAGGATCCTGGCCGCCGGGCACACCCACCAGCACCGGCTGGTGGCCGCTTTGGACACGTTCGCCGACAAGACCCGGCGCTACCTCATCGTCTCCACGGTGTTCGGACTGATCTGCGCGGTGCTGGACACGGCGGCGCTGTCGATCCTCGGCGTGCCGCTGCCCGTGCTGTGGGGCGTGCTGGCGCTGATCACGAACTACATCCCGAACGTCGGCTTCGTCCTCGGTCTCATCCCACCCGCCCTGCTCGCCCTGCTCGACGGCGGCGTCAAGCAGATGCTGCTGGTCATCGCCGCGTACTGCGTCATCAACGTGGTGATCCAGTCGTTCATCCAGCCGAAGTTCCTGGGCGACGCGGTGGGGTTGTCGACGACGATGACGTTCCTGTCGCTGATCCTCTGGGCGTTCGTGCTCGGGCCGCTGGGGGCGCTGCTGGCGATTCCGCTGAGCCTGTTCGCGCGGGCCCTGCTGGTGGACAGCGATCCGCGCGCCACCTGGGCCGCCGCGCTGTTGTCCGGTACGCCGCCGGACGAACCGCCCGCCGCCGCGCCGCCCGGCACTCCGCCTCCGGGTGAGCCGCGCGCACCGGCCGCGACCGGAGACCCGGTGACCGAGAACGCCAAGGTCGCTGGAGGTCCGGTCCAGCGGCGGCGATGACGCCGGGGCCGGACGGGGCTCAGGTGAGGAGACGGCCCAGCGGGACGCCGCTCAGCCGCTTGACGTCGTGGGACAGGTGGGCCTGGTCCGCGTAGCCGGAGGCCGCCGCCACCTCCGCCAGGGCGACACCCGAGCGGGCCAGCCGCAGCGCGTGCTGGAAACGCACGACGCGCTGGAGCGTCTTCGGGGGATAACCGAACCCGGCCACACTCCTACGGTGGAGCTGCCGCTCGCTGAAGCCGAGCTCCCGGGCGGCCTCCCGCACGCTCGACCCCGACCGCAGCGCCGCGACCAGGGCGGGGGCCACCGGGTCGGCGGGCGCCGTCTCCCGGATCCGGGCGGTGACGGCGGCCCGCATGAGGCGCAGGCGATCGGCGAGTGCGTCCTGCGGAGAGTCCGGTGACAGGAGGGGGCGCCAGGCCGGGGCGTCCAGCGAGGCGAGGGGGACGCGCTCGTCGCGCAGCCCGTGGACGGGCACGCCGAACACCTCGCCCGTCGCGCCCGGCCGGAACCGGATGCCGGCGTACCTGTCGCCGGGCCGCATGGGCGCGGGCATCGGCCCCGTGTCCGGTCCCGCCACGAAGAGCCCGCCGGGCCCCCAGATGAGGTCGACGCAGCCGTCCGGGACCACGAGCCGCGTGCCCCCGGCCTCGCTGACGTGCGCCCATTCGCACACGACACGGCCGGCGAGCCCCGGCGCGGGCGGCCGTTCCTCGTACATCCCTCCACGCTAGGACACGGCACCGACAGCGCGGAGGGAGGGCTCAGGCGTCCAGGCGGCCGTACGCGCGCAGGGTCTTGAGGCGCTGGACGGTCACGTAGCCGCCCCACTCGTGTTCGACCAGCGGCGTCCACATCGTCCAGTTGCCGTTCCACCCGCCTTCGGGTGACTGCGCGGCGGCCAGCGCGTCCAGGTGCCGGTCCAGCAGCCCGGCGTCGAACAGCGGCAGCCGCAGCGGCGACGGCGCGAAGTCCAGCGGGAAGTGCGCCTCGCCGGAGGCGTCCGGGTCGAAGGCGACGGTGTCCAGGATGGCGGGCCGCAGCCGGGTGAACTCCGCCTCCGCCCGCTCGCGGTCCGGCGCCTGCTCCAGGAAGGCGACGACGGCCCGCGCCTCGTACGGCGTGGTGCGCTCGACGGCGGCGATCCGCGTCCAGCAGAACGCGGTGGCCGGCTCCAGCCAGGGATGGCGGACGCGGTGCTTGTGCAGGAGCGCGACGATGGAGGCGGTCGGCACGAGGTTGCCCGGCGGGTCGTCGCCGGTCTCCCACCAGGGCGCGTGGGCCATGTCACGCACGCTGGGCAGCACGAACGGCACGCCGCCGTCCCCGGCCGTCACCGACAGCAGGTAGTCGCACGCCGGCGGCACCATGGGGTCGGCGAACGCGTCCAGCTCGTCGAGGATGTGGAAGGCCACCTCGACCGGCTCGGGCTGGCTGGCGGCGCCGCGCAGGTCGGGTTCGAGCGCGTTGCCGAAGCCGCCGTCGGCGTTCTGGTAGGAGCGCAGCACGTCCAGCACCGGTCGCGCCGGTCCGCCGGCGAACAGCGCGGCGAAGCGCAGCCGGTCGATCAGCCTGCCGTGGAGCTCCAGGTAGGCGGCAGCGCGGGCGAGCATGCCGCCGCCTGTCGTGTGCGTGTCCATGGGCGGACGCTATCCGGCGCCGCACGCCCGGCTCTTGTAGGAAACGGACGTCCTAGACGGTGGAGGTGGCGTGGGCCTTACCCGTGACCTCGTCCGGGGCGGCCGTCAGGCGGGACGCCACGCGGCGGCCCCACGGCATGGCGACGAACAGCAGCGGCAGCAGCACGATGGACGCCCGCGACCACTGCGAGTGCAGGAACCACCAGGTGTCGACGTCGAACTGGGTCATGTACAGGTAGCCGTAGGCCGCCCACGCCGACCCGCCGATGATCGCCGGCCAGGCGAACCTGGTCGGCCGGGCGATCAGGAACGGCATGAACCACAGCAGGTACTGCGCGCCGAGCCGCGGGGTGACGACCATGAAGATCAGCAGGATGGCGGTGGTCATGTCGATCGGGTCGGCCCGCCGCCAGAGGAAGATCACGCCGACGACGCAGGCGTAGATGAGGTTGGTGCCGAACTTGGCGAGATCGGCCCGCAGCTCCCAGTTGCCGCCGGTGAACCACGGGGTCCAGCCCCATTCGCCGACGATCGGGCGGATGTCCTGGATGGTCTTGATGACCTCGGGGATCTGCTGGAGCGTGGTGCCCGCGAAGACGGGCAGCGTGACCAGGAAGAACAGCGGCACCAGGCCGGTCACGAACAGCGCCGCCACCCGGGCGCGCAGGTGCGGCAGGAGCAGCAGCATGCCGGGGACGAGCCAGATCGGCCAGCTCTTCGCGCACAGGGCGAGGCCCATGAGCAGTCCCGCCAGGCAGGCCCGCTTGAGGTCGGCGCGATCGGTCGGGCCGGGCGTCAGCGCTCGCCGGAGCATGCCGCCGGGGCCGAGCACGCGGTACACGGAGACGCGCCAGCCGTAGGCCGTCACGCCGCGGCGGACGCGGGCGACGACCTGGGTGGTGACGCCGGCTCGGTCGTGCGAGCCCGGCCCGCGCGCCACCACGAACGCGGCCACGCCGAAAACCAGCGCCACCGGCTCGACCTGGCCATGGATGCAGGCCACCAGCAGCGCCAGCGGGTTGAGCGCGTACTGCAGGGCGCGCAGCGACGCCTTGGGGCCGCCGGCCAGCTTGGCCACGAGCGGGATCAGGACGATGTCGGCGACGACGGTGACCAGCCGCCCGGCGTACTCCCACGGGATGCCGAGCCACAGCAGGATGCCGTAGACGTACGGGATCGTCGGCAGGAAGTGCCAGCCGCCTTCGCTGGCCAGCACGGGGTCCTGGCCGTTGAGCACGGCCAGGCCCGCGGGCTTGAAGCTTTCGACGAAGTCGACGGGCTGCCACGAGTCGTGCGCCGCGGTGAACAGCAGCAGCACGCGGACGGCGACGCCCACGACCACTGCGACGACGATCGGCGGCCGCCAGTCACGCCACTGGGCGATGACGGCGAACACGACTCCTGCGACGAGGACTGTCCCGGTGAGAAATGCGTATTCCATGGCGGGTCTAGCCTGCCGTACTCCCCTGGATGCTGCTACTTGCGAGGGCATTCTTATCCCCGACATGGCGGGTCGTACCGCGATAGACCGTGACCGTCTGTGTTGAACTCTTTCCATGGGGGGATCGCAGGTCAACCGGGCTCTGGTCCGGCTCTATTTCGAGGTGAAAGATGAGCTTCGCGACCCGGTCGCCGCCTGGGCGAAACTCACAGCAAATTCTGAGGTGTACCGTCGCGCCCGGGGCGGGCGGCGCGTGCCGCTGGACGACGGGACGGCGGCGGAGCTGACGGCCGCGGCCATCGTGCACACGGCCGCCGAGCACGGCGCGGACCGGGTGGCCGCGCTCGCGACCTCGCCGCTGGCGGGGCTGGTGGGCGCGCTGGGGGGCGCGGTGCTGACCGAGCAGCCGAGCGCGCCGCGGCAGGTGCTCGGCCCCGGCTTCCGCGGTCCGGAACCGGACGACTGGCCGCGTGCCGCGTACGTGCTGCTCTGGGGTGAGAACAACCGGCTGACCCGCACGCCCGGCACGCCGTCGGTGATCGCCGGGCGGTACAAGGGGCAGAAGGTCGTCGCGATAGGGCCGCATCCGACGCGGCTGTCGGACGAGACCCTGGTCGTGCGGCCGGGCACGGACGGCGCGCTGGCGATGGCGATGGGGCATGTGCTGCTCAGCGAGTTCCTGGTGGAGCGGCCGGTGTTCGCCGAGCACGCGCTGGACCGCACCGACCTGCCGTGTCTCGTGCGGCTGCGCGAGGTGGGCGGGTCGTGGGTGGCGGGCTGCGGCATCGGGCGGCGCGCGGACCGGCTCAGCGTGTACGGCGGGCCGCGGGGCGAGGCGGTGGAGGTGCTGCTGCCGCGCTTCGACGACGGGCCGGGCGCGCTGCGGCGCGGGGTGCCGGTGCGGCGGTACGGGGATCTGCTGGTGACGACCGTGTTCGACCTGCTGCTGGCGGTGTACGGGGTCGCCAGGGACGGGTTGCCGGGCTGCTGGCCGGGCGGCTACGACGACCGGGGCGAGCCGTACACACCCGCCTGGCAGGAGCCGCTGACCGGGGTGCCGGCCGCGCGGGCGGTCAAGGTGGCGCGGGAGCTGGGTGCGACGGCGGAGCGGACCGGAGGCCGGTGCGTGATCGTGCCGGGGCGGCTGGAGACGGCGCACGCCGACACCGCGTACCGGGCGATGCTGGCGCTGCTCGTGCTGGCCGGGTGCGGCCGCGGGTGGGCGCAGGAGGGACGGGGCGACGAGGTGGCGCTGGTGCCGTACCTGTGCCTGCATGCCCTGGGCGAGGACGGCGCGAACGTGGGGAAGCTGTGCTGGCCGCTCGCCGACGGCGTGCTGAGCGGGCGCACGGCGCGGTCGGTGCTGGTGGAGGCGGTGCGCGACGGGCTGCCGATGGCTCCCGCGCCGCGGGTGCTGGCGCTGCCGCGGCCGATCTACCCGGTGCCGCCCGACCTGGACCTGCTCATCGGCCCGGACGACAGGTGCGACGTGGCGCTGCCGGACGCGGGGCTGGTGGCCGACGCGGTGGCCAAGCTGGCGGTGGGGCGCCTGGACCCGGTCGCGGCGCGGGCGGAGAGTCCGTCGGCGCCGGAGCCGATGCGGCTGATGGTGGACCACGCGTGGATGCACGAGTACGGGGAGGCGCTGCCGACCTACCGGCCGCCCGGGCCGGGGCTGCCGGTGAAGCCGACCGAACTGGTGCCGTACCTGCCTCTGGTCCCGTTCATCCCCTGATTTCTCACAGCCCGTGAACCCTTTGCTTTCGTGGGAGCGCCCCACCGCGCGAGGCGCGATGGGGCGGTCGTACGGCGGGCTCCTGAGCCGGTGGGTCAGAAGCCGGCGGTGATCCGGGTGAACTCCCAGTCGGCCTGCGAGATGCCGCTGCAGTTGGACACGACGCCGCCGCCGGGGCACGGGCGGTCACGGTTGACGGCCCAGTAGGCGAGCCTGGTCAGGCCCTTGCCCTTGGCCCAGTCGCGGATCTGCGTCCACGTGGCCGGCGAGGTCAGCTCCTGCTGGTCGGACAGTCCGTTCATGCCGGAGATGCCCATGTGCGCGTACGCCTGGGCGTCGCTCCAGCCGAAGGCGTTCTTGAGGGCGTTCTTCAGGCCCTCGGAGGCGTTGACGGTGTCCTGGTAGATGTTGGTGCCGCCGAAGTCGAACGGCATGATCGTGTAGTTGTCGATCGGCACGCCGAGGGCCTTCGACTGGTTGATCAGCCGGACGCCGTGCGCGTTGGGGCCGGTCCTGGTCGTGCCGAAGGTGACGACGACCTTGACGCCCGGGTTGTTCTGCTTGACGATCTTCAGGCCGTTCAGGATGCGGTCCTGGACGGTGTAGTTCTCGAACTCGTCGGTGTTCTCGATGTCGAAGTCGACCACGGCGGGGCCGACGGCGTTGATGACCTGCTGCACCGCGCCGGCGAACGCCTGCGGCGTCGAGCAGTTCGGGCCGAGCTTGTTGCCCTGCCAGCCGCCGAAGGAGACCTGGACGCTGCCGCCCGCGGACTTGATGGCCGAGATGGCCTGCGCGTCGGCGCCGCCGGTCAGCGGGCGCTGCCCGTCCCACGCGGGGGCGCAGCCGCCGCTCGACAGGATGAACGCCATCGTGAACGACTTGACGCCGGTCGCGCTCATGACCGAGGCGGGGGCGGGCGGGTTGCCCCAGCCCATGTAGAGGTAGGGGGCGCCGGGCATCTTGGTGCCGCCTCCACCTGTGCAGCCGCTGGTGGTGCCGGTCACCGTGGCACCGGCGGACTCGCCGGCCGAGTTGTAGGCGCGGACCGTGTACGTGTGCGTGGTGCAGGTGCCGAGCGAGCCGATCGTGGCCGAGGTGCCGGTGACCGTGGCGCGCACCGTGGAGCCCTCGTAGACGCGGTAGCCGGTGACGGTGCCGGTCGAAGCGGTCCAGGACAGGGCGATCGAGCTGTTGGTGGTCGAGGTCACGCGGGGGGAGCCGGGGGTGGAGGGGGCGCCGGGCGTGCCCGGGTCGCCACCGCCGCTGACGGGCTTCCACAGGGCCGGCACGATGGGCGGCTCCCAGCCGACCTGCGAGGTGTGGGCCTGGATGCACTGGTAGTCGACGCCGTTGTAGGTGACGCGGGCGCCGACGGCGTAGGAGACGTTCGGCTGCCACTGGGCGGCGAACGCCGTGGAAGTGCCCGGAGCGGCGGGGACGGTGGCACCGGCGGCGGGCACCGAGGTGGCGGCTCCGGCGCCGATCATGGCTACGGCGGCGAGTAAGGCGAGGAACATGCGACGGAATCTCATGGCGTTCCCTGGAAGTGCGGCTTCACGGGTTGGGGGGTGCGCGCGGGTCGGGGGGTGCGCGGGGCGCCCGGGTCCGGCGCCTTCCGCCCGGGGTGCCGTACGGCTCGCACCGGGGGGTGAGAGCGCGAGCCGTACGGCACGGCCCGCGCGGGTGGCGCGGGCTCCTGGAGAGGCGGGGTGCTGGCTCGCTGGGGGCTGTCAGGTCAGGGCAGTGGGTGGCGGCGAGCGGGTCATGGTTCCCCGATCAAGATTTCTTTTAGGAAAGTTTCCTAAGAGTTGTGGTGATCGTAGCCTTGACACCCGGTCCTTACAAGGCCCAAAGAAACGGAAATGTCGCCCGTCAAGAGCGCACGCGAAGGCGCCGCGGCCGGGTCGGCCGCGGCGCCGGGGTCCGCACCTCACAAGATCAGGGGCGGCGGGTGATACGGACGTCGTCGACGCCCGCCTCGACCAGCGAGGCGCCCGAGACGTCCGCCGCGTCGATCACGACACGGACCGTCTGGCCCGCGAACGCCGTCACGTCCGCCGTCGCCGTGCTCCACGAGCCGTTGCGGTTGGCCGCCGCTCCCGCCTGCTGGAGGACGGTCGCGGTGGTGCCGCCCACCACCCGCGCGCGCAGGTAGTCGGCGCTGGAGCTGTTGGAGCCGTGCGCGAGGTACCACGACAGCGACAGGCTCAGCGTGCCGCCCGAGGGCAGCGTGATCGGCGGCGACTGGATCGAGGTGACGCCGCCGTCGACGTCGTGGTCACCGGCGGCGGTGCCGGCGAGCCGGCCCGTCACCAGGTCGTTGGCGCCGCTGACGGTGGTGCCGAGCTGCTTGGCCCCGTACGAGGTGGTGTCCGCGGGGTCGCCGCGCTCCCACTGCCCGGTCGTGGCCGTGTCGGTGCCGGACGGGTTGACGGTCCAGCCCGTGGCCGACTCGAACGTGTCGGAGTACACGGTCTCCGCCGGGATGCCGGCGCCGCAGTACTGGGAGTCCTTGCCGATGATCCGGTAGACGCAGTCGGAGTACTCCAGGAAGCGGAGCACGGCCTCGCGGTTGCGGGTGGTCTGCGGGCCGATCTGCTCGTCGGGCGGGTAGAACCCCGGGCTGGCGCCGGTCGGGTACATCTCGAAGGTGAAGCTGAAGATCTTGTAGACGCCCCACATCCAGTCGTCGATGGTGCCGTCGGTGATGTAGAGGTCGCTGGACTGCTCGGGCGTGTAGCCGTTGGTGGAGGTCATGCTCCGGCCCAGCGCCGCGTGGGCGTCCCGGTCGTCCTGGGTCAGGCCGGGCGCCGTGTCGTCGTAGGTGTAGCCGTACGGCCACAGCACCAGCTCGCTGTAGGTGTGCCAGTCGACGTGCGCCTTGATCTGCTGGACGCCGCCGACGACCCGGCTGCGCACCCAGTCGGCCGTCGCCTTCACCTCGGGCGCCGACTCGGCGGCCGAGCCGCGGTAGGTCTCGCTGGAGGTCGAGCCGGACGAGCCGCCGCAGCAGCCCCAGTTGTAGCCCCAGTTGCGGTTGATGTCGG
The DNA here is from genome assembly GCF_040654215.1 of Nonomuraea sp. NPDC050733. Lineage (NCBI taxonomy): Bacteria > Bacillati > Actinomycetota > Actinomycetes > Streptosporangiales > Streptosporangiaceae > Nonomuraea > Nonomuraea sp. NPDC050733. The sequence goes on along the minus strand of NZ_JBFAHO010000034.1, from coordinate 74,758 downwards.
TGCCGACGGCCGAGGAGCCGCTGTTGGGCTGCCGGTTCTTGCGCCACGAACGGTAGGAGCCGGTCGCGATGTCGTACTCGCCGCCGTCGGGGTTGAGGTCCGGCATGATCCAGATCTCGCGGCTGTTCACCAGGTTCGTGATCCGGCTGTCGCTGCCGTAGTTGTCGGCCAGCAGATGCATGATGTACAGCGCCATCTCGACCGTGAGGTGCTCGCGGGCGTGCTGGTGGGCGGTGAAGAGCACCTCGGGCTCCGCCTCGTCCGTGCCCACGTTGTCGCTGATCTTGACGCCGACGAGCCGCCTGCCCTCGTACGACGTCCCGTACGTGAACGTGCTGGCGATCGCGGGATGGGCGGCGACCAGCGCGTTCACGTCGGCGGTCATCTCGGCGTAGTTGTGGTAGCCGGAGTCCGACGGCGGGAAGTCGGCGGGCCCGGCATCGGACCGGGGCGCGGGACGCGGCACCTCCGTCACCCGGTAGCCGAGGCGCGTGATCGCGGTCACCTCGGCCTGCGTGGCCGTGACGAGGACCGAGTCCTTCGCCACCTCCTCGATCGCGGCGCCGGTGGCGGCGACGGCGCTGCGCTGCCGCGCGTCGGACGGGCCCTGTACGCGGTACTGCCGGTTCGGCGGCGGCTCGGCGGAGGCCCCCGCCCCGGTGACGCCGGTCAGGCAGAGCAGTCCCAGGACGGCTAACAGGATGACAAAACGGCGTTGCACCTCGTCCTCCTCGGACGCGTGGGTTGGATGCTGACACGCGCCTGAACCGAGAGTGAGGACGATCCCTTGCACGGGACAGGCCCAATTTCTCCGCCCACGGCCGCGCGCCTGCCGAAGCGGTGCGAGCATGGCAGACGCGCGGCGGCTGAGCTGGCATCATTCCGAGAAGTTGACCCGTCAGAAGTCGTCGGCCGTCCGGATCCGGTCACGCACCCACACGCCCGCCGGCTTGAGCCGGGAGGTGCCGGTGAAGGTGCCGTTCGGGCAGGTGCCCTCGGTGAAGACCGCGCCCGAGCGCTCGTCGTCGGAGTAGTTCCAGTTGACCCAGCTGATCTTCTTCTGGGCCATCAGGTCGAGGTACTGCTGCGCCCGGGTGAAGTTGTTCGAGCCGTCGCCGGAGGCCGTCTGCGTGCCGTACTCGGTGACGAACATCGGGATGCGGTCGGCGGCCCGGCTCAGCGCGTTCAGGTACTCGGAGCCGTGGGAGGCCGCGTAGAAGTGGAACGTGTACATGATGTTGGTGGCGTTGACCGGGTTGTTGACGACCTCGCTCTCCGTCGCCCCGTCGGAGACGCCGAGCGAGGACCAGGCGCGGGTGCCGACCAGGATGGGCGCGTCCGGGTCGTACTGACGGATGACCGGGATGATCTGGTGGGCGTAGTTGCGGATCGTGGACCAGGAGACGCCACTGGGCTCGTTGGCGATCTCGTACAGGACGTTGTTCTTCGCGTTGTGCCGCTGGGCGATCTCGGTGAAGAACGTCTTGGCGCGTGACAGGTTGTAGTTCGGGTCGCCGGGGTCGAGCATGTGCCAGTCGACGATCGCGTACAGGCCGCGGGAGGTGGCCTGCTCGATCAGGTTGTGGACCCGGTCGGTGAACAGCCGGGGATTGGTCTCGTACCCGTCCTCCTGGATGTACATGGAGATGCGCAGGACGTCGGCCTTCCAGTCGGTGGCCAGGGCGTCGAGCGAGGCCTTGTTGAGGCACTGGTAGTACCACTGGAGGCCGTGCGTGCTCATGCCGCGCAGCTGGATCTGCTTGCCGTTCTTGTTGCACAGGCGCACGCCGCACACGCTGAGCTGCCCGTTGGCCTCGACCGGGGTGCCGGCTGCCGGCGGGGCGCCGTCGGTGACGGTCAGGCGGTCGAGGTTCGGTCCGCCGTTGGCGGTGGTGGCCGAGGCACGGACGGTGTTGGCTCCGGCGTTGAGCGTCACGGCGACGGTGACGTCCTGCCAGGTGGTCCAGGCGCCGGTGCCCGGGAAGTCCTTGGAGACGGATGCGCCGTTGACGGTGATGGACATGGGGCGGTTCGCGGTGGTGCCGTTGGCGAACCGGAAGACGAGGGAGGCGGCGCCGGCGGTGGCGGCGTTGACGGTGAACTCCACGGAGGAGCCGGTGACGTTGTCGTAGTTGACGAAACCGGCGCCGGTGTAGCCGGCGTGGTTGGACTCGACGACGCCCTGGGAGATCGTCGCGCTCTCGGCCTGGTACTCGGTGGCGGCCCTCGCCTGGGCCTGGGCGGGGGCGGCTTGGAGACCTGCCGCTACAAGCGCGATCAGTAGGGCTGAGCGTGCGAATCGGTGCATGGGGGTGCTCCTACTCGTTCATTAGGAAACTTTACTAACGAGTATGGGGAGCATAGATCCGACCTATGTCGCACACAAGGCCCAATCTGACTGGAACGGTCAAGTCTCGTCACGCGAGTTCGAACTTTTGTTGCTCACGGAGCTGGAGCCCATCACCCGGCGCGTCGACACGCTGCTGTACCTGGAGAGCGAGCAGGGGGACCACCTGCTTGTGATCGAGTCGCAGACGCAGGAGGACCGGGACAAGACGAGCTCCTGGGCGTACTACATCGGCTATCTGCACGCCAAGCACGCGTGCCCGGTCATCCTGCTGGTCGTGTGCCAGGACCTGGCCACGGCCCGCTGGGCGCGCAGGCCCAAGGGGATCGGGCTGGCCGACCGTCCGTCCCTGGTGGTCCATCCCATCGTCCTCGGGCCGGACAACGTGCCCGCCGTCACGGACCTGGACGAGGCGGCGTCGGACGTGGTGCTGACCGTGTTCTCGGCCCTGACACACGGGCGATCACCGCAGGTCAGTGACATACTGGAGGCACTTGCCGCAGCCCTGGACACCGTAGACACCCAAACCGCCGGATCCGTTCCGAGGGCTTTGCCGAGGGCTTTGCCGAGGGCAAGGCGAAAGCCCTGAGAAGGGGCGTTCTGGGTGTCCTTCAACACCGCTGTGCGCCCGTGTCGGCGGAGGCGCGTGAGCGGATCTTCGCGTGCTCCGACGCCGAGGTGCTGGAGTCCTGGATCGACCGCGTGTTCACCATCAGCACGGCCGAAGAGCTCTTCAGCTGAGGGACGTGGTGGCCAGCTTGGCGCCGAAGCCGAGGAAGAGGGCGCCGACGCCGGAGGTGAGACCGGCGCTGAGGCGGCGGCGGGAGCGGAACTGGGCCGCCAGGAAGCTGCCGCCGAAGATCAGGGACGTCAGGTACAGCAGGCTGAAGATCTGGATGATCGCGCCCAGGATGAGGAACGACAGCGCGGGCGTCCCGTAGTCCCGGTCCACGAACTGGATGAAGAACGAGACGAAGAAGAGGATGGCCTTCGGGTTCAGGAGGCTGATCGTCAGGGCCCTGCGGAAGGGGCGGGGACGCCGGTCCACCCGCTCGGCGGGGGCGGCGGTGCCGGTGCCGGCACTGGCGGCGGCGGTTTCCGGGGTGGCGGGTGAGGAGGAGGCGCGCCAGGCCCGCCAGGCGCCGCGCAGCATCTGGAAGCCCATCCACGCCAGGTAGCCCGCCCCCGCGTACTTCACCATCGCGAACAGCACCGGGTTCGAGCGCAGCAGCGACGCCGCCCCGGCCGCCGCGAGGGCCATGAGCACCGTGTCACCCACGAACACGCCTGCCGCCGCGCGGTACCCTTGCCTGACGCCCTGCTGGGCCGCGAGGCTGAGCACGTACAGGGAGTTGGGGCCGGGCAGGAGGATGATGAAGAACGCGCCGATGACGTAGGTCCAGATGTCGGTGATGCCGAAGAACATGCCGCTGACTCCCGCAAGATGGTGACATATCACGGTATCGCGTGATCGGCCGGTCGGCGCGTAATAAATCCCGCCAGGTGGCTGCTGGTAGCCGCGCGAGATCTCAGCCGAAGGCCGGTCGCGTCCGGTCCTCGACGGCCTCGTTCCGGAGTGTGTACGTGCGGCCCGCGCGGGCGTCCCAGCTCAGGACGTCGCCGTCGCGGCGCGCGCCGGGTTCGTGGCCGCGCTCGTCGTGGAGGCGGTGGCGCCCGGCGACGACGGACGACCTGACCTTGATCGGCCCGGTCCTGCCGGTCCGCACGGTGATCGTGTCGGGGGCGCCGTTCCTCCAGGTGGCGCCCACGGTGACGTCGCCGCGGGCGCGCAGTCCCGACACCGAGCCGTCCTTCCACACGGCGGGCAGCGCGGGCAGCACGTGGACCACGTCGTTCTGGCTCTGCACCAGCATCTCGGCGATCCCGGAGGTGGCGCCGAAGTTGCCGTCGAGCTGGAACGGCGGGTGGGTGTCCCACAGGTTGTCCAGCGTGGACGTCTTCAGCTGCTCGCCGAGCATCCGGTGCGCGTGGTCGCCGTCCAGCAGCCGAGCCCAGAAGTTGATCTTCCACGCCTTGCTCCAGCCGGTGCCGCCGTCGCCGCGCCCGGTCAGGGAGACCTCGGCCGCGCGGGCCTCCGGGGTGCCCGCGACGATCTGGTGTCCCGGGTGGAGGGCGTACAGGTGGGAGAGGTGCCGGTGCGTGTCGGTGGCCGCGTCCCAGTCCTCCTTCCACTCCTGGAGCTGGCCCCAGGAGCCGATCCGGATGCCCGGGTCGAGGTCGGCCAGCGCGGCGGCCGTCTCGGCCTGGAAGCCCTCGTCCACGCCGAGGGTCCTGGCCGAGGCCAGCGCGTTGGTGAGGAGCTCCCGCACGATCTGCTGCGACATCGACGCCCCGGCCGAGAAGTCGCCGTGCTCGGGCGAGTAGCTGGGCGAGACGACGAGCCTGCCGTCACGCGGGTCGGTGTGCAGGAGGTCCAGCCAGAACTCGGCCGCCCCCTTGATGACCGGATAGGCGGTCTCGCGCAGGTAGTCCACGTCGCCGGTGAAGCGGTAGGTGTCGTAGAGGTGCCGGGTGGTCCAGGCGGCGGCCTCCGGGAACCAGAAGGCGGTGGCCCAGTCGTGCACGCCGGTGAAGCCGAACGGGTTGGTCTCGTTGTGCACCACCCAGCCGCGCGCGCCGAACATCTCCCGTGCCGTCCTGCGTCCCGGCGCGACCAGAGCCGTGATGTAGCGGTCGTAGGGCCTGGTGGTCTCGTGCAGGTTGGTCTGCTCGGCCGGCCAGTAGTTCATCTGCAGGTTGATGTTGACGTGGTAGTCGGCCGACCAGGGCGGGCTCGTCGAGTCGTTCCACACACCTTGGAGGTTCGCGGGCAGGAGGTCGTTCTCGCGGGAGGAGGAGATCAGCAGGTAACGGCCGTAGGCGAAGAACAGCGCCTCCAGGGCCCGGTCGTCGGCGGAGGGACCGCCGGTGTAGTTCGCGCGGAGCCGGTCGGTGGGGAGCGCCGGGGTGGTCTGGCCGAGGTCCAGCCGCACCCGGTCGAACAGCTCGCGGTAGTCCGCGACGTGCGCGGCCCTGAGCTCGTCGTAGCTCCTGGCGGCGGCCGCGTCGACCGCCGCGGTGACCTTGGCGTGCGGGTCCGCACCGCGGTACGCCGGGTGGACGTCGGCGTAGTCGGTGCCGGCCGACAGCACGAACACCGCGCTGTCGGCGCCGGTGACGGTGATCCTGTCGCCCGCGTCCGTACGGGTGCCGCCCTCGGCGATCACCTGCACCTGGGCCTCGAACCTCATCCCGTTGTCCGGCAGCGTGCCGCGGATGGTGAGCCGGCCGCCGGAGGCGGTGACCGTCTTGTCCGGGTGGGGCGAGGTGTGCCGGAGTGTGAACGAGATGCCGCCGTCCCGGTCGGCCGAGAGGCGGCCGACGATCACGTTGCCCGGGTTGCCGGCGAAGTACTCGCGGGTGTGGGTGACGCCGCCGGCGGTGTAGCCGACCCGGGCCACGGCCTCGTCCAGGCTGAGCTCGCGGCGGTAGCCGGTGGGGTCGCGGGGCGCGCCGGCGATGTCCAGGTGCAGGTCGCCGAACGTCTGGTAGGCGCCGAACCCGGTCTTCGGCCGGCCGAGCGCGGCCGCCACCTCATCGGGCGTCACCCTGCCGTCGCGGTCGATCCGCCGCCGGACCTCCGCGACGGCGTCGGGGCGCGGGCTCGTCCAGTTGCCGAAGTCGTAGCCGTCGTGGCCGGGGCCGCCGGTCCACAACGTCTTCTCGTTGAACTGGATCCGCTCCGTGGCCACGCCGCCGAACACCATGGCGCCGAGCGGGCCGTTGCCGATGGGCAGGGCCTGGGTCTCCCAGTCGGTCGCGGGCTCGTCGTACCAGAGGGTCAGGCTTCCTGACGGGGGGTGGACCACTCTCAGGGAGATAGCACCCAGAGGCGGCCCGCGACAAGAGGGCGCCGTCCGGCGGGAGTTCGAGGCCGAACGCGTCGAAAGAGGCAGTCCCATTCCGGTGCGTCAGGTACGGTAAGCCACCGGCGCCGGGTCGCGCGGCGCCGGGGTAAGCACCAACTCACCCCGAACGGTCCATCCGGCACGCCTGGTCGCGCGAGGCGCGGGTAGTCGCCGGTCGACGGCCTACCTGCGGAGCAACCCTTGAACCATCCTCCGGTCACCCTGCCACGCCTCACCTCTCTGGCCCGCCAGGCGGTGCCCCGGCTGCTGGAGGGCGTGGTGGCGCCGCTCGCCGTGTTCTACGCGGCTCTCGCGCTGCTCGGGCTGACGGGCGCGCTGGTGGCGGCGGTGGCGTGGGTGTACCTGGGGGTCGCCTGGCGGCTGGTCCGCGGGATCCGGGTGCCCGCCACGATGGTCCTCGCGGCCATCGCGATCACCGCGCGGGCCGCGGTGGGCTTCTGGACGGGGAGCTGGGTGGTGTACTTCATCCAGCCCGAGCTGGGGACGATCTGCATCAGCATGGCGTTCCTCGCCTCGGTGCGGCTCAACCGGCCACTGGTGCAGAAGCTCACCCTCGACTACATCCACCTGCCGTCGGCCGTGCTCAAGCACGAGCGGATGCGCAGGTTCTTCGCCCGGATCACGCTGCTGTGGGGGTTCGTGCTGCTGGCCAACTCGACGGTGAGCATCTACCTGGCGCTGCACGAGTCGCTCGGCACGTTCATGCTGCTGCGCACCTCAGCCGTGGCCGCGATCAGCGGGCTGGCCGTCGCGTTCTCGATCTTCGCGTTCAAGCGGGTGCTCCGCCGCCTGCACGTGTCCCACGCCTGACCGCTCCCACGCCGTCCGCTCCCACGCCGGCCACTCCCCCGCCGACCGCTCCCCACGCTGACCGCTCGGCCAGCAGGAACGCCCCGCACATCCCCATCACCAGACCTGTCAGCGTCTCGAAGAGCTGCACCAGCCCGAGCGCGCCGCCGGGTTCCCCGCCGAGCGGGGCGCCCGTGACGACGAGGATCATCGCGTACAGCCCCCAGCCGAACATCGTGCCGCTGCCGAGCCAGGCCACCGCCACGGGCCGCCAGAGCGGGCCACGTCCCCGCGCCCGGACGACGACGAGCAGCGCCACTCCCGCGCCGACGGCGAGCAGGCCCTTCAGCCCGTCCTGGACGGCGCCGACGAAGGAGCTGGGAGCAGCCGCCATGGCGGCCGGCAGTCCGGCGTCGCCACCGGACGCCCAGTACAGGCGCGCCGCGCCGAGCAGGACCGTCATCCCCAGCGCCCCCACGGCCACGACCCGCTGGAACGGCGCCGACGGGCCGGCCTGGCGCCGGAGGCTCGGGGCCAGCAGCGGGTACGCCCAGCGGTCGCGGACATACAGGGCGAACGCCGTCAGCAGGCAGACGCCCTGGCCGATGAACCCGCCGTACACCATGGCGTACACCCACGGCTGGACCGGGCCACCGGTCTCCAGGAGGGACGGGCCCTCGACGAGGAGGGCGAGCGGCACCGTCGCGACGACGATGCCGAGCAGCCCGGACCCCACCCAGAGCGGCAGGAGCACCAGCCACGCGGGCAGCCGCCTCCCCCGGCGCGTGGTGAACGACAGGGCCAGCACCAGGGCGACGGCATCCATGGCGAAGGTCATGGCGTTCAGCCCCACCATGGCCGGGTCGTCCAGGAACGCGGGGTCGTCGACGCCCACCGGACGGCCGGTCAGCCAGAGGATCTTGATGGTCAGGTAGGGCAGTGTGGCGGCCATGGCCACGATCGCGGCGGTGACCCGCCCGATCCCGGGCCTTCCTGCCGTGCGGTGCTCATCGGTCGTGGGCTGTGTCATGGCTCCAGGCTCGCGGCCGGCGCGGGGCCGGACCTCCCGGTGTGAGGGGATCGCCCTCCCCCGCCCGGGGGAGCCGGCCGGACAGGGGGAAGCCGCTCAGGGCAGCTTGACGGTCAGCTCGAAGCCGGTGTCCTCGCGGGGCCCGGCCGTGAGGGTGCCGCCCGCCAGCCGTACGCGCTCCCGCAGCCCCGCCAGGCCGAGGCCGCCCGGCACGGCGACGGGACGGGCCCGCGAGGGCCCGTTGCGCACGGTGACGCGGCCGGGCGAGACCTCGACCGTCACCGGGGCGCCCGGCGCGTGCTTGGCCGCGTTCGTCAGCCCCTCCTGGACCACGGCGTGCGCCAGGGCCGGCGCCGCCCCCTCCGCCAGCCGCAGCGTGATCGCCATGCCGGAGGCGCGGGCCCGCTCGACCAGCGCCGCCACGTCCTCCCCCACGGGCGTCAGCGGCGGCGGGCCGGCGTCGTCGCCGAGCAGCCCGATGATCTGGCGCAGCCGCTCGGTGGCGTCCGCCGCCGCGAGCCGCAGCTCGCCCGCCGCCCTGACCTGCGAGCCGTCCAGGCCGGGCGACATCTCCAGCCCGGCGGCCCGCACCGCGATGAGCGCCAGGTCGTGGCCGAGCGAGTCGTGCATGTCGCGGGCGATCCTGGCCCGCTCGCGCAGCCGCGCCTGCGCCGCGACCGACAGCGCCGCCTGCTCGCGCTGCTGGAGGAGCCGCCACCGCACCAGCCCCAGCGTGTACGGCAGGGCGTAGGTGCCGAGGAGCCCGCTGGCCATCGTGATCCACGTCGCCGCCCCGCTCCCCCGAGAGACCGCGAGCACCGCGCCCACGAGCGCCACCACCGCGAACACGGCCAGGACGCGCCCCGGCCGCACCGGCCGCCGCCCGCACAGGTACGCGTACCCCATCACGAACGGCGAGGCCGACACGAACGGAAAGATCTTCACGCCCGGCAGCGCCAGCGGCCAGACGAGGTCGGAGGTGGCGAGCCCCTGCTCGAAGTGCCACGGCCCGAACGGCAGCAGCAGCACCACGGCGATCTCCGGGCGGCGCCTGCCGGCGGCCACGGCGAGCGCGGCGAGCGCCATCCGCGGCACGGTCTGGAGGCCGAACGCGCCCGCGTCCTCCAGCGGGTCAGGCCCCGCGGCGGCGAGCGCGACGGACAGCAGCGACCAGAGCAGCACACCGTGGACGAGCCGGCGGCGGCTCTCGTGGCGCTGATCCTTCACGGGGACGACCGTACCCGCCGCGCACGGGACGGCGGTCCCGCCGAAAGGCACGCCTGCCCCCTGACCAAAGTCGGGGTAGGGCGTGGACCCCCGCGAGGGTGGGGCTGGCACCACCCCGGATTCGGATACCCGCCCTGCTGTCCTGCCGCCTTCCGGCCGCTTTGATCGTAGGTGTCAGCGATGGTCGCACCTCGGTCCCCTACGAAAGTCGGGGGTCCCGTGTGCCGATCGTCGGCTGTGCCGTGACCTGCGGGCTTCCTATCGTGCCTGGGGTGCGGGCCCTATCCCGTCCCAGGGACATGCCCGCTCCGGACCGGGGGTTTCCCCGATGTCCCACGGCTCCTCCCGCCGCCAGGCTGTGAGGCACGACGATCGGAGACCCACGCATGTCGCACGCCATTCTCGACCTGGTCCACCAGGCGATGTCGTCACCCTGGCTGTACGCCGCGCTGTTCGCCCTGGCACTGCTCGACGGGTTCTTCCCGATCGTGCCCGCGGAGACCTCGGTGATCACCGCCGGGGTGTTCGCCGCGACGGGCGAGACGAACCTGGCCCTGGTGATCCTGGTGTCCGCGCTGGGGGCGTTCGCCGGTGACCACGTGTCGTACCTGATCGGCAGCAGAGCCGCCGGCCGGCTGCGCGAGCGCAAGGCGCTCGTGTGGGCGCGGCGGGCGCTGGCCGAGCGGGGCGGGCTCGTGCTGGTGATCGCCCGGTACATCCCGGGCGGACGCACCGCGACCACGCTGACCATGGGCGCCGTACGGCACCCGCTGCGCTCGTTCACGTTCTTCGACGCGATCGCCGCCTCCTCCTGGGCGGTGTACTCCGCGCTGATCGGGTTCTTCGGCGGGATGGCGTTCGAGAACGACCCGATCAAGGGGCTGCTGCTCGGCCTCGGGATCGCCCTGTCCGTCACCGGGGTGGTCGAGCTGGTGCGCTGGGCCCGGAAGCGACGCGCCATCCAGCCTTCCCCGGAACGCCTTCCGGTGGACACGTCCGTTTGACCCTGCCCAGTGACCATCCGAAGCGAGAGGTGAGGACATGACGCTGCTGGCCGCGGTGACAGCCCTGGTCGGTTCGCTGTTCTTCGCACTGGGCGCCGCCCTCCAGCAGTTCGAGGCGGCCGGCGCGCCCGGCGCGCGAGGGCTGCTCGCGCTGCTGCGCAGGCCGCGCTGGCTGGCGGGCGGCGCGAGCATCCTGGTGGGCGGCGGCCTGCACATCGTGGCGCTCGGCCTCGGACCGCTGACCGTGGTCCAGCCCATGGGGGTGGCCAGCCTGCTGTTCGCGCTGCCCATCGCGGCCACCCTGCACGGCCGCCGGCCCTCGCGTGCCGAGCTGGGCGCCGCCGCTCTGGTGGCGGCGGGGCTCGTCGGCCTGGTGCTGCTCGTGCCGGAGTCGGCCGGGCCGACCGCGCTCAGCCCGGCCGGGGTGGTGACGCTGCTCGCGGTCTCCGGGCTGGCGGCGGCGCTGCTGTGGGCGGGCTCCCGGATCGCCTCTCCGGCGGGCCGGGCCGCCCTGCTCGCCACCAGCTCCGGGGTCCTGTACGGCGCCACCGCCACGCTCATGCGGGTGCTGGTGGACGGCGCGTGGAACTGGTGGTACCTGCTCGCCCTCCCGGTGCCGGCGCTGCTGGCGCTGGCGATGCTCCAGCGGGCCTACGCCGTCGGCCACTTCGGCGTCTCGTTCGCCTCGTTGCAGATCGCCGACCCGCTCACCGCGGTCGCGTTCGGCGCGCTGCTGCTGGGCGAGCCGCTGCCGACCGGGCTCGCCCCGGTCGCCGCCGCGGCGCTGACCGCGGCGGGCACCGTCGCGCTGGCCAGGACCACTCCCCTGGAGGCGCGCCCCTGACGCACCCCCTCCCTCCCTCCTGAACACTCGTCCCCCTCGAAACGGAGCTCCTCCCATGGCCATGCCCCTCTCCACCACCGCCACCGCCACCGCCACGATCGCCGAAGCCGGGCTCGCCCCCGTCGCCGAGCGGCCGCGCCGCGTCCTCATCTCCACCGACACCTATCCGCCCGACGTGAACGGCACGGCGTACTTCACCCACCGCCTGGCCACCGGCCTGGCCGCGCGCGGCAACGAGGTGCACGTGATCTGCCAGTCGGACGCCGGCCCGGCCGGCGCGGACGTGGTCGACGGCGTCATCGTCCACCGGCTGCGCTCCGCCCCGCTGCTCGTCCATCCCACGATGCGGGTCACGGTCCCCACCCGCCTGGACCGGCTGATGGACTCCATCGACCCCGACGTGCTGCACAGCCAGGGCCACTTCGTGGTGGGGCGCGCCGCCATCGCCGCCGCCCGCCGCCGCGGGGTGCCGGTCGTCGCCACCAACCACTTCATGCCCGACAACCTCTTCCAGTTCGGCCACATCCCCGCCGGGCTGCGTGAGCGCGCGGGCCGGCTCGCCTGGCGCGACTTCAACCGGGTCTTCCGCCGGGCCGACCGCGTCACCACGCCCACGCCGCTGGCCGCCGGGCTGCTGCGCGATCAGGGATTCACGGGCGACGTCGAGCCGGTGTCGTGCGGCATCGACCTGGCCCGCTTCCACCCCCACAGCGAGCCGAAGCAGTGGGCGCGCAAGCTGTTCGACCTGCCGGACCGGCCCACCGTGCTGTTCGTCGGCCGTCTGGACGAGGAGAAGCACCTCGGCGAGCTGGTGCGGGCGCTGCCGTACGTGCTCAACGCCACCGACGCGCAGGTGGCGCTGGTCGGCCGCGGCAACCAGCGCGAGGAGATGGAGCGCCTGGCCGGCCGGATCGGTGTGGCCGAGCGGGTGCGCTTCCTCGGGTTCGTGCCGGACGAGAGCATGCCGCAGGCGTTCGCGGCGGCCGACGTGTTCGCCATGCCGGGCGTGGCGGAGCTGCAGAGCATCGCGACGCTGGAGGCGATGGCCACCGGGCTGCCCGTGGTCGCCGCGAACGCGATGGCGCTGCCGCACCTGGTGAACGGCAACGGCTACCTGTTCGAGCCCGGCGACGTCATAGGGCTGGCGGGCCACCTGACCGCCATCCTCACCGACGGCGAGCTGCGCGCCCGCCTCGGCCGGACCAGCCGCGAGCTCGCCCAGACGCACGACCACCAGGTGTCGCTGGCCCGCTTCGAGCAGATCTATGACGAGGTGACGCGATGAGCGAGCCGTCCCGGGCGACGCTCGGCGGGGCCGTGGCGGCCACGGTCGCCGCCGCCGGGGCGCTGGCCTACACGGAGGTGGCGCTGCCCGCGCAGCCGCTGGTCAGCGACTACGCCCTGGTGCCCGGGGGGACGATCCCGGTGCTGGGCGGCATGCTGGCCCTGGCCGGGGCCTGCGTCTTCCTGGCGTACGGGCTGGCGCAGCGCGAGCCGTCCCGCTCCGCCGCCACCCGGGTGCTGCTGGTGGCCGCGGCGGGCGGCCTGATGCTGGGCGCGGTCTTCCCGACCGATCCGGCCGCCTCGGAGATCTCCTCGATGGCCGGCGAGATCCACCGGTGGGCGTCCGCCGTCGTCTTCACCGCCCTGCCGGTCGCCGGCTGGACCCTGGCCCGTGACGCCTCGGCGCCGCGGCGGCGTCCGGGCCCGCACCTCTCCGGCGCGTCCCGCTGGAACGCCGTCCGGGCCCTGAGCGTCACGTCCGCGCTGGTGCTGGCCGCGTTCCTGGCCGCCCACCCGGCCTCCTTCCTGTCGCCGCTGATCGGCGGCGACGCCTACTACGGGCTGCTCGAACGGGGGCTGGTGGTGTCGGAGATCGCCCTCGTCGCCCTCATGGCGCTGGCCGCGGCCCGCCGCGAGCGCACCGCCGTCCCGGACAACGCGTCCTCCCTGACCTCCTCGCCGGCTGAGCCCGCCCTTCCCGAGCCCGTCCTCCCCCGTGTCCCCGAGACCGGACGTGACCGCGGCGGGAGCGTGGCGGCCTGACCTCTCCGGCGTCCCCAGGCCCGCGGCATGCTTCGGCCGTGGTCGAAGGATTCCGCGCCTAACGTGGAGCGCATGGTCATCACACGTCACGCCGAGGCACGGGCAGTGCTCGAGGACACCCGGTACGTCCCGCCGCCCGTGCGCCAGGACGCGCCGCCGTACACGCTGGGCCGGCTCAGGGCGCAGGTGTCGCGGTTCAGCAGCGGCGAGACGCACGCGGAGCGGCGCCGGGCCCTGGAGGAGCGGCTGGCGGAGCTCGACCCGGCCGCGCTGCGGAGGCGGGCCCGCGAGGCGACGCTGGAGCGGGGAGGCGAGTGGAAGGGCGTGCCCACGCAGGTGCTGGCCGCCGCTCTCGGAGTCCGCGCACCGGTCCCGCTGGTGGAGGCGGTCGCCGCCGGCTACCTGTCCGGCGAGGAGAGTCCCGAGGCGGACGCGGCGGTGGCCGAGCTGACCGGGCTGCTCGGCGACGGGCCGTCCGCGATCACGGACCTGACGCTGTTGCTCCAGGCCCACGCCGCCACCGAGGGACTCATCGCGAACGCCCTCACCCACCGCGAACCCGCCGGCGTCGAAGGCCTGCTGCGCGAGACGCTGCGCCACGACCCGCCGCTCAGAGCCACCCGCCGGGTCGACCGGGCAACCGGTGAGGAGATCGTCATCGACCTCGTCGCCGCCAACCGCGACCCCGCCGTGTTCGCCGACCCGGAGCGCTTCGACGCCTCCAGGGACGAGAGCCCGCATCTGACGTTCGGCCACGGCGTGCGGCCCTGCCCGGCCTCGGCCCACGCGCTCGCGCTCGCGGCGGGCGTCCTCGACGCCCTCCGCCCCGCGCCCACCGCCCCCGCGGCGTCCCCGGCCCCGTCGCCCGCTTCCGCGCCTAAGGAGAACTCGTGAGCTTCCGCGACCTGCACCGGCCCGGCGACCCGCTGCTGCTGCCCAACGCCTGGGACTACGGCTCCGCCGCCGCGCTCGCCGCCCAGGGGTTCGCCGCGATCGGCACCACCAGCCTCGGCGTGGCCGCCGTGCACGGCCGGCCGGACGCCGCGGGTGCCACCCGCGCGGAGACCGTCGAGCTGGCCCGGCAGATGTCGGGCCTCGACGTCATGGTGACCGTGGACATCGAGGGCGGCTTCAGCGACGACCCGGCCCAGGTGTCGGACCTGGTGGCGTCGCTGGCGGCGCTCGGCGTGGCCGGGGTGAACCTGGAGGACGGCCGGCCCGACGGGACGCTCCGCCCCATGGCCCTTCAGCAGCAGATCATCGAGGCCGCGCTGGGCCACGGGGTGTTCGTCAACGCCCGTACCGACACGTGCTGGCTCAGGACGGGCGACACGCTGGAGCGCGTGCGCGCCTACGGGCACGCGGACGGCATCTTCGTCCCCGGGCTCGGCGACCCTGGCGAGATCGCCGAGGTGGTCGCCGCCACGCCGCTGCCGCTCAACGTCCTTTACCAGCCCGGCGGGCCGTCGCTGGCACGCCTGGCCGAGGCGGGCGTGGCGCGGGTCAGCACGGGGTCGCTGCTCTACCGCGCCTCCCTGCAGGGGGCGCTGGCCGCGGTGCTGGCCGTGCAGGGGCGGCCGAGCCCGCCCGTGCCGTCGTACGCGGACGTCACCGCGATGCTCCCGCGGTCCTGACGCCCCGTCGGAGACCGGCCACGGCCGGTCGGCCGGTTCTGACGAGCCCCGCCGTCGCCGGGTCCGGCCGCGATAATCGGGGTATGCGCTTCGAGATCCTTGGCCCGGCGCGGGTCGTGGGCGAGGACCGGGAGCCGGTTCCGCTCGGCGGTCCCCGCCTGCGGGCGCTGCTCGCGCTCCTGGCGCTCGACGCGGGCCGGGTCGTCGGAGCGGACCTGCTGGTCGACGGCCTGTACGGAGAGCGCCCCCCGGAGGGCGTGGCGAACGCGCTGCAGTCCCAGGTGTCGCGGCTGCGCCGGGCCCTCGGCAGGGAGCGGGTGGAGTTCCACCCGGCGGGCTACCGGCTGGTGGCGGACCCGGAGGACGTGGACGCCCGCCGCTTCGCGCGGCTCGCCGCCGAGGGCAGGCGGGCGCTCGCCGCCGGGGACGCCCGCCGCGCGGCCGAGCTGTTGCACGAGGCCCTGGGCCTGTGGCGGGGCAGGCCCCTGGCCGACGTCCCGCACGCCGGGCCCGCCGCCGCCGGGCTGGAGGAGCTGCGGCTGGCGGCCACCGAGGACCGCATCCAGGCCGACCTGGAGCTGGGGCGGCACCGGGAGCTGGTGGCCGAGCTGCGCCGGCTCACCGCCGCCCATCCGCTGCGCGAGCGGCCGCACTCCCAGCTCATGCGCGCCCTGTACGGCGGCGGGCGGCAGGCGGAGGCGCTGAACGCGTACGAGCAGGCCAGGCGGGTCCTCGATGACGAGCTGGGCGTCGAGCCCGGCCCCGAGCTGTCGGCCACGCACCTGGCCGTCCTGCGGGGCGACCTGTCCCTGACGCCGGGCCGCCCGGTGGCCGGAGGGATGCGCGCCGGAGAGGCACGCGTCGCCGAGGCGGGCGTCGAGGAGGGGGGCGAGGCCGGAGGGGGACGGCGGCATGGGGTGCGGGCGCAGCTCACCAGCTTCGTGGGCCGGTCCGAGGAGCTGCGCCAGGTCGGCGCGTACCTGCGGGAGGCGCGGCTCGTCACCCTGGTCGGCGCGGGCGGCGCCGGCAAGACGCGGCTGGCCCAGGAGGCCGCCGGCCGTGCGGACGGCGACGTCTGCGTCGTGCAGCTCGCGCCGCTGGCGGTCGGCGGGGACGTCCCGAAGGCGGTGCTGGCGGCCCTGGGCGTGCGCGACCCGCTGCTGTCCGGCCCGGGGCGCCCGGCCGGTGACCCGGTCGCCCGGCTGGTGGCCGCGCTGGCGGGCCGGGACCTGCTGCTCGTCCTCGACAACTGCGAGCACCTCGTCGAGGCCGCCGCCGAGCTGGCCGACGCGCTGCTGGCCGCCTGTCCGGCGCTGCGGGTGCTGGCGACGAGCCGCGAGGCGCTCGGCATCACGGGCGAGCGGGTGCTGCCCGTGGCGCCGCTGAGTCTGCCGCCGCCCGGCGCGTCCGGCCTGCTCGGCCGGCCCGACGACCTGCTCGGCTACCCGGCCGTCCGGCTGTTCGCCGACCGGGCGGCGGCGGTGCGGCCCGGCTTCGCCGTGGACGTGGCCAACGCGGCGGCGGTGGCGGGCGTGTGCCGGGCGCTCGACGGGCTGCCGCTGGCGATCGAGCTGGCCGCGGCCCGGCTGCGCACGATCAGCCTGGAGGACGTCGCGGCGCGGCTGGACGACAGGTTCCGCCTGCTGGCGAAGGGCAGCCGTACCGCGCTGCCCCGGCACCAGACGCTGCGCGGCGTGGTCGCGTGGAGCTGGGACCTGCTCGGCGAGAGCGAGCAGCGGCTGGCCAGGCGGCTGGCCGTGTTCGCCGGTGGCGCGACCCCCGAGGCCGCCGAGCGGGTGTGCGGGGTTGCCGAGGACGTGCTGTTCGCGCTGGCCGACAAGTCGTTGGTCGAGGTCGTGGACGGGCGTTACCGGATGCTGGAGACGATCCGGGCCTTCTGCGCCGAGCGGCTGGCCGAGGCGGGTGAGACCGAGGAGGTGCGCGCCGCCCACGCCGCGTACTACCTGGACCTGGCGCTCACCGCCGACCGGCACGTGCGCCGGGCCGAGCAGCTCGCCTGGCTGGCCCGGCTCGACGCGGAGAGCGGCGACCTCGACGCGGCCGTGCGCTGGGCCGCCGAGACGGGCCACACCGAGCTGGGCCTGCGGCTGCTGGCGGCCGCGGCCTGCTACTGGTGGATGCGGGGACACCGGCTGACCTGCGCGGAGCTGGCCCGGGCGGTGCTGGCCGCGGCGCCCGCGCGGGCGCCCGAGGGGCTGGAGGAGGAGTACGGGATGTGCGTCCTCGTCGCCGCGTGGGGCGGCGAGCCGGACGCGGCGCTCCGGGCGCGGCTGTCGGAGCTGCGGCGGCTGCTGCCGCCGGAGCGCCTGCCCGCGCGCGTGGAGTTCCTCACCCTGGTGCTGCCGATGTTCGTCGGGCCGCCGCCCAAGGACGTGGAAGGGTTGCGAGCGCTCTGGGCCGGCGCCGGGCAGTCGATGACGCCCTGGACGCTGGCGCTGTCACACTGCGGGATCGCGCTGGTCGAGCAGCTCGCGGGCCGCCTGGACGAGGCGAGGACGGAGTTCGAGCAGGCGCTGACCGCCTTCCGGGAGCTGGGCGAGCGCTGGGGGACGACCCTGGTGCTGTCCGGGCTCGGGGACCTGGCGTTCGCGCAGGGCGACTACGTCACCGTGTACGAGCTGGCCGGGCAGGCGCTGGAGACGGCACGTGAGCTGGGCGCGGTGCCGGACGTGGCGCAGAGCCTGTGCCTGCGCGCGGACGCGGCGCTGCGGCTGGGCGATCCCCAGGGCGCGCGGGCCGGGTACGAGCGCGCGGACGAGCTGGCGCGGCGGGTGGCCTCCAGCGAGACGACGGCCCGGGCTCAGGTGGGGCTCGGGGAGGTGGCGATGCGGCGGGGCGACCTCGCCGAGGCGCGGGCCCGCATGGAGCAGGCGCTGGCCGAGTGCCCCCACGGCTGGTACAGCGCCGAGGACACCCGGGCCCGCGTCCTCGCGAGCCTGGCGGAGCTGAGCGAGCTGGAGCGGTCGCCGGCCCGCCGTGCCACGTGACGGAGGGCGCCGAGGCGGCGGGTGGGCGGCTCAGGGGGCGGCGCCGGCCGGGCAGGTGTGGGCGCGGACGGGGGTGAGGAGGTGCAGGCGGCGGCCGATCGTCCGGGCCAGCCCTTCGATGGTCTGGATGCCCTGTCCCTCGCCGGCCTGCTGGTCGGTCTGCACCGACAGGAGCAGGTCGCGGCCGGCGCCGGTGATGCGGCCGTAGCTGGTGACGGCCCACGTGTTGTGCACGAACGGCCGCGGCGTCCAGCCGTTCTTGAGCGCCACCCGGTCGTGCGGGCGGGCGGCGGCGCTGACGCCCCACGCCTGGTCCGGCTGGACGCGGCCCATCAGGCCGAGAATCGTCCGGCGGGCCGGCGGGCCGAGGCCCCTGCCGCCGTCGACGAGGAGCCTGAGCAGGCGGAGCCGGTCGGCGGGGCTGGTGGTCGTGCCGCCCCAGTACCTGCTCGGTCCCGGCACGGTCTCGCGCAGGCCGACCCGGCGATAGAAGGCGCTCATGCCCTCGCCCGCGCCGACCCGCGCCCACAGCGCGTCGGCGGCCAGGTTGTCGCTCTCCCTGATCATGCGGGAGGCGAGGTCCTGCTCTCCGGCGTCCAGGCTCGGGCGGCGCAGCATCAGCGCGGTCAGGATGTCCACCTTGACGCCGCTGGCGGTGATGAGGTCGTGCTGGTGCTCCCCCTGGCCCAGCCGGACGCCCGTCACCAGGTCGTGCGCGGCGAACACCACCCGCCCCGGGCGTCCGGCCAGGTAGCGGCGCAGGTCGGCCTCCAGCTCGGCGCGGGCCGCAGCGCCCGCCACGGGGTCGGGAAGCATGAGCAGGCACCGTGCGGCCCGGACCCGCTCGCCGGCCGGCTCGGCCACCGGCGGCAGGATCGTCGTCGGCTGGTCCTCGCAGCCGGCGAACCACGGCGGACCGAGCAGCAGCATGGCAGCCGCGGACCACATGACGCGCACACGCCCCACCCCCTGTGACATCAAACGGGGGTTCAGACGGTTTTCTCCCCGCGCGCCCGCCTCGTCACACCTCCTGCCGCTCCACGGCAGAAGCGCTCAGAGGTGGGCGTCGAGGAACGCGGCGGTGGCCTCCACGGCCTGGGTGACGTAGGGCTCCTCGTCGTAGAGGTCGATGTGCCGCTTGGCGTCCAGCCAGACCAGCTTCTTCGGCTCGTCCAGCCGCCGGTACGCCTCCTCGGCGCCCTCGGGCGAGCAGAACCGGTCGACGACTCCGTGGACGATCAGCGCGGGCTTGGGCGACAGGAAGTCGGCGCCCATCATGTTGTCCACGGTGATCAGCTCGCGCACGCTGGCCCGCGTGACCTCGTTGGACCAGTGCGGGGACGCGCCGCGCGCGCTGCCGTAGTAGGCGTACGGCTCGTCGCCGGGCATGGCGGCCTCCCCCTCCTGCGCCACGGCCGGGAGGTACTCGACCGGCCCGCCGAGGTCCTGCCGCTCCAGGGTCTCCCCCAGACCGGCCAGCGCCGCCTGGTAGTCCATGCCGGACCGCATCGTGTACGGGTTGTTGTACGCCCCGGCGATCCCGGCGAAGACCTTCACCCGAGGCTCGAAAGCCGCAAATTTAAGGGCATATCCGGCACCAAGGCAGATGCCCACGGCCCCGATCCGCTCCCCGTCCACCTCCGGCCGCGACCGCAGCAGCGACACCGCCGCCCGCAGGTCGTGCAGCTTGCCCTGCGGGTCCTCGTGCCGCCGGGGCCGGCCGCCGGACTCGCCCCAGTTGCGGTGGTCGAAGGCCAGGGTGACGTACCCGAGGCGGGTCAGCCGCTCCGCGTACAGCCCGGTCACCTGGTCCCGCACCCCGGTGAAGGGACCGGTGAGCACCAGCCCCGGACGCGGCCCCTCGACCTCCGGCACCCTCAGCTCGCCGGCCAGCGTGACGTCGTCGGCCTGGAAGTCGATTCTCATGCCCCCAGTGTGCGGGCCGCGGGGATCGTCCGCGGCCCGCACAGCGCGCGGATCAGGAGTCGAAGCCCAGCCCCATCCGGTCGAGGGCGCGCAGCCACAGGTTGCGCCGGCCCTCGTGCCGGTCGGCCTGCGCGATCGACCAGCGGGTGAACTGGATCACCCCCGACCGCATCGGCTCCGGCGGGAACGGCACCGGCTTCTCCTTGACCATGCGCAGCTCGGTCCGCTCCGTGCGCTCGCCCGACAGCAGGTCCAGCATCACGTTGGCGCCGAAGCGGGTGGCTCCCACGCCCATGCCGGTGTAGCCGGCCGCGTACGCGAGCCGGCCGCCGTGCGCCTGCCCGTAGAAGGCGCTGAACCGGCTGCACGTGTCGATCACGCCGCCCCAGCGGTGCGTGAAGCGCACCCCCGCGAGCTGCGGGAACGTGGCGAAGAAGTGCCGCGCCAGCGTGGCGAACGTCTCGTCGCGCTGGTCGTACTCCGGCTTGACCAGGCCCCCGTTGTAGTAGACGGCGTCGTAGCCGCCCCACAGGATCCGGTTGTCCTCGGTGAGCCGGTAGTAGTGGAACCGGTTGGCCGAGTCGCCGACGCCCTGCCGGTTGCCCCAGCCGAGGGCGCCGAGCTGGGACGGGGTGAGCGGCTCGGTCATCAGCGCGTAGTCGTAGACCGGCACCACGAAGTGCTTGAGCCGCCGCAGCAGCGGCGGGAACACCCCGGTGCCGAGCGCGACCCGGCGCCCGGTGGCGACGCCGTGCGGAGTGCGCAGGCCGATCGTGACGCCGTCGTCGTCCAGCGAGCGCACCGGGCTGCGCTCGTACACGCGGACGCCGAGCCGCAGGCACGCCTCCCGCAGTCCCCACGCCAGCCGGGCGGGGTCGAGCATGGCGCAGCCCCTGCGGTCCCACAGGCCGGCCAGGTAGGTGGGCGAGTCCAGCTCGGCCCGCACCTGGTCGCGGTCCATCGGGACGTAGTCGAGGCCGAGATCGGCGATGACGTCGAGATGCTCGTTCAGGCTCTCCAGTTGCCAGGGCTCGGTGGCGACGTTCAGCTCACCGGTGCGCTCGAAGGCGCAGTCGATGCCGTAACGTCCCAGGGTCGCCTCGATCTCGTCGAGGTTGTCCACGCCCAGCCGTTCCAGCCGGTCGATCTCGTCCGGCCAGCGCTCCAGCCCGTTGGCCAGGCCATGGGTGAGGGTCGCCATGCAGAACCCGCCGTTGCGGCCGGAGGCCGCCCAGCCGATCCTGCGCCCCTCCAGCAGGACGACGTCCTGCCCGGGGTCACGCTCCTTGGCCATCAGGGCGGTCCACAGCCCCGAGAAGCCTCCGCCGACGACGACCAGGTCGGCGCTCGTGTGTCCGAAGAGCCGCGGCAGCGGCTCGGGTCTGGCCGGGGTGTCCAGCCAGTACGGCTTGCGCTCCGCGTCAGCAAGCGCCTTCAGCGGATCCACAAATCCCACTTCCCTACGAAAGTCAGAGTTCTATGAAAAATTGCGGGATCTCAAAGGGGTGATCACGCGCGGGTTCCCCCCGCCGGTATCCGATCTCGCCTCCCTGTTCTTGGCCGGAGTACGCCGAACCCCCCGCGGAGCCGCGGGGGGAAGCCTGGTGGAACGGTGGGTCAGGTACGGCGGCGGGCCGCGACCGCGTTGGCGATCGCGATGAGCACGCCGATTCCGAAGATCAACGTGCCCATGACGTTGACCTGGGGCGGGATGCCCGTCTTCACCGACCCGATGATCCACAGCGGGAAGGTGATGGTGGAGCCGTTGACGAAGCTGGTCACCACGTAGTCGTCGATCGACAGCGCGAAGGCCAGCATGGCGCCCGCCAGCACGCCGGGCAGCACGGCCGGCAGCGTGACCTGCCGGAAGGTGCCCCAGCCCGTGGCGCCGAGGTCCCGGGCCGCCTCCTCCAGCGACGGGTCGAGGGTGACGACCCTGGCCCGCACGGTGACGGTGACGAAGGACAGCGAGAACAGCACGTGCGCGATGATGATCGAGCCGGCGTCGCGCGGCAGGTTCGCGGAGACGAACAGCGACAGCAGCGACGCCCCCATGACCAGCTCGGGCGTGGAGATGGCGGCGAAGACGAGGAAGTTCGTCACCCCGCGCCCGCGGAAGCGGTGGCGGCCGAGCGCGAGGCCCAGCATGGTGCCGATGACGACGGTGATGACCGTGCTCGCGACCGCGACGGTGAGGGAGTTCTTCAGCGCCGTGGTCAGGTCGGAGATGCCGAACAGCTCGTGGTACCAGCGGAGCGTGAAGCCCTGCCAGCTCGTGTTCGACTTGCTCTTCTTGTCGTTGAACCCGAACAGGATCATCACGGCGATCGGCGACGACAGCCAGACGATGATCAGCCAGGTGTAGGCGTGCAGCAGGCGGTCGCCGATCCGCCGCCGTGGCCCGGCCGTCCGGATGGCGCTCATCGGGCCGCCGCCTCGAGGACGTTCTCGGTGCCGAGCGCCCGGGCGTAGATGAAGATCCCGACCAGCAGCACCGCCATGAGCGTGAACGACAGCGCCGAGGCCGTCGGGTAGTCGAGGTTCGTGAGGTACTCGGTCTGGATGATGTTGCCGATCATGGTGTTGCCGGTGCCGCCGAGCACCTGGGCGTTGACCGGGTCGGCCGTGGCCGGCACGAAGGTCATGAGCACCCCGGCGAACACCCCGGGCAGCGACAGCGGCAGCACCACCCGCCGGAAGGCCGCCGTCCGGGAGGCGTACAGGTCCTGGGCGGCCTCGACGACCCGCGGGTCCACCCGCTCCAGCGCCACGTAGATCGGCAGGATCATGAACGGCAGGAAGTTGTACGTCAGCCCGCCCACCACGGCCACCGTGGTGGCCAGCACGTGGAACTCCGGTGGCAGCAGCCCCCAGCCCTTCAGGGTGCCGAAGACGATCCCGTCGTCGGCCAGCAGGAACCCCCACGAGATGGTCCGCAGCACGAACGACACGAAGAACGGCAGCAGCAGCAGGAACAGGTACACGGACTTGCGGCTGCCGCCCTTGAAGGCGATCCAGTACGCCACCGGGTAACCGATGACCAGCATCGCCACCGTGGCCAGGCCGCCGTACCAGAGGGACCGGACGAGCTGGGTGCTGTACCTGCTCAGCGCGTCGGAGTAGTTGGAGAAGCTGAACGTCATCGCGAAGCCGTCGATGGCGTTGCCGGTCTGCAGCGACACCGAGGCCATCGCGGCCAGCGGCACCACCAGGAAGACCGCCAGCCACATCCAGCTCGGCAGCGCGAGCAGGTAGGGAGTCAGCCGCTTCATCGTCTACGCCTGGGTGATCGACTGGAAGATCGGGTTGAACACCTGCTCCTGCTGGGTGGTGAGCTTGGTGTAGGAGCGGAGCTTGGCGTAGTCCGCCTCCGAGGGGAACATGAGGGGGCTGTCCACCATCTCCTCCAGCGCCTTCTTGTCCTCGCCGGTGGCCTTGGCGGCCTTCTCCTTGAGGAGGTCCTGCACGGCGGGCACCGGGGTGACGAACTGGATGAACTCGTCCAGCTCGGCGGCGACAGCCAGCTGGTAGAGGAAGTCCATGAGCATGAGCGCGTCGACCGGGTTGGCGGCGCCCTTCGGGATGAGCATGTTGTCGGTCCAGATGGTGCCCCCTTCCTCGGGCACCACGAACTTGACGGGCTCACCGGCGAGCTGGCGCTGGAAGACGTCGCCGGACCACGCCATGGTCAGCCAGACGTCGCCCTTGGACACCGCATCGATGTACGACTGGTCGTAGTACTTGCGGACGATCCCGGCGTCGCGCTGCGCCTTGAGCTTGTCCCCGGCCTTCTTCCAGTCGGCCTCGGAGGAGTTCTCCGGGTCGATGCCGAGGGAGATCATGCCGAAGTTGGCGATCTCCTGGGCGTCGCCCATCATGCCGACCCGGCCCTTGTACTTCGGGTCGAACAGCGCCTCGATGCTGGTGATGTCGTCCTTGACGTACTTGGTGTTGTACGCGATCCCGGTCACGCCCGAGGTGTACGGGACCGTGTAGGTGCTGCCCGGGTCGTAGGCGCGGTTCTTGTACTTGTCGCCGGCGTTGGCCGCGAAGTTCGGCAGCTTGGAGTGGTCCAGGGCGACGCAGTAGCCGAGGTCGATCATGTGCTGGAGTTGGACGCCGTTGGTCATGACGACGATGTCGTAACCGAGCGACTGCCCGGCCCGCAGCACCGGGTCGGCCTTGCCGAAGAACTCCGCATTCTCCTGGATGACCTCCTTGTACTGGTAGGAGATCCCGGTCTCGCTCTGGAACTTCTTCAGCGGCGCCTGGTCCTCGGGCATGTACTCGGGCCAGTTGGCGAACACCACGCGGCCGTGCTTGGTCTGCTGGGCCCAGTAGTCCTTGACCGCGTCGGCCTTCGGCGGCGCCGCCTTCTGACCCTGCACGCCGCAGGCGGCCAGCGCCAGTCCGGCGGCCGACAGGCCCGCGAGGCGGAAGGCGTCGCGACGGGTACGGGGCCGGGTCATGCCCCTCAGCAGGGCGGGGTCGTGCTGGTGGTCCATGGGGTGGTTCAACTTCCTATCGCGTAAGAGTGCTGCGCCGGCCACGACAGCCAGACCGGGTCGCCCCGCTCGGCCGTGGTCGTCGCGTCGTGCGCGTTCTGCTGGAACACCGTGACCTCGGCCCCGTCCCCGACGCGCACGGCGTAGCTGTTGTAGGTGCCCAGGTAGACCACCTCGCTGACGGTCCCCGGCACGACGCTCACGTCGCCGTCCGGCTTGTCCAGGGTGATGGTGATCTTCTCCGGCCGGACGGTGAGGGTGACGTCCCCGTCCCGGTCCGGCACGAGGACCCGGCCCCCGCCGACCTCCAGGACCCCGCCGGCCGCGGTGCCGGTGAGCAGGTTGGAGGTGCCGATGAAGCCGGCGACGAACGCGGTGGCCGGCCGCTCGTAGATCTCCCTCGGCCCGCCGAGCTGCTCGACCAGCCCGTCGTTCATGACGGCGATCCGGTCGCTCATGGTGAGCGCCTCGTTCTGGTCATGGGTGACGTACACGAAGGTGATGCCGACCTCGCGCTGGATCCGCTTGAGCTCGATCTGCATGGCCTGGCGGAGCTTGAGGTCGAGCGCGCCGAGCGGCTCGTCGAGCAGGAGCGCCCGCGGCCGGTTGACCAGGGCGCGGGCCAGTGCGACCCGTTGCTGCTGGCCGCCCGACATCTCCCGCGGCCGGCGCTTCTCCCTGCCGGTCAGGTCGACGATCTCCAGCATCTCGCCGACCCGCCGCCTGATCTCCTCCTGCGGCGTGCGCCGCTGCTTGAGGCCGAACGCCACGTTGTCCCACACGTTCATGTGCGGGAACAGCGCGTACGACTGGAAGACCATGTTGACGTCACGCTTGTTCGGCGGGACGTTCGTGACGTCGTTGCCGTGCAGCCTGACCACGCCGCTCGACGGCTCCTCGAAGCCGGCGATCATCCGCATGGTCGTGGTCTTGCCGCACCCGGACGGGCCGAGCAGGGAGAAGAACTCCCCTTCGGCGATGCCGAGCGTGACACCCTTCACCGCCTGGACGACCTCGCCGTGCGAGAGGTACTCCTTGACGACGCCGTCGAGTTCGATCGCGTTCAGCTCGGCCATGTTCCGGATCTGTCCTTGTCGTGCTTATTCGCCGATGTAGTGCATGACGTGCTTGACCCTCGTGTAGTCATGCAGACCGAACACCGAGAGGTCCTTGCCGTAGCCGGAGTGCTTGAAGCCGCCGTGCGGCATCTCCGACACGAACGGGATGTGCGTGTTGACCCACACCACGCCGAAGTCCAGACGGTTCGACATGCGCATGGCGCGGCCGTGGTCCGAGGTCCACACCGAGCCGCTCAGGCCGTACCTCACGTCGTTGGCCTTGGCCAGCGCGTCGGCCTCGTCGGTGAACGTCTGGACGGTGATGACGGGCCCGAAGACCTCGTTCTGCACCATCTCGTCGTCCTGCCGCAGCCCGTCGACGATCGTGGGGGCGAAGAAGTAGCCCTTGTCGCCTACGCGGTGGCCGCCGGTCAGCACCTTGGCGTGCGCCGGGACCCGCTCGACGAAGCCCTGCACCTTGGCGAGCTGGTCGGCGTTGTTGAGCGGGCCGTACAGGGCGTCCGTGTCGGACAGGTCACCCGTGACGGTGCCGGCCGCGGCCTCGGTGAGCGCGGCCACGAACTCGTCGTGGACGCTCTCCTGGACCAGCACGCGGCAGGCCGCGGTGCAGTCCTGGCCCGCGTTGTAGAGGCCGGCGGTCGCGATGTCCGAGGCGGCCTTGCGCAGGTCCTTGACGTCGTCGAAGACCACGACGGGCGCCTTGCCGCCGAGCTCCAGGTGGACGCGCTTGAGGTCGTCGGCGGCGCTCCTCGCCACCGACATGCCCGCGCCGACCGAGCCGGTGATGGCGACCATCGCGGCCGTCGGGTGGCCGACGACCAGCGCGCCGGTCTCCCGGTCGCCGGTGACGACGTTGAAGACGCCGGCGGGCAGCACGTCGCCGAGGATCTCGGCCAGCTTCAGCGTGGAGGCCGGGGTGGTGTCGGACGGCTTGAGCACGACCGTGTTGCCGGCGGCCAGCGCGGGAGCGATCTTCCAGACGGCCATCATCATGGGGTAGTTCCACGGCGTGACCTGACCGACCACGCCGATGGGCTCGTGCCGGATGACGCTGGTGTGGTCGGCGAGGAACTCACCGGCGGTCGGCCCCTCCAGCGTGCGCGCGGCGCCCGCGAAGAACCGGAAGTGGTCGGCGGCGACCGGGGTCTCGTCCTCGGCCATGCGGGCGCGCGGCTTGCCGGTGTCACGGCACTCGGCCTCGTTGATCTCGTCGGCCCGCGCGTCGATCGCGTCGGCGACCTTGAGCAGCAGGTTCGCCCGCTCGCCCGGGGTGGTCCGGCCCCAGGACTCGAAAGCGGCAGCCGCGGCGGCGTAGGCAGCGTCGACGTCCTCGGCTCCGGAGATCGGGGCCTGGACGTAGGCCTCGCCGGTGCACGGGTCGATGATGTCGGAGAATCGGCCGCTCTTGGCGTCCACGAACTCACCGTTGATGAAGTTCTGCAGACGGGTGGTCAAGGTGATGACCTCCTGGTGAGGTGGCTGAGATGCCGCGACTCTTACAGAGTGGTTGCATCAGGGACAAGGGATTTCGTGGCGAAGATACCAAATTGCTACGAATTCGCTTGACAGGGCGTCGAGAACTGACAACATGTCGCACCAGGACGGCAATGGAACGGGAACGCGCCCGTAACGCGCGCCGCTAGGAGGACTCGCTCGCGATGACGACCCCGCCACGCGCACGCCGCGGCAGTGACACGGCGCCCGGACAGTTCACGCTCGACGACCTGTCCAAGCGGATCATCGAGCAGCTCCAGATCGACGGGCGCATGCCGTACGCGGCGATCGGCAAGGCCGTCGGCCTGTCGGAGGCGGCCGTCCGCCAGCGGGTGCAGCGCCTCCAGGACTCAGGGGTCATGCAGATCGTCGCGGTGACCGACCCGCTCACCCTGGGGTTCCCGCGCCAGGCGATGATCGGTGTGAACATCGAGGGCGACCTGGAATCGGTCGCCGACGAGCTGGCGGCCATCGAGGAGATCGACTATGTCGTCCTCACGGCCGGCTCCTTCGACGTGATCGTCGAGGTCGTGTGCGAAGGCGACGGCCACCTCCTCGACATTCTCAGTAAAATTCGGGCAATTCCTGCGGTCCGTGCCACGGAGTCGTTCGTCTATCTGAAACTGCGGAAGCAGACGTACTCCTGGGGCACCCGTTGACCTTCTGACACAAAGGTCCCCATCGCCCCACCGCTCTCACCGGTGCGGCGTCGGCCGCAGGCAGTCGCAACGGCATGAGCCAGACCTCCACCGCCCTGACCTCCGCCTGAGCCGCCAGCACGCGGTCGAGCCCGGTCAGGTTCTCCGCGACGACGGCGTGGGCGCCGCACAGCACCCGGTGTGCCGGGAAGTCCGCCGCGGGCGTCGGGTCGACGCTCAGCGCGTCCACAGGCCGCCCGCCGCCTCGGACTCCACGACCAGTGAGATGACCGGCCATGCCGGTCAGGCGCAGATCTCCTCGGCGGTGCCGTCCAGGGCTCACGCCAGGAGTTCCTCCATGGATGTCACATAGGAGGCGCGCTCGATCCACTTGCAGAGCACCTCCATGTCGGTGGTCGCCATGATCCGCTCGCGGTCCTGCTCGGTCAGCGCCACGTCACGGAAGTCGAGCAGCCTTATCACCGCCTTGGCCTCACCTCGGGCCTCACCTCGGGCCTCCCCCTCGGCGAGCAGGCTGCGGGCGTACTCTCCCTGGTAGAAGTAGGTCTGGGTGGCCATGAGTCGCTCCATTTCCTTCTGGGCATCGCCCTTCAGCGCCACGGTGACATACTCAGCGTAACGGTGCGCGATCGCTGGGTCGGTGGTCTCTCTTTCACGTTCAGTCGCCTGTCTGGATCGTGGCGATCTCCCAGGGCTGGAGGGGCAGGCGGAGGACTCCGTCCGTGACCGAAAGCGGGTCGCCCGGCCGGCCGCGGAGGTCGGCGTGGCGGGCACGGGTGAACGTGCCCCGCACCACCGCCTCCGTGCGGCCGGGGGTGAGGGCCACGACCCGCAGCTCCTTCCAGTCGTCGCGCATTCGCAGGGAGGTCATCACCACACCGTCGCCCGTGACCGACAGGCCAGAGGCTGCCGGGGGCAGCGTGAGCGACGGATCGCCCGTGCCGGGCACCGGGAGCAGGTCGTGGCGGAAGCGCTCCGCCTCCGGCGGAACCGCCGTCCAGCTCCCCTCGTACGGCATCAGCGCCAGCGTGACCGAGCGCAGCCCGCGTGACTGGGCGGCGGGCGTCGGGAGCTGGGGACCGGCGGGCTCGGGACGCAGCGCGTGGCGGTTGCGCGACAGGTAGCCGATGGAGCGGAGCAGGGTCAGCGCCAGCTCCGTGCCCTCACCCTGTCCCGCGCCGCCCCAGGCGGAGCCGTCCACGAGCTCGTACTCCGTGACGTGCTCCAGCAGCGCCGCCACTCCCCCGGCGGCCACCCACGACGAGGCCGGGAAGGTGGGCAGCGGCTCCTCGCCGCAGCCGCCCTCGGCGGTCAGGCCGCGGGTGACGACCGCGAACTGGCCCTCGGCGTGCGAGGCCGTCGCCGGGGCGGGCAGCGGCACGTGCAGCCGGACCCGGTGGTCGTCGCAGCGGTTGTCGAACGCCACCCGCAGACGGACGAACGGCTCGCCGGTCCGCAGCTCGACGCGGGTGTCCACGACGATCTCCTCGGTGGCGCCGGTCCGGGCGGGCGCGGGCAGCTCGGGCGTGCCCTCGATGCCGGCTCCCGCCGCGGGCCACCGGTACGTACGGCGCACGTCCAGCGCGGCGACCAGCGGCCCGGAGCAGACCGTGACGACCTCGACGGTCTCGGGGGCGGACACGACCCGGTCCTGGGCGGGGGGCGCGTGGTTGTAGCTGTCGCCGACGTCGCCGCCGTCCACGACGCGGGCCGCGCCGGTGAGCGTGACACCCCCGGCGGAGGTCAGCGACAGCGTTCCGTCCTCGGCCACCTCGACGCGGAGGAGGCCGTTGTCGAGCGCCACGCCGTCGATCCGTACGCCGTCCGGCGCCTCGGGGGTGTGCGGGGTGACGGCGAAGCCGTTGGAGCCGGCCCGGACGGCGACCGGGGGCTCCGGGCGGAGGCTCGTGTGGCCGAGCGGCGGGACCTCCACCAGGGCGGCCACCTTGCGGCGGGGCTCGGCGACGATGCGGACCCGCGTCACGCCCTCGACCGCGTCCCGCACCTCGGCCACGTTGAAGGCGGTGCGCGGCTCCCGCGCCACCTCGAAGGTGAGCACCCCGTCCTCGACCGACCAACCCGTGATGTGCTGGCCGTACAACTCGGTCCCGTGGACGAACGTCAGCGCCGTGGCCGGGTCCATCTCCTCGTCGAGCAGCAGCGTGGGGGCGTACTCCAGCGGCTGGACGGGCACGGGGGCGCCCGTGGCGTCCACCAGCGGGTCGTGCCCGGCCACGTCCAGGTGGACGACGCCGCGCCGGGTGACGGGCGTGGGGTTGACGACGAGCACCCCGCCGGAGGGGACCGTGGCGGCCAGCTTGGCGGTCACCATGTCGCGGACGGCGTGCCCGAGGTGCTCGGCCTCGGCGATGCGCGCGGCGACCTGCTGGGCGGTCTCGTCCACGCCGCAGCCGGTGACGGAGTCGTGGCCGCTGGCGTCGACGAGCCGCCACCACGCCATGTCGAGGAACCGGCCGGGCCACGCGTCGCCCCAGAGGGCGGCCAGCGGCTCGGCGTAGCGCTCGACCATGCGCTCGGCGCGGCTCATGGCCTGCTTGACGTGGGCGCGGACGGAGATGACGCCGGGCAGGATGTTGGCGCGGGCGTGGGAGCGCAGCTCGCCCTCGACGCGGGGCAGGCCCTCGACGGAGCCGCCGTCGCCGTACGCCGTGACGTAGCCGGACAGGGTGTCCATGCGGGCCCCGATCGCGGCCACAATGCCGGGCAGTCCCCGTACGGGCGCCGAGTGGTCGGTGCCGTACATCGCGAGCAGCGCGCCCTCGGGCCCGTGCCACTCGCGCATGCGGCGGGTGAAGACGGCCGCCCGCTCGGCGAGCCGCTCCGGGTCCTCGAACAGGTGGGCGCCGTTGCCGTAGCCGCCGATGGGCAGGTACTGCGTGCGTACCGCGGTGCCGTCGGGGGCCGTCCAGGCGAACGCGTCGGTCACCACGGACGACGGGACCCCCCGGTAGACGCAGGCGTACAGGAGCCCGGCCTTCCGCAGGATCTGCGGCATCTGCGCGGTGTGGCCGAACATGTCCGGCAGGTAGCCCACGGGCATGGCGCCGCCGAGCTTGTCGGCCCGGTCCATGCCGAGCTCCAGGTTCCGGATGATGTTCTCGCCGGAGCACAGGAACTCGTCGAGCAGGATCTGCCACGGCCCGACGGCGAGCCGCCCCGACTCGACCAGCGCCGCCACGCGGTCGCGCTGCTCGGGCCGGACCTCCAGGTAGTCGTCCACGCAGGCGAGCTGCCCGTCGAGGGTGAAGTGGTAGCCGGGCTCGCGCTCCATGGTGTCGAGCACCTCGTCCAGCAGGGCCACCAGCCGCAGCCGGAAGCGCTGGAAGGGCTCGTACCACTCGCGGTCCCAGTGCGTGTGCGGGACCACCACGATGTCGTTCGAGCCGGTCACGCTGCTTCCCCTCCGATCGGCAGTCCGTGCTGCACGGCGTAGCGGGCGGCGATCCGCTGGGCCGTGACGATGTCCTCCAGGGCGCCGGCCGCGCCGGTGAGCGGCGGCTCGCCCTCGGTGACGTAGGCGTGGAAGGCGGCGAGCTGCGTCTCGAACGCCTCGGTCACCTCCCGCCACTCGGTGCGTCCCTCACCGCCGGGCTCGGCGCCCGGCGTGACGACGGTGAGCGTGGTGGGCGCGTTGACCAGGTACGGGGCGGGGAAGGCCAGCTCCAGGGTGCCCCGGTCGTGGTGGACGGCGACCGTCTCCCGGTAGGCGGGGTAGTCCTCCAGGTAGTGCCAGCGGATGGAGAAGCGCCCGGCGACCGGGAGCGTGCCGGCGATCTCCACGGAGCCGGGGGCGGGGCCCCAGGTCTCGACGTGGGAGATCTCGGCCGGGGAGCCGGTGAGCCTGCGCAGCAGCGACAGGTCGTGGCAGACGGAGCCGAGGGCCACGCCGTACAGGGCGCGGACGGACTCGGGGGCCTGCTCGCCGAGGGCGCGGGAGACCAGGGCGTCCTCGTCGGCGCGCAGCGCGGCGAGCAGCGCGGGGTCCAGGTCGCCGGCCCGGGTGAGGTTGGCGAAGGCGAGCTGCGACCCGGCGCTCGGGTGCAGCACGGTCACCTCGACGGACCGGACGGCCTCGGGCCCGCCCAGCTCGGCCAGCAGCCGCTCGGCCCGCCGCACGGCGGGGTCGTACTGCTTCATGTAGCCGACCATGAGCCGCCCCTCGGGCAGTGCGGCCACCTCCGCCCGGGTCAGCGCCAGGGGCTTCTCGCACAGCACGGCGTGACCGGCGGCCAGCGCCTGCCGTACCGGCTCGCCGTGGGAGCCCGAGGCGAGCATGACCACGGCCTCGAACCCGCCGCCGGCGAGCATGTCCGCCAGGGACGTGTAGCGGCCGGGGGCGCCCAGGCGGTCGCCGACGGCGTCGGCGAGCGTGGGCGACAGGTCGCACACGGCGGTCACTTCGAACAGGTCGCGGCGCCTCGACAGCAGCGGCGCGTAGACCGCCTGCGTGACGGCTCCGCATCCGACCAGCGCGATCTTCAGAGTCACAGTCCCAGCTCTCTCAGCTTCTCCCGGTTGGCGGCCTGGTCGGCGATGTTGCGCTCGACCGTGCGGCGGCCGGGCAGGGTGTCCTGCTCGATGATCACCCAGCCCTCGTACCCCATGTCGTCCAGCGCCCGGACCACTCCGGGCAGGTCCAGCTCGCCCTCGCCGAGCTGGGCGAACCCGCCGCGGCCCATCAGCTCGCGCAGGTCCGCGCCGTCGGCGATCGCCTGGGCGAGGATCTCGGTGTCGCCGTCCTTGATGTGGACGTGCCCGACACGGCCCGCCCAGTCGCGCAGCGCCGTCACCGGGTCGCCGCCGGCGAGCAGCAGGTGGCCGGTGTCGAGACAGAGCGGCACGTCGGTCAGCTCCAGCAGCCGCTCCACGTCCTCGGGGGTCTCGACGTACGTGCCGAGGTGATGGTGGAAGACGGGCTCGAGACCGCGGTCGCGGCAGCGCTGGACCGCCTCCTGGACGCGGGCGGCGTACGCGGGCCACTCGGAGGCGGGCAGCCCTGGAGCGTTCCCGCCGGGGCGGGCGAAGCGCTCGGGCGAGCCGGAGCAGGCCAGCGTCGGCCGGGGCGCGAGGTGCGCCGGGGCGGGCGGCGCGGCGGCGAACACGTCGAGCGTGGCGTCGAGCGTGACCAGGCTCTTCTGGAACGCCTCGGCGTCGCGGTAGGCCAGGTCGGTCCAGCCGCCGGCGAGCAGGAGCCCGCCGAGCCGGTCGGCGATGTCTCCGGCGGTGCCGAGGTAGCCGAGCGGGCCGAGGTCGATGCCCTCGTAGCCGGCGTCGGACAGCGCGCGGACCATCTCGCCGGCACTCAGCGGCGGCGGCTCGGTGGCCAGCTCGAACACGCCGAAGCTCACGGGAGCGTTGGCGACACTGATCATTCCGGTGTTCATGGCCTCACTCCGTGAGGCTGCTCGTTCGCTCACATCCGCCGCCTTCCCTCGTCGCTCTGGTCGCTGCGCTCCCGCCGCTCCTCAGTCCAGGCGGCGGCGCTCACTCGCATAGCGCGATCACCTCGTTCTCGTAGGTTTCCAGCCGGTGCCGGCCCTCGCCGGCGGGCACCAGGGTCCGGGCGCCACGGATGACCTGCCGGCCGCCGCCGGGGCGGACCAGGACGAGGCCGTCGGCGTCCAGGGCGAGCAGTTCGTCGCCGAGCCGGAGCAGCAGGGGCTCCCCCGGCCCCGCCGAGATCGCGGTGCGGCCGGCGGCCACGGCGCCGAACGCGGCGGCCGGGTCCTCGGCCAGCACCCACGTGGTGGGCGAGCCGGGCAGGCCGTCGTCGCCCGGCCGGTGGAAGTCGCTGGCCCCGATCGCCACCAGGTCGTCGCGCCAGGCGTCGGCCCAGGCCAGGGGCGCGCCCCAGCGGCGGTCCCACCAGCCGGAGTGCCACACCTCGGCCACGTGGGGCCGCTCGGCCAGGGGCTGCAGCCAGGCGCAGTCGCCGCCGAGCGGGTGGTTGATCGACATGAGGCCGCCGTGGTCGCGGGCGTGCCGGGCCCAGGAGTCGGCGGGCTCGCGGAAGTCGACCCAGCCGACGTCGCCGAACACGTTGGCGTGGCCGCGGTCGGTGGTGACCTCCTGGCCGGGCAGCAGCGTGATGCCCCGGCCGGCCGAGGTCAGCTCGGGGTGGTGGCTGACCGTGTTGTGATCGGTGACGGCCAGGAAGTCGAGTCCCCGACCGCGGGCCAGCGCGGCCAGCTCGCCTACGGTCAGCGAGCCGTCGCTGTGGACGGTGTGGGAGTGGAAGTCTCCGGCGTACCAGCGCAGGCCGTCCACGGCGGGGATGTCGCGGCGTGGCGGGCGCTCGGCGACGGGCGGCTCGGCCGTGACCGGGGCGGGCGGCGCCGCGTCGGCGACGGTGATCTCCAGCGTGTAGTCCAGGCCCTCGGGAGGGACGCGGTGCAGCCGCAGCCACACCGTCCACGGGCCGGGCTCCACGGGGCCGGGCAGGTAGCCGGGCGTCGCCCACTCCTCCGTGATCGTGTACGTGTCCCGGGCGCCGCCCGACCAGCCGCGGAACCCTCGCGGGCTGCCGCTGCCGAGGTCGAGCACCCCCCGGGACCGGTCGTAGGACAGCCGTACGGTCACCCCCGCGGCCCCGGCCGGCACCTCGAACGGCACCTCCCGGAGCATGCTCTCCAGCCGGTCGTCGAGGGTCCAGCGCCCCCGGATCACGCTCATCCCACCAGCTCCCCGTCGCGGTAGACCAGCGCCCGGTCGCGGCGCGGCACGGCGAAGCCCTCGTCGCCGACGGCCGGCTCGCTGCCCTCGGGCACGACGGCCTGCACGGTGACGTCGTTGACGTCGAGGGTCACCAGGTGGGAGGCGCCGAGGTTCTCCACGATCACCACCTTCCCGGCCAGCGAGCCCTCCGACGACCCGTCCGCGGGCTTGGCCGCGTAGGCGTTGTACTCGGGCCGTACGCCGTAGACGACCTTCTCGCCGTCGGCCAGCAGCCCGGCGGCCGAGGTCGGCACGGGCACGGTGCGGCCGGCCACCTCCAGCGTGTCACCGCGGACGACGGCGTCGAGCAGGTTCATGGGGGTGGAGCCGATGAAGGAGGCGACGAACGTGTTGGCGGGCCGCTGGAACACCTCGGCCGGGGTGCCGATCTGCCGGATCACGCCCGCCTCCATCACGGCCATCCGGTCGGCCATGGCCAGCGCCTCGGCCTGGTCGTGGGTGACGAAGACGGTGGTGACGCCCAGCTCGCGCTGGAGCTTCTTCAGGAACGTGCGGGCCTCCAGGCGCAGCCGGGCGTCCAGGTTCGACAGCGGCTCGTCGAACAGGAACGCCTGCGCCTGGGTCGCCATGACGCGGGCCAGCGCGACGCGCTGCTGCTGGCCGCCGGAGAGCTGGCCGGGCCGCCGGTCCATCAGGCGCTCCAGGCCCAGCCGGGCCGCGACCTCGCCGGCCCTGCGGTGGCGCTCGGCCTTGGGGACCTTCTTGATGCGCAGCGGGTAGGCGACGTTGTCGGTGACGTCCATGTGCGGGAACAGCGCGTAGTCCTGGAAGACCATGGCGATGTCCCGGGCGCCCGGCTGCACGGAGGTCACGTCGCGCTCGCCGATGACGACCGAGCCGCCGGTGGCGGTCTCCAGCCCGGCGATCGTGCGCAGCAGGGTGGTCTTGCCGCACCCGGAGGGGCCGAGCAGCGCGAAGAACTCGCCGTCGGGGATGACCAGGTCCAGCGAGTCGAGCGCCTTGACGCCGCCGGGGTAGACCTTGGTCAGCCCTCGCAGTTCGATTGCCGCCATTACCGCTTGATCCCTCCGTGGAAGCGGAAGCCGTACTTCTTGCTGACGAACAGGTACATGAGCACCACGGGCACCGAGTAGAGCAGTCCGAACGTGGACAACAGCCGCAGGTTCGCCTGGCCGCCCTCGGTGTAGAGCGTGTACATGATGACCGCCGCCGGCTGCTTCTCCACGTCGCTGAGCAGCAGGTACGGCATGAGGAAGTTGCCCCAGACGTTGGCCACGGCCCACACCGCGATCGTCGCCAGGCCGGGCCGTACCAGGGGTACGACCACGTGCGCGACGATCTGCAGCGGCGAGGCGCCGAAGACCCGCGCCGACTCCTCGTACGACTTC
Source organism: Nonomuraea sp. NPDC050733 (assembly GCF_040654215.1). Classification (NCBI taxonomy): domain Bacteria; kingdom Bacillati; phylum Actinomycetota; class Actinomycetes; order Streptosporangiales; family Streptosporangiaceae; genus Nonomuraea; species Nonomuraea sp. NPDC050733. The sequence continues at coordinate 39,132 of NZ_JBFAHO010000034.1, read as the reverse complement.
GGCGTGGAGTCCATGAAGTCCTTGAGCATGAAGATCGCCGCGGGCAGCAGGCCGCCGGTCAGGATGAGGATCAGCCCGAGCTGCGAGTCGATGAGGCCGAGCTCGACGGCGAGCTGGAACAGCGGCACCATCGCGGCCGTGCCCGTGATGATCGACGAGAGCAGCAGCAGCGCGTAGAGCAGCGCGTCGCGGCCGGGCAGGCGCACGCGGCTGAGCGCGTAGGCGGCCAGCGCCGACAGCAGGACCACGAGCAGGGCCGTGCCGACGGACAGCAGCAGCGAGTTGTACAGCGACGGCAGCGCGTACGGGTGCTCCAGGATGGCCTGGAAGTTGTCGAAGGTGAAGTCCGGCATGCGGACCTCGTAGGTGGGATCACTGGTCAGCGGCGCCGACGCCAGCCACAGCAGCGGGATGGTGAAGAAGGCGAGCAGCACCGCGGTCAGCGTGTAGAAGCCGATCCGGCCCAGCACGAAGCGTGTCATCTCTTGCTCCTGAGCAGGCGCAGATAGAACACCGCCACGACCAGGTTGATCAGCAGGATGGCCGTGGAGACCGCGGCGCCGTAGCCGAGCTGGCCGCCCTGCAGGGCGACCTTGTAGACGTGGACGGCCAGCACCTCGCTCTTCCCCTCGGGACCACCCGCGGTGATCATGAACGGGGTGAAGTCGTTGAACGTCCAGAGGCTGATCAGCAGCAGGTTGGTGAGGATGTGCCCCTTGATGTGGGGGAAGACCACGTCCCTGAGCTGCTGCCAGCCGGAGGCTCCGGCCAGGCGGGCGCTCTCCAGGTGCGAGGGCGGCACGTTCCCGAGGGCGGCGCCGTACAGCATCATCGAGAACGCGGTGCCGCGCCAGGTGTTGAAGATGACGATGGACAGCATCGGGTGTTCGAGCAGCCAGGCGTAGTCGCCGGTGGCGAGCAGCGCGTTCAGCGTGCCGCCGTCGGCGTCGAGCAGGGCCACCCACAGGAACGACACGACGGCGCTCGGCAGGATCCAGGCCAGGATGACCAGGCCCTCGACGATCCGCTTGAGCGGCCCGCGCCTGTCGCGCAGCAGCCAGGCGATCGCGAACCCGAGCCCCACCTGGCCGATCACCGCCGAGCCGAGCACGAACTGGACGGTCAGCCAGGTCGAGTTCCAGAACGACGGGTCGCCTATCGCCGACAGGAAGTTGTCGAGCCCGACGAACTTCGGGTCGGCTGCGGCGACGCCGGTCAGCCGGTAGTCGGTCAGCCCGAGATAGAGCACCCACAGCGCGGGGAAGACGAGGAAGACCGCGATGAGCAGCAGCGCGGGGGCCACGAAGGCGCCCGCGCGCCACCGGCCCAGGCCCGCCGCGTCGACGCTGTAGCGGCGGGCCGTGGAGTCCGTGGCCGCGCCGGCGAGGTCAGGAGGAGACGTTACCTGCGCCACCGACGATTCCTTCGAGCTTCTTCTGGTACTCGGCGGCCGCCTCGTCCGGCGTCTTGCCGCTGACCACCGCCGAGGTGGCCTCCTGGAGCGCCACCGACACCTGCGGGTAGACGGCGACCGGCGGCCGGTAGGCCGTGAGCGGCAGCACCTTCTCCGAGATGAACGTCAGCAGCGGCTCGCCGGCCAGGATCTCCTTGTTGACGTCGGTGCGCGGGGTGATGCGCACGTTGCCGTCCTTGGTCTCCTCCTTCAGCGCCTCGGGCGACAGCGTGAAGGCCAGCAGCTCGAAGGCCTCCTTCGGGTGCTTGCTGTTCGGGTTGACCGTGCGCAGCGCGCCGCCGGACATGCTGACGAAGTCCTGGCCGCGGATGCCCTTGCCGGGCTCCATGGCGGGGATGAGGGCGTAGCCGACGCTCTGGTCGCGGTCGGCCATCTTGGCGACGCCGTCCTTGGGGTTGACGACGCCGCGCCAGAAGTAGTCGCCCTCCAGCAGGATGCCGATCTTGCCCTGGGCGAACTGCTGGAACGACTTGTCGCGGCCCTTGGCCTCCTGCTGGAGCCGGGGGTCGCCGAGGCCGCTGCCGCCGTAGATCTTCTGGTAGAAGCCGAGGACGTCCTTGACCGGCTGCGCGGCGCCGGCCCACTTGCCGTCCTTCTGGACCTCGCCGCCCGCCCCGGCCAGCAGCGGCAGCACGCCCTGCATGGTGGTGGCCTCGCCCATCGCGGTGCCGGCGTTGACCTGGATCGGCACGGGCACGCCGGCCGTCTTGAGCTTGGCGCCCGCGTCGAGGATCTCCTGCCAGCTCTTCGGCTGCCAGTCGGCCGGCAGGCCGGCCTTCTGGAAGAGCGGCTTGCTGAAGTAGAGCACGCGACCGTCGGTGCCGACGGGCAACGCGTACTTCTTGCCGTTGAAGGTGGCCAGGCCCTGCACGGACTCGGGGATCTGGGCCCAGCCCTCCCAGCTCTCCGCCTCGGGCCCGGCCAGCTCGGCCAGCGGCTTGATGTAGCCGGCCTCGGCGAACTCACCGGCCCAGATGCCGTCGATGTCGATCACGTCGGCGCCCTTGCCGGACTTCAGATCCAGGGAGAGCTTGGTCTTGTACTGCTCGTCGTCGACACCGCTGGGGACGAACTTGACCTTGACGTCCTTGCCCTTGGCCTTCTGGGCCGCCTCGAACTTGGGAACCACCCAGTTGGCGACGAAGTCCGCCGCCCTCGCGTTCTTGCCGCCCGCGATGGCGTTCTGGGCGATCGTCAGCTCTATCGTGCCGCCGTCACCGTCACCGGACGACCCACCGCACGCGGTCAGCGCCAGACCGGACGCGGCCAGAACCGCGACCACGTTCACCGATCTTCTCCGCAATCCCATGCAAACCCTCCGACTCATCCGTAACGGAGCCCACGCCAATATGTCATGACATCTAGATGACGTAAAGGTTTGGATATATTTCAGGGATGTGTCGACAGTACTCGGGACCTCGGCCCGCCGACCGGTGGCGACGACCCGGGTTCGGACGATCTCGGGGGTGGCACCTACCCAGTAGGGATTCGGACTGGCAGAATGCAGCACTGAACGGACATCGGTATGTCAGGACAATAGATCATACTGGGGAGTGGGACTCTCACTGGAGGTGCGTTGTTCGACCTGATCACGATCGGCCGCTGCGGCGTCGACGTCTACCCCCTGCAAACAGGCGTGGGCTTGGACCGCGTCGAGACCTTCGGCAAGTTCCTGGGCGGCAGCCCGACGAACGTCGCCGTGGCGGCGGCCCGGCACGGCCTGCACTCCGCGGTCATCACCGCCACGGGAGCCGACCCCTTCGGCGCGTACGTACGGCGGGCGATCCGTGACTTCGGCGTGGACGACACGTTCGTGGCCACGGTCGAGGGATCGCCCACGCCCGTCACGTTCTGCGAGATCTTCCCCCCCGATGACTTCCCGATCTACTTCTACCGGGGCGGGCACCCACCCGACCTCCAGATCAGCGCCGACTCGCTGGACCTGGACGCGATCCGCGCGGCCACGGTGTTCTGGTTCACCGCCACCGGCCTGAGCCAGGAGCCGAGCCGCTCCGCCCACGCCGCGGCGCTGGCCGCCCGCGGCTCCGGGTGGACCGTGTTCGACCTCGACTACCGGCCCGTGCTGTGGGAGTCGCCCGAGGCGGCCCGGCGGGGCGTGCGCGAGATGCTGCCCCACGCGAACGTGGCCGTCGGCAACCTCGACGAGGTCGAGAACGCGGTCGGCACGCGCGACCCCGAGGCCGCGGCACAGGCGCTGCTCGACGCCGGGATGCGGGTCGCCGTGGTGAAGATGGGGCCCGAAGGGGTGCTGGCCCGCTCCGCGGACGAGCGGGCCGTGGTGGAGCCGGTCAAGGTCGAGGTGGTCAACGGCATCGGCGCCGGGGACGCCTTCGGCGGCGCCCTGTGCCTCGGGCTGATCCGGGGCTGGCCGCTGGAGCGGACCGTCCGCTTCGCCAACGCGGCCGGCGCCTACGTGGCCGCCCGCCTGGCCTGCGCCGACGCCATGCCGACCACGGACGAGGTGCTTGCCCTCCAATGAGTGACGTGATCCTGCCCACCGATGCCGTGTCCAACGGCTCCCCTGCCACCACCGACTCCCGCTACGAGCAGCTCACCCGCATCCGCTCCACCCGGCCCGGTGAGATCGCGCGGGCAGCGGCACGGCGACGCCGGCGCGGGCTGCCCGGCGAGGACGAGCGGCTGCTCGTCATCGCCGCCGACCACCCGGCCCGCGGCTCGCTGTCCGTACGGGACCGGCCGCTCGCGATGGCCAGCCGCACGGACCTGCTGGACCGGCTGTGCACGGCCCTGGCCAGGCCCGGCGTGGACGGCATCCTCGCCTCCCCCGACGTGCTGGAGGACCTGCTCCTGCTGGGAGGCCTGGAAGGCAAGCTGGCCTTCGGCTCGATGAACCGGGGCGGCCTCCAGGGATCGGTGTTCGAGGCAGACGACCGGTTCACCGGCTACGACGCCGCCTCCATCGACGCCATGCGGCTCGACGGCGGCAAGATGCTGTGCCGCATCGACCCCGACGACCACGCGACCGTGTCCACGCTGGAGTCGTGCGCCCACGCCATCACCGACCTGGCCCGGCGGCAGCTCGTCGCCATGGTCGAGCCGTTCTGGTCGAGCCGCTCCGGCGGCGGGCCGCTGCGCAACGACCTGTCGCCCGACGCGGTGATCCGGTCGATCAGCGTCGCCCAGGCGCTCGGCGTCACCTCCGCCTACACCTGGCTGAAGATCCCCGCAGTCGCGGAGATGGAGCGGGTCATGGCGGCCACCACGCTTCCCGCGCTGCTGCTCGGCGGCGACCCGCCCGACATGGACGCCGCCTACGCCGACTGGGGGCGCGCGCTGCGGCTGCCCGGCGTGCGCGGTCTCGTGATCGGCCGCGCCCTGCTCTACCCTCCGGACGACGACGTCGCCACGGCCGTGGACGGTGCGGCCGCGCTGATTCGAGAGGTTGGCTGATGACATACCTTCCGTACGGCAAGGCCGCCAACGGGCCCTGGTCGGTGGAGATCACCCCGGACGTGGCCGGCTGGACGTACTCAGGGCTGCGGGTGGTGGAGCTGGGGGACGAGCCGGTGTCGTTCGCCACGGGCGGGGAGGAGATGATCGTCCTGCCGCTGGCGGGCTCCTGCACCGTGCGGTGCGCCCCCTCCGGCTCGGCCGAGGTCGTGTGGCGGCTGGAAGGGCGGGAGTCGGTCTTCCACGGCCCCTCCGACTTCGCCTACCTGCCGATCTCCTCGGAGGTGACGCTGGAGGGACGGGGCCGGATCGCCCTGCCGTCCGCCCGCGCCGGCCGCGCGCTGGAGCCCCGGTACGTGCCCGCCTCGCAGGTGCCGGTGGAGCTGCGCGGCGCCGGCCAGGCCAGCCGCCAGGTCAACAACTTCGGCGCCCCCGGCGTCTTCGACTGCGACAAGCTGGTGGCCGTCGAGGTGCTCACCCCGGGCGGCAACTGGTCGTCCTATCCTCCGCACAAGCACGACACGCCCGGCGCGGGCGAGGCCGTGCTGGAGGAGGTGTACTACTTCGAGGTGGCCGGCGAGGGCCAGGGCTACCAGCGGGTCTACTCCTCCGAGCGGGGCCGCGTCGACACCCTCGCCGAAGTGTCCTCCGGTGACGTGGTGCTCGTGCCCTACGGCTACCACGGCCCGTCGATGGCGGCGCCCGGCTACGACATGTACTACCTGAACGTACTGGCCGGACCGGCCGAGGAGCGGACCATGGCCTTCTGCGACGACCCCCGGCACGCCTGGATCCGCGCCACCTGGCAGGACCAGGCCGTCGACCCGCGCCTGCCGTTCGGGGGCGGGCGATGACGCGCCTGACCGTCGCCCAGGCGGTCGTGCGCTTCCTGGCCGCCCAGTGGACCGAGCGCGACGGCGCCGAGCACCGGCTGTTCGGCGGCTGCCTCGGCATCTTCGGTCACGGCAACGTCGCCGGGCTCGGCCAGGCCCTGGCCACCTCGGAGGAGGACCTGCCCTACCGGCTCAGCCGCAACGAGCAGGCGATGGTCCACACGGCCGCCGCCTACGCCCGGGCCGCCAACCGCCTGTCCACGCTGGCCTGCACCACCTCCATCGGCCCCGGCGCGACCAACATGATCACGGGCGCGGCGGGCGCCACCATCAACCGGCTGCCCGTGCTGCTGCTGCCCGGCGACGTGTTCTCCACCCGCGTGGCCAACCCGGTGCTCCAGGAGCTGGAGGACCCGCGCTCGTACGACGTGTCGGTCAACGACTGCTTCCGGCCCGTCTCCCGCTTCTGGGACCGCGTCAACCGGCCCGAGCAGCTGCCCTCGGCGCTGCTCGCGGCCACGCGGGTGCTCACCGACCCGGCCGAGACCGGCGCGGTGACGCTCGCGCTGCCGCAGGACGTCCAGGCGGAGGCGTACGACTGGCCGGACGAGCTGTTCGAGCGGCGCGTCTGGCACATCCCCCGGCAGCGTCCGGAGCGGGCCGCCGTGGCCAGGGCCGTCGAGCTGGTCAGGTCGGCAGCCCGGCCGGTCATCATCGCCGGCGGCGGCGTCCTCTACAGCGAGGCCGCCGAGCGGCTGCGCGAGTTCGCCGAGGCCCACGGCATCCCGGTGGCCGAGACGCAGGCCGGCAAGGGCGCCCTGCCGCACGGTCACCCGCTGGCGCTGGGCGCGGTCGGCGCGACCGGCACGACGGCCGCCAACACACTGGCCCGCGAGGCCGACCTGGTCATCGGCGTCGGCACCCGCTACAGCGACTTCACCACGGCCTCCCGCTCCCTGTTCGGGGCCGGCACGCGCTTCGTGAACCTCAACGTCACCGCCTTCGACGCGGCCAAGCTGTCCGGGCTGCAGCTCGTGGGCGACGCCCGCGAGGGCCTGGCCGACCTGGGCGAGGCGCTGGCCGGCCGGGACACCGGCGCCGCGTACCGCGAGCGGGCCGCCGCGCTGATCCGCGCCTGGGACGCCACGGTGGACGCCGCCTACGGGCAGGACGGCTCACCGCTGCCGCAGGGCGCCGTGCTCGGCGCGGTCAACGCAGCCGCGGGCGACGACGGGGTGGTGGTGTGCGCGGCCGGCTCCATGCCGGGCGACCTGCACAAGCTCTGGCGGCCCAGCGGCCCCGGCTCCTACCACGTCGAGTACGGCTACTCCTGCATGGGCTACGAGATCGCCGGCGGCCTCGGGGTCAAGCTGGCGGCGCCCGAGCGGGAGGTGTTCGTCCTGGTGGGCGACGGCTCCTACCTCATGATGGCCCAGGAGCTCGTCACGGCCGTGGCCGAGGGGATCAAGCTGGTCGTGGTCCTGGTCGACAACTCCGGCTTCGCCTCGATCGGCGCCCTGTCGGAGAGCGTCGGCGCCGAGCGGCTCGGCACGTCGTACGCCTACCGGGGCGCCGGCCGCTACGACGGCGGGCCGCTGCCGGTGGACCTGGCCGCCAACGCCGCCAGCCTGGGCGCCACCGTCCTGCGCGCCGAATCGGTGGAAGGGCTGCGCGAGGCGCTGAAGGAGGCGCGTGCGGCCACGGCCACCACGGTCGTGTACGTCCGCACCGACCCGCTCGGCCAGGCGCCCTCGTCGGAGGCATGGTGGGACGTGCCGGTGGCGGAGGTCACCACGACGGCCGCGGGCGAGCAGGCGCGGCAGGCGTACGAGTCGGGCAAGAAGGAGCAGCGGCAGCACCTGGCGCCCCTGGACTGAGTGGTTGCCCGGAGAGATCCGGGGAACGCCTCTGTACCGAGCACGACGTCGGGAGGCGGGGATGGCCGGGAGCCGGACATGAGGGCGTGGCGCGCGCTGGGATGGATCGCGCTCATCGCGGTGGGGCTCTACGTGTTCTCCGTCCTGCGTACCGTGGCCATCTCGATCGTCGTCGGCCTCCTCCTGACCGCGCTGCTGCACCCGCCGGCCGAGTGGCTGCGGCGGCGCGGCCTGAACCGGGCGCTGGCCACCACGGTGGTCTTCCTCGGCGGCTTCCTGCTCGCCGGGGCGTTCGTGGCGCTCGTCGTGCCGCCCACCGTGGCCAGCGTCGCGGAGCTGCACGACAGCGTCGGCAAGGCCGTCAACGACCTGAACGGCCTGGCCTCCCGGCTCGGCCTCAACGGCGGGTCCCTGACCGCACGGGCCGGGGACTACCTGTCCACGCAGGGGCGGCAGATCGCGAGCGGGGCGCTCACGGGCGTGCGGACGGCGGGGGAGATCGTCGTCGGCGCCGTGGTGGCCGTCGTCCTGGCCATCTACTTCCTCCACGGCGGCGACCACCTGTGGCGGTGGCTGGTCGAGCTGCTGCCCGTCCAGGCCCGCCCGCGCGCCGACCGGGCCGGTGAGCTGATCTACGGCATCGTCGGCCGCTACATCCGGGGCGTCGCCCTGGTGGGGCTGGTGGACGGGTTCTTCATCGGGCTCGCGCTGTGGATCCTGGGCGTGCCCATCGCGCTGCCGCTCGCGGTGCTGACGTTCGTCGGGGCGTTCCTGCCGGTGGTGGGGGCGTTCGTGGCGGGGCTGCTGGCCGCGGTGGTCGCGTTCGTGGCCAAGGGCTGGCTGGTGGCGCTGATCGTCGTCGCGGTGACCGTGCTCGTGCAGCAGCTGGAAGGGCACGTGCTGGCGCCGCAGATCTACGGCCGGGCGCTCGACCTGCCGGCCCCGGTCATCCTGATCGCCATCGCGGTGGGCAGTCTGGTCGGCGGGATCACCGGCGCGTTCCTCGCCGCGCCGGTCGCGTCGGTGATCGTGGCCCTCCTGCACGACCGCGCCCACGACGCCGCGCACGAGCTGCCCCCGGCTCCACCTCCGGCTCCGCCGCCCGCTCCGGCCCCCGCCCGGCCGGCCGAACCGGCCTGAGACGGCCCAAGACGGCCCGAGACGGGCTGAGTCTGCCCGAACCGGCCAGAGACGGGCCATGATGGTCACCATGCGATGGGTGACGTTCGACTGTTTCGGCACGCTGGTGGACTGGCGGCACGGCATCGCGACCAGCGCCGAGCTGGTCGCGCCCGGACACGGCGAGCGGCTGCTCGACGCCTACATCCCGCACGAGCAAGCGGTCCAGGAGGAGTCTCCGGGCCTGCGCTACCGCGAGGTGCTGGCCGAGGCGCTGCGCCGCGCCTGCGCCGAGGAGAGTGTCGAGCTGCGGCCCGACGACGCCGGGATCCTGGCCGCCACGCTCCCCTACTGGCCCGTCTTCCCCGACGTCGGCGCCGAGCTGGCCCGGCTGCGGGAGGCCGGCTGGCGGATCGCGCTGCTGACCAACTGCGACCGCGACCTGATCGCCGGGACCCGGCGGCGGCTGCCCGTGCCGTTCGACGCGGTCGTGACCTCCGAGGACGCCGGCGCCTACAAGCCGGACCTCGCGCCTTTCACCATGTTCAGGGACTCGTTCGACCCCGAGCGGTGGGTGCACGTGGCGCAGAGCTACGTCCACGACATGGTGCCGGCGCACCGGCTGGGGCTGCGCCGCGTGTGGATCAACCGGCAGGGTGATCGGCCCGCCGACCCGTCGGTGCCGCAGGACGTCCTGCCGGACCTGCGCGGCCTGGTCACCCTGCTCTGACCGGCCGCAGGGTCACCCGCGCTGCTCCAGCACGTCGGAGATGCCCGCCAGGAAGGCGTCCACGTCCGAGATGAGGTAGCCCGACCTCAGCAGCACGGTCGAGAACTTCGCCTCCCGCACCTCCTTGGCCGTCACCGGGTACTCGGTGGTGCCGCGCAGCGTGGCCACGATCCGGTCGAGGAACGCGTCCACCTCGTCCTCGTTGTAGCCGGTTCCCATCCGGCCGGGCCGGAACGCCACCCGCTCCACCCGCGCCGCCTGTGTCTCGAACCACTCCTCGCGCAGCATCTCCCCGGTCGGCTCCGCCATGGCCGCCAGCCTGACGGGGCTCCTGGCCTGTGTCTCCAGCGCCACGACGAACGCCTCCAGGGCGAAGTCCACGGCCGTCTCGTGGTAGCCGCCGCGCCTGGGGCGGAAGGTGGCCCGGCGAACGTCGTCGGCGGTCACGGGCTCCGCCTCACCCGCTCCCCGGCCCAGCGCCGACTCGATGCGCCCGATCAGGGCGTCGACCTCGGCCGGGTCATATCCGGAACGCATGCCCATGACGCGCGGAAAGCGGTTCAAGCCCACTCCTCCCGGAAGCTGCTGAGGGGTTTCGATCTCTATTGTGGGGTTCTTTATCCCGATGATGCGAGCCGCCTTATACCGTTACAGCACCATGTGGCTCGCTCAGGTGTCATTCCGCTACCGGAGACGCGACCGTTACGTCATCGAGGCCGCGGACGCCCGCCTCGCTCCCGGTGACGTGGTCGAGCTCAGCGGCCCCAACGGCGCGGGCAAGTCGACGCTGCTGCGCCTGCTGGCCGGTCTCACCCGGCCCACCTCCGGGACCGTCACCGGACGGCCCGGCGTCGTCGGGTACGTCCCCGACCGCTTCCCCACCGGTCAGCCGTTCACCGTGGCCGGCTACCTGGGCCACATGGCGCGCGTGCGCGGCGGCGCCCGCTGGGAGCCCTGGGCCGAGCGCCTCGGCCTGGCCCGGTTCGCGGGCGCGCGGCTGGGCGAGCTGTCGAAGGGCACGGCGCACAAGGTCGGCCTGGTGCAGGCGCTCATGGCCGAGCCCGGGCTGCTGGTGCTGGACGAGCCGTTCGCGGGCCTGGACCTGGACACCCGCGACGCGCTGCCGGGCATCGTCACGGAGGTGGCCGCGCGGGACGGCATCGTCGTGGCGAGCGACCACCAGGGCGGACTGCGCACGCTGGCCGGGCTGCGCCTCTGGTCGTTACGCGACGGCCACCTGAGCGAGCACGCCGGCCCGCCGCCCGTGCCCTCCCCCGACGCCGCCCCCTGGAACGTGGACGAGGAGAAGACGGTGACCGTCGAGGTGAGCGTGCCGGCCCGCGACCTGGAGGCGTTCCTGCGCCGGACCCGCGACGACGGCTACCGGGCCCGCGCCCTCACCGGCGAGGAGGCCCCGTGACTGCCCTGGTGGTCTTCCGCCTCGCCGCCTACGTGCGCTCCCACCGCGTCTACCAGGCCCTGCTGCCCGTCATCATCACGCTCTCGATCGTCTACGCCAGCCGCGCGCCCCGCGGCTCCGAGGCGGCCGCGTTGACGGACGGGGCCGTGCTGATCATCCCGTTCCTGGCCTGGGCGGCGCGGAGCCTGCTCGACACCGAGCCCGACGAGCAGCGCGCCATCTCCGCCACCGCCGCGGGCGGGCGCGGGCGCGAGACGGCCGCCGGGCTGCTGGCGGCCCTGGTCGCGTGCGGCGCGTTCGCGACACTGGCCCTGGGCTGCGGGCTGGCGCTCGGCCTGTCCGCCGCTCCTCCGCCCGGCGTCTCCATCGCCGGCGCGGTGGTCCACGCCCTCGCCGCCCTGGCCGGGGTCGCGCTCGGCGCTCTCACCAGCCGGGCCGTCGTGCCGTCACCGGCGTTCTCGGCCATGGGGCTCGTGGGCGGGTTCCTGGTGATGCTCGTGCTCAGCGTCTCTCCCGCGTACTGGCTGACGGTGCCGGTGGCGGCCTGGATGAAGGCCGCGGCGGCGGGGCGGCTGGTGGCCGAGCTGCCGGGGCTGGGCGCCATCTCGCTCGCGTGGTGCCTCGTGGGGCTGGGCGTGTACGGGTACCTGCGACGCACGAGACCTTGACGGCTCCGGTCCAGCCGGTGAGTGGTCCCCGGCCGGCGGTGCGCGCGTAACGGCGGCCGGCCCCGTGCGGGCTCAGCGGGCGTCTTCCTGGAGGTCCTCAGCCCTGTGCGGCGGGTGGGGGCTGCCTGGCCTTGCCGTGAAGGATGGGTGACTCAGGCGTCCGCGGCGGCGAGCTGGCCGCAGGCGCCGTCGATCTCGCGCCCGCGCGTGTCGCGGACCGTCACCGGCACCCCGTGGAACTGCAGCCGGCGCACGAACGCCCGCTCGTCCTCCGGACGCGAGGCCGTCCACTTCGAGCCCGGCGTCGGGTTGAGCGGGATCAGATTGACGTGCACCAGCTTGTTGCGCACCAGCTTGCCGAGCAGGTCGGCCCGCCATTCCTGGTCGTTGATGTCCTTGATCAGCGCGTACTCGATCGACACCCGCCGCTTCGTCCTGGCCGCGTACGCCCACGCCGCGTCGAGCACCTCGGCGACCTTCCACCGCGTGTTGATCGGCACCAGCGTGTCGCGCAGCTCGTCGTCCGGCGCGTGCAGCGACAGCGCGAGCGTCACCGGCAGCCCCTCCTCGGCCAGCTTGCCGATCGCCGGCACCAGGCCGACCGTGGACACCGTGACCCCGCGCGCCGAGATGCCGAGCCCGTGCGGCGCCGGCTCCACCAGGCGGCGCACCGCGCCGATCACCTGCTTGTAGTTGGCCAGCGGCTCGCCCATGCCCATGAAGACCACGTTGCTGACCCGGCCCGGCCCGCCCGGCACCTCGCCCGCCGCAAGCGCCCGCGCGCCCGACACGACCTGCTCGACGATCTCGGCGGTCGACATGTTGCGGGTCAGCCCGGCCTGGCCGGTGGCGCAGAACGGGCAGTTCATGCCGCAGCCGGCCTGTGACGACACGCACATCGTGACCCGGTCGGGGTAGCGCATGAGGACCGACTCCACCAGCGCCCCGTCGAACAGCCGCCACAGCGTCTTGCGGGTCGTGCCGGCGTCGGTCGTCAGCTCCTTGACCGGGGTGAGCAGCGACGGCAGCAGCGTCGACAGCTTGTCGCGTGAGGCCGCCGGCAGGTCCGTCATCGCGTCCACGTCGGCGGTGAGGCGCTCGAAGTAGTGGCGCGACAGCTGGTCGGCGCGGAACGCCTTCTCCCCGAGCTCGGTCACCGCCGCCCGCCGGTCCGCCATGGACAGGTCGGCCAGGTGCCGGGCGGGCTTGGCCCTGCGCGGCGCGACGAACGTGAGCTGACCTGGCTGCTGGGACACGGGACTGCCTTCTGCTAGAGGGGGTTACCGACCAGGGTAGTGAACGCTCGGCGCGAAGGCGTCATTCCGGGGGCATCTGTTCCGGCGCGGTGCGCCGGGGGGGGAGCTCCCGGTCGCGGTACCGCTCGCACAGGGGTCCTCCGCCGATCTACAGTCATCTCGTATGACGATTTTCCGGTCGGCGTCTGGCGAGGGGCGGGCCGAGGTCGTCCTCACCGCCGTCAACCCGTACGGCAGCCGCGAGCTCGTGGTCGAGCGCGACGAGGACGCCTCGGTGGCCTACCTGCGCGCGCCCGACGGCACCGTGCACGGCGCGGTGTGGCTGGCCAACCACCGCGCCGCCCCACCGGTCGTCGACCTGGCCCGCGTCAACTCCGGCCGGCCGCCGCTGATGCCCAGGCCCGGCACGACGCACCCCGCCGGGCGCGGCCCGCTCGGCAGGCTGACCGTCCTGTGGTTCGAGGAGGGGGACGGCGTGGCCCTCTACGAGGACGACGACCTGCTGGCCGTCATCCCGGGCTGGGCCGACATGAGCAGGGGCATGCCCGGCTACGCGCGCGACGCCGTGGGCGAGTCGCCGTTCGCGTGGGCGCTGTCGGAGGCGCTGGAGGGTCTGGCGCCGCGCATCTCCAACGCCCGCTCCTACTGGGTGTGGCGCCACGCGGAGGGGTCGTGGCCGTCGTTCCAGCAGTTCGCGATGGGCCACATCGACGCGGTGCTGGGGCGGGCCGGGCGCTACTGGGACGCGAGCGGCGACCGGCTGCCGACCGTCGGCATCACCGAGCGTCCGCCGCGCGAGGGCCGGCCGTTCAGCGTGTTGTCCACGGTCGGCATGAGCTGCCAGCGCATGCCCACGGTCGAGCAGTGGATCGACCAGCCCGACGCGTACGCCCGGATCGAGCTGGCCGTGGCCACCCGCGACGACCCGCGTGAGGCGGCGCTGCTGCTCGTCTGGCTGGCGCAGTACCCCTGGCACTCGGTCACCTGGCTCGGCCACGGGCACACCGCGAAGTGGTACCACGAGCCGGCCACGTTCCCGCTGGGACCGCGGTACGCGGGAGTGCTCATGCTCGCCGATCCCCCCGACATGCCCGACTTGTCGGGATTCACGTTCGGAGGTGAGGCGGTGCGCTGGCTCTGGCTCACGCCCATCACGGCCGAGGAGCTAGAAGAACACCGTCATTAGCAGCCACACCGGCACCAGCGTGGTCACCAGCGAGTCGAGCCGGTCCATGAGGCCGCCGTGGCCCGGCAGGATGGTGCCGAGGTCCTTGATGCCGAGATCCCGCTTGATCATCGACTCGATCAGGTCGCCCACGGTCGCCAGCAGCGCGGCCAGCGCGCCGATCAGCGCTCCCTGCCAGAGCCGCCCGTCGAACAGCCAGGTCACCAGCCACGCCCCGACCACCGTGCAGGCCACCACCGACCCGGCCAGGCCCTCCCAGGTCTTCTTCGGGCTGATGACGGTCAGCTGGTGCTTGCCGAACAGCACACCCGCGACGTAGCCGCCGATGTCGCTGGCCACGGTCACCGCGATGAACACGATCACCCGGTCGCGGCCGTCGCCCGGCGCCAGCAGCAGCGCCACGAAGCCCGCCAGCAGCGGCGGGTAGACGAGCAGGAAGACGGAGCCCGTCGCGTCACGGACGTACCCGGCGGTGCGCCCGCCCTCGCCCTCGTCGCCCGTGAACATGCGCCAGATCAGCAGGACGAACACCGACACCACGAACACGCCGAGCAGCCAGACCGGCCCGCCCCAGTACGCCCCGGCCTGCATGGCGGCCATCGACACCAGCACCGGCACGACGGGCACCCGGATGCCGCGGGACGCGAACGCCTGTGTCATCTCGACCACGCCGACACCCACGGCCGCCACGACCACGACCAGGAAGAGCTCCTTGACCGTGTAGAGGGAGGCGATGACGAGCGCGCCCAGCCCCACGCCCACCGCGATCGCGGCGGGCAGGTTGCGTCCCGTACGGCCGCCGCCGCTCGGGCTGCCGCCAGCCGTACGTTCTTCCACAGAGACTCTCCATAAGCCACGGCCCCCGCCATCGGGCGAGGGCCGTGCGGCGGGCGCCGCTCAGACCTCGAGCAGCTCGGCTTCCTTGTGCTTGAGCAGCTCGTCGATCTTCGCGACGTGCTTCTGCGTCACGTCGTCGAGCTCCTTCTCGGCGCGCCGCACCTCGTCCTCGCCCGCCTCGCCATCCTTGATCATCTTGTCAAGGGTCTCCTTGGCGGAGCGACGGATGTTGCGCACCGACACCTTGGCGTGCTCGCCCTTGTTACGGGCCACCTTGATGTACTCCTTGCGGCGCTCCTCCGACAGCTCGGGGAACGACACACGGATCAGCTGGCCGTCGTTGCTCGGGTTGACGCCGAGGTCGGAGTCGCGGATCGCCTTCTCGATCGCGGCCATCGAGCCCTTGTCGTAGGGCTGGATGATGACCATGCGGGCCTCGGGCACGTGGAACGAGGCCAACTGCTGGATCGGGGTCGGCGAGCCGTAGTACTCGGCACTGATCTTGTTGAACATCGAGGGCGTGACACGGCCCGTGCGGATGGCCGCGAAGTCCTCCTTCGCGACCGACACGGCCTTGTCCATCTTCTCCTCGGCTTCGAGGAGGGTTTCGTCGATCACAGCGGCTCCCTGTCTTCTAGCTGGCGGATCGGGCTCGCTCGCTCACTTGCCTGCGGGACTCACCAGCGTGCCGATTTTCTCACCGCGGACCGCTCGCAGGATGTTGCCCTCACCCATGAGATCGAAGACCACGATCGGGAGGTCGTTGTCCTTGCACAGGCTGATCGCGGTCGCGTCCATGACCTGCAGGTCCCGGATCAGCACCTCGCCGTAGTCGAGGTGGTCGAACCGCACCGCGTCCGGGTTCTTGCGCGGGTCGGAGTCGTAGACGCCGTCGACCTGGGTGCCCTTGAGCAGCGCCTCGGCGCCGATCTCCAGGGCGCGCTGCGACGCGGCGGTGTCGGTGGAGAAGAACGGCGAGCCGAGCCCCGCCCCGAAGATCACCACGCGGCCCTTCTCCAGGTGCCTGATCGCCCGGCGCGGCAGGAACGGCTCGGCCACCTGCTGCATGGTGATGGCCGTCTGCACCCGCGTCTCCACGCCGCGCCGTTCCAGGAAGTCCTGCAACGCCAGGCAGTTGATGACCGTGCCCAGCATGCCCATGTAGTCGGCGCGGGCCCGGTCGATGCCCTGTTCCGACAGGGCGGCCCCGCGGAACATGTTGCCACCGCCGACCACGACCGCGACCTGCACGCCCTCGCGGACGGCCTCGGCGATCGAGTCGGCCAGGTGGTCGACCACGAGCGGGTCGATCCCCAGCGGGTCACCGCCGGCGAACGCCTCACCCGACAGCTTCAGCATCACCCGCTTCCAGCGCAGCGGGCTCTGGGACGAACCCGGACGCGAGGAAGCCGCCGGCGTGGCTGGCTCCTGATTGTCCTGCACGGCGGCGGCCTCCTTCTTAGAAGTTTCGGTGAGCTGAGGGTTCGCTCAAGCCTAAGCCTGACCGACCTTGAAGCGGACGAACGAGAGCACCTCGGCGCCGTTCTCCTCGGCGTACTTCGCCACGCTCTTCTTGTTGTCCTTGACGAACGCCTGCTGGAGCAGCGTGAAGTCCTTGTACCAGCCGTTGACGCGGCCCTCGACGATCTTGCCGATGGCGGCCTCGGGCTTGCCCTCCTCGCGGGTCATCTCCTCGAAGAGCTTGCGCTCCTTCTCGACGACCTCGGCGGGCACGGAGGCGGGGCTCAGGTACTGCGGGGCCATCGCCGCGGCGTGCTGGGCGATGTCCTTGGCGACCTCGGCGTTCGGCTTGTCGAGCTGCACGAGCACGCCGACGGCCGGCGGCAGGGCCGGGTCGGTGCGGTGCATGTAGGCGCCGATGTAGCCGCCCTCCAGCACCGCGAAGCGGCGGACCTCGATCTTCTCGCCCAGCGCGGCGTTGGCCACGTCCAGGTGCTCCTTGACGGTCTTGCCGCCGAAGGAGGACTCGAGCAGGGTGGCCACGTCGGCCGGCTTGGTGGCCAGCACGTGGTCGACGACCTGGGCGGCCAGCTCCTGGAAGCGCTCGCCCTTGGCGACGAAGTCGGTCTCGCAGTTGAGCTCGAGCAGCGCGGCGGCGGAGTCGCCGTCCTGCTTGAGGGCGACCAGGCCGTTGGAGGCGGTGCGCGCCTCGCGCTTGCCGACGTCCTTGGCGCCCTTCAGGCGCAGCAGCTCGATGGCGCGGTCGAAGTCACCCTCGGACTCCTCCAGCGCCTTCTTGCAGTCCATCATGCCGGCAGCGGTGATCTCGCGAAGCCGCTTGACGTCGGCCATGTTCACGGAAGCCATTGCTTTTTCCTCGTGGGATTTCGTCGTGGATCGGATGGGCGCCGGGTCCGGCACCCACCCTGGGGTGGTACGGCCGGCGCGTGCCGTGTGGAAGCTTGGCCCTGCTCGGTGTCTAACCCGAGCCGGTGGGCGCTAACCCGGGCGGGGGCCCGGTTTCGCGTCCTTGTGCTGGTGACCGGTGCGGCGCCTCAGGGACTCTCTCCCGGCACGTCGCCCGGAGGCGCTTCCTGGGAGAGGGTGTCCCCCGGCGGTGCGGCGGCGTCGCGCCGGCGTCGCCTCGGGACGATGCGCCCCGGGCCGCCGTCACATCGCTGGACCGTCGTCCCGGCCCCGACCGATGCACCGAGCCTCGTCCCTGACCTGAGCGACCTCCCGGAACCTCGTCCCGGGGCCTCGCCCCTCACCGGAGCGATGTCCTGGGACCTCGTCCCTGACCGGAGCGACGTCCCGAGAGACGTCCAGCCGGAGCGGCGGCGGCCGGCGGTGCGATGCCGGCCGGAGTGGCGTCCGGCGGCTCGGCCCGGCCGCCCCGTACGGACGGCCGGGCTGGGAGCCAGGCGACTCGGTCGGTCAGGCCTGCGGCTGCTCGGCGCCGGCCTCGGGCGCGGCGGCCTCGGTCGCAGCGGCCTCGGGCGCGGCGGCCTCAGCCTCAGGAGCGGCCTCAGCCTCGGGCGCGGTCTCAGCCGGAGCGGCGGCCTCGGCCTCAGGAGCGGCCTCGGTCGCGGCAGCCTCGGGCGCGGCGGCCTCGCCGGTGCCCTGCTCGATGAGCTCGCGCTCCCACTCGGCCAGCGGCTCGGCGGCGGCGGGCTTCTCGTCACCACGGGCGGCGCCGGAGCGGGCCATCAGACCGGCGGCGACACCGTCGGCGACGACCCGGGTCAGCAGGCCGACGGCGCGGATCGCGTCGTCGTTGCCGGGGATGGGGTAGTCGACCTCGTCGGGGTCGCAGTTGGTGTCGAGGATCGCGACGACAGGGATGCCAAGCTTCTTGGCCTCGCTGATCGCGATGTGCTCCTTCTTGGTGTCGACGACCCACACGGCGCTGGGCACGCGGCCCATGTCCCGGATGCCGCCGAGCGTGCGCTCCAGCTTGTCCTTCTCACGCCGGCGCATGAGGAGCTCCTTCTTGGTGAGCCCCGAGCCCGCGACGTTGTCGAAGTCGAGCTCCTCCAGCTCCTTCAGGCGCTGGAGCCTCTTGTGCACGGTGGAGAAGTTGGTGAGCATGCCACCCAGCCAGCGCTGGTTGACGTACGGCATGCCGACGCGGGCGGCCTGCTCGGAGATGGCCTCCTGAGCCTGCTTCTTGGTGCCGATGAACAGGATCGTGCCGCCGTGGGCGACGGTCTCCTTGACGAAGTCGTAGGCGCGGTCGATGTACGACAGCGACTTCTGCAGGTCGATGATGTAGATGCCGTTGCGCTCGGTGAAGATGAAGCGCTTCATCTTCGGGTTCCACCGGCGAGTCTGGTGTCCGAAGTGAACGCCGCTTTCGAGCAGCTGTCGCATGGTGACGACGGGGGCCATCAGCTGGTCCTCCAGGTCAGGGCGCCCGGCAGGCGGGCGCGATTCTCGGTTGTGACGCGGCGGCCAACGGCCACCGCCCTGATGCCCCGAATCACGCCAGCCGGGCCAGGCCCGGACCGATGGTGTGATCCGTGACGGGGCATGCGAAGTCGGCCTGTGGTAACAGGCCACCGGAAAGTCTACCTTGCACGCCGCCCCGGCCTGACCGCCTCCGGTCAACCGGTCGTCCCACCTGCGTCGTGGTTCTCCGTGGGGAGCCCCGGCGCCGGCCTCCGCACATGCGGGAACAGGTTGAACTGCGCCTCCGCGACCCGGGCCCCCTCCGGCGCCGCCTCGGGCGGCCGGTGGCGGGCGACGTACGGCTGCAGGAGCTTCTGGATCTCCTGCCCCAGCCGGGCCAGCTCGGCGGCGTCGACCCGGAGAATGGTGCGCGAGAAGGTGGTGGCGTCGCGCCACTCCTGCGGCTCCTGGTCGTGGTTGGCCAGAGCCCGCCGCGCCTCCTGGTCCGCCTCCTTGCGGAACGCCTCGATCAGCAGGTCCTTGGCCTCACGCACCTCCGGCCGGTCGTCGGGCAGCCGGCCGATGGCGAAGGATTTGTCCACCGCCTTCCACAGGCGCTCCCTCCCGTCCCCCCGGGGCGGCGCGTCCTCCACGAACCCGTACTTGGCCAGCATGCGCAGGTGATAGCTGGCCGCGCTGGGCGTGATGCCCGCTCCCTCGGCGACGTCGGTGGCCGTGACGCTGCCTCCGGCGCCGAGCCGGTTGAGGATCGCCAGGCGTGCCGGATGCGCCAGAGCCCGCATCGCCTTGGGATCGCTGAGGCTCTCCATCTCCCGCGTCATGGGCACAAGGTACCCGGCTCCCGATGTGAAGCATTGCCTTCAGAACTATGAAGCGTTACTTTCACACAATATGAAGCGTTCCCTTCACACCTCCGCCGCTGTGACGCCCCTCCGGAAGCAGCGTGACTACCGCTTACTGTGGGGCGCCCGGACCGTCTCGGTCACCGGCTCGGAAGTGTCCAAGCTGGCGATCCCCCTCACCGCCGTCACGCTGCTCACGGCGTCTCCCGCCGAGATGGGCCTGCTCACGGCCGCCGCCTCGGTCCCCGCCCTGGTGTTCGGCCTCCAGACGGGCGCGATCGCGGACCGGCTCACCCGGCACCGCCCGGTCATGATCGCCTGCGAGCTGGTGGCGGGCCTGGCGGCGTCGACCGTTCCGGTGGCGTGGCTGCTGGGAACGCTGGACGTGATCTGGCTGATCGCCGTCGCGCTCGTCGTGGGCACCGCGTCGGTGCTGTTCCGAGCCGTGAACTTCCCGCACCTGGCCGTCATCGTCCCCCCGGACCAGCGCACCGAGGCGATGGCGGGCCTGCAGGCGTCCTACTCCGTCGCCTCGGTCGCCGGCCCCGGCCTCGCGGGGCTGCTCGTCCAGCTCCTCACGGCCCCGCTCGCCGTACTGGCCGAGACCCTGTCGTTCCTGACGTCGGCCGTGCTGCTGCGCTCCATCCGCATCCCGGACCGTCACGAGCCCGCCCCGTCACGGGGCATGTGGCGTGACGTGGTCGAGGGACTCCGCGTCAGCGCCACCCACCCCGTGCTCCGTGCCCTGCTCGGCGCGGGGGTCACGATCAACTTCTTCGCGATGACCTACATGGCCGTCCACATGCTGTACATGGTCGACACCCTGGGCATCCCCCAGGGCCTCATCGGGGCCCTCATCGCCTTCAGCGGTCTCGGCGGCCTGCTCGGCGCCTGGGTCACGACCCGCCTGGCCGGCCGCTACGGCGCGAACCGCGTCCTGCTCGCGTCCGTGCTGTTCTTCCCGGTGGAGGTCCTCATCGTCGGCCTGCTGAGCGGCCCGCTCTGGTGGAAGCTGGCGGTGCTCGCCATATCCGGAACGGTCACCGGCGGCATCGTGGTGGCGTTCTCCACCTGCATGGGCGCCGTCATGCTCGACGAGGCCACGCCCGAGCTGCGGGGCCGCGTCAACGCCACGACGACGTTCGCGGTCCAGGGCGTCATGGCGCTGGGCGGACTGACGGGCGGCCTCCTGGCGGAGTGGGTGGGCCTTCGCGCCGTCATCCTCATCTCGGCCGCGGGCATCGCCCTCAGCACACTGTGGATCTGGGCCTCCCCCCTACGTCCGGGCCGTCGCGACGCCCCCCACGCGTCACGTGACGCCACCTCGTCGACGGCCGGCCTGGACGGGTCTCCTGTATGAGCGCCCGGACCGGCGGGGGGCCGGCGGAGGCCGTGGACCTCACGCCACGCGTGGGGACCACGGCCGCCCCCGTGAGGCGCCGCGGGCCCTCCGCGTGCCGGGAGATCCGCCCATGAGGCCCCGCGGGCCGGTCTCCCGGCACACGGGACCTCGCCCGCCCTGGGGCGTCAGCAGTCGGCGGTGCCGCTCGGCGCGTAGACCCCCGCGTACAGGTCCGCCCGGCTGTAGGCGCCCACCCACTCGCACGGTCCGTCCGGCCAGCCGTCGACCACCGCGCGCATCTGCCGCGACGAGCCGCAGGCGTTGTACACCCGCGCGTACCAGTAGATGATCTGCTTCTTCACCGCCCCCTCATAGGCTCCGCAGCCCAGCGCCGCCACCCGGGCTCCGGCCGCGGCCGGGCTGTCGGCGGCCGTAGCCGCACCGGGAGAGGCCAGGACCGTGCCGGCGCACAACGCCGCGGCCGCGATCGTCGTCAGGAGCCTGCCGTTCTTCATCGTGGTCACGCCTTTCTCCGGTGGGGGTCACGGCTTGGTCAGCTTGACCAGGAAACCGTCGTGATCGGTGTAGGTCAGCCCGTACTTGTCGGTGCCGACGAAGGAGAAGTCGTTGGTGAAGATGACGTGCTGCACGTCGCCGTCGCCCTTGCGGATGTTTCCGGACGGCACACAGTTCTGGGCGTTCTCCGGATCGGAGGTGTCGTATTCCAGGTTGAAGTCGCCGCCGACCACCGTTTTGCCGGACACGCCCTCCTGCGACCTGATGGACGGCACCACGCTGAACATCAGCGCCTGGCACTGCGCCAGGGCGACCGGCTCGCTGGAGGAGCTCAGGTGGGTGGCGCAGGACAGGTGGTCGCCGATGGCGTAGGCACAGGCGAAGGTGCGCATCTCGTTGGTGGAGTCCTGGGTCGCGTACTGACCGACCCAGCCGTTGGCGCCCCGCCACTGCGCCACGGGAACCCGGCCGAGCACGGCGTTGCCGAAACTGTCGCCGTTCGTGCAGGTGACCGGCCCGCCGGTCTGCCGGTTGACGGCCGGGTAGAACATGTAATAGGTCCAGTCGTCCGGCCATGCCTCGGCCAGCGAGGGTTGCAGGTAGTCGGGCAGGTCGTTGGAGCAGATCTCGTTCAGCGTCACCAGGTCGGGGGCGAGGTAGTAGATCAGGTCGCCGCCTTCGAAGACGGCCTGGCCGCCGGCGTAGCAGCCCGCGTAGCCGCTGTTGCACAGGTTGAGCTGAAGCTCCTTGAACGGGCGCGCGGCCGCAGTGCGGGCCGTGTCCGTCCGCGGCACACCCTTGGGGGCCGCGGGCCTGGCCTTGCCGCCGCGGGCCTTGGCCGTCACCGCGCCGGCCTTGGCCCCCATGGGCGCGGCGCTCTGCGCGGGCAGCCGCTGGACGGCAGTGGTTCCGGCGGTTCCGGCGGTTTCCTCCGGAGCGGCGGTGGTCGCGGCGGCGGGGGGCGTGCAGGTCAGCGTGAGGACGAGCCCGGACGCGGCAGCCAGGGCGGCGGCCAGACGTCGGGCGATGCGAACACGGGGCAATGTCACGGGCATTTCCTCCATCGGGCGCGGGACAACGGATTTCCGGTGCCGTTGATGTCCGATGGTGGCGATAAACGCGAGAGCCAGAAAGAGCCTTTGCGCCCTAGCGAAAACCCGACAAACACCAATAAAAGCATCTTGACTGGTGCTGTATGTCGTGGTGGGGTGCCGGGTGTAAAGCCGAGGCAGAGGGGAATGAATGGGCACCTTACGAATCCATTTCACCGCGGAAGACCTGGCGCGCGTCACCCTGGCCGATGGGCCGGACCCCTTGTGGGAGGTGATCTTCACGCGGTTCCGGTTCCGGGACCGGGTGCGTCCGCTGACCTTTCGCCCGTGGTTCGAGGAACTGCACGCCGAACCCGCCAGGACCGCCGGGATGCGGCAGGGCGCCCGCCTCCTCGACTCTCTCGTTCCGACCGGGCCGTACTTCCCCGACTTCCTCACTCCCCCTGAGGGCCTGCTCGGCCTCGAACGCGGACTCGCGGCGCTGCTCGGCACGCCCAGGACGCGGCTGGCGACCGAACTGGGGCGCCTGGCCCGCCACCAGAGCCTGCCCGGCTGGGCACGGCCCCTCGCCGAGGGAGATCTCGGCACGCTCAAAGGACTGGTGGCCGCGCTGCGCGACTACCACGAGGCCGCCGTGGCCCCCTTCCACGCGCTGATCACCGCCGCCGTGGCCGTCGATCTCGCCAGCCGCACGCGGAGCATGCTCAGCGGTGGAATCGATCGGCTGTTCGCCGGGATGGGGCCGCTGGTCCGCTGGACACCCCCCGTTCTCCAGACCGACTACATCGTCGACAAGGACCTGGTGCTCGGCGGGCGCGGGCTGCGGCTGGTGCCCTCCTACTTCTGCCACCGCACTCCGCTGACTCTGGCCGACCCCGAGCTGCCGCCCGTCCTCATCTATCCCATCGAGCAGCGACACCGCTGGCGGCAGGCGGCGACCCGCCGGGGAGATCTCGGCGCGCTCATGGGCGCCAACCGCTCGGCTGTGCTGCACGCCCTCGACCGCAGCGCCACCACCACGCAGCTGGCCCGCATGCTGCGCATCTCACCGGCAGCGGCCAGCCGCCACACCACCGTGCTGCGCGAGGCCGGGCTCATCGAGACCCGCCGCGACGGCACCGCCGTCCTGCACACGCTCACCGCGCTCGGCACGGCGCTGCTGGAGGGCACCGCGGGCGATCCCCGCTGACGCACGACCCGCGCCGAACAGGCGGGCACCTGTACGAGGTGATCAGCGAGCCCCCAGCCGCCCACGAATCCACACAAGCGTGATGCCCTAACCAAGCCAACGACTGTTGGCGCCGCTGAATGGGCACGGCGCGCAGCGGTGCTCTCAGCACCGCGCCTGTGCACAACCCACAGCCATCCACAGAACCACGTTCACCAGCTCGAACCGTGCAGGGCCCCCGCCAAACTGCCGGGCATGCCGACACCTCCTCCCCCGCATCCCCCGTCCAAGAGCGCACGTCAGAAGGGACGCAGTACGGCCGCCGCCGCTGCCGCCGCCCAGCACCGCAAAACTGAGACACATCCCAAGCAGCCCGATGGCCGGCCACCCCGCGAAGGCCACCTCAGCCACCCTCGCCGCCTTCGCCCCCTCAGCCGACATGAGACCCGGAGCACCGATCCCCCGCGACGATCACGCGCCACGCCCATCCCCACAAGCGGCCATCCCCAGTGGCAGTACAAGATCTCGCGCGCCTCCGGAGCACCGGAGCACGAAGAACCGCTCCAGCACACGACCGGGCCCGCCCATGCTCACTCCGCTCCCACACAGACCCGAATCAGCGGCATCCCGACGCGCCCGTCCCCGATATCCGGCACGACCACGATCTCCGGCCGGATGGCCATGACCCTGGCCCTGCTCATCGTTCTCGCCCTGGTCCAGCTCCTCCCGGCGTCACCCGCGGCAGCCGCCCCGCCCGTCTGGCGCTGGCCCCTGGACGGCCGGCCGAGGATCGTGCGCCACTTCGCCCCGCCCCTCGAACGCTGGCTGGCCGGCCACCGCGGCATCGACCTCGCCGCTCCACCCGCGACCCCTGTCCTGGCCGCCGGCGCCGGCACCGTCCGTTACGCCGGCCGTCTCGCAGGCCGAGGTGTCGTGTCCGTCGAGCATCCCGGCGGCCTGCGGACGACGTACCTCCCCGTCATGCCCTCGGTCCGGCGTGGTCAGCACGTCTCCGCGGGGGATCCGATCGGCACGGTGGAGGCTTCGGCGAACCACCATTGCGACGAGTCGTGCCTGCACTGGGGCCTCCTACGACCGCCCCGCTACCTGGACCCCCTGCTCCTCCTGGGACAGGCTCACATTCGACTGCTCCCCTTCTGGGACCCCGTACCGGAGGTGAACGTACGGTTCCCGCCCGACGCCCCCTCCGGAGCACGCCCGGAGACTCTCGACGTGAGATCTGGAGGACGCCCGGAGACTCTCGACATGAGAGGGGAGGACACGCACGAAGGACCGCCCATGAGCCCGGCCTTCGCCACGCCCCATGTGACGCCGCCGCCCCCCACCGCCCCTGGGCCAATCCGGCCGCACGACACGACTCACCCCGAAACAAGCGGCTCAGCCACCCTGCAAGCCGTCACCACCACACCGAACAGCAGCCGGGAAAGCAGTTCCCCGACGAGAACCCGCTCTCCCGCCACCACCGCAGCAGCGTCTCAGCCGCTCATCACCCTGGCGCAACATGAGCAGAGACGCACAACGACCACCGCGAACCACCAGCACACTCCCACCGAGGCGCACACCGCCACCCATGCCATCACCGATCCAGTCGCCCCCACCGCCCCGACGCAGAGACCGACACCGACACCGTCGCCGCTGAGAGCGCCCCTGAGGTGCTCCAGGGCACTGTGGTCCAGGGCACTGTGGTCCCGGGCACTGTGGTCCCGGGCACTGTGGTCCCGGGCACTGTGGTCCCGGGCGCTGTGGTCCCGGGCGCTGTGGTCCCGGGCGCTGTGGTCCCGGGCGCTGTGGTCCCGGGCGCTGTGGCCCCGGAGGACTCGGAGAGCACGGACGACGCGGAAGACGCGAAGGACTCGGAAGACGCGAGGAGCACTGCGGTCGCCGACGGTGGGCGAGCCGGCAGCGCCATGGCCGGCGCATCCCCGCTCATTCCCGGGCATCGCCGCATGCTCTTCACCGCACTGGACAACCCAATGCCGTGCACATCACCACACAACCCACCTCAGACGCCGAGTTCCGCCTCCACCGTGTGGTCTCTACGGTTCCCGCACGGTGCCGCCGCAGCCCCCGCGGCAGGCGCCCTGGGCACGGCCACGCTCCTCGCCGGCATCCTCCTGGTCGTACTGCTGCGTCATCGCAAACCAAGCCGCCCAAGGAAACCAAGGCAGAGACCGGCACGAGGCGCTCATCGAAAGCCTCAACGCGCGGAAGCGAACAACTCCGCACGAAGGTGAGGACGACACACCACGACACCACCCACGCCACCTGCCCGCCACCCACCCACCGCGAGCGGCGGGACGGCGAGACGGCGAGGCAGCGAGACGACAAGACCGTGAGGCGGCGAGGAGGCGAGGAGGCGAGGAGGCGAGGAGGCGAGGAGGCGAGGAGGCGAGGAGGCGAGGAGGCGAGGAGGCGAGGAGGCGAGGAGGCGAGGCGGCGAGGCGGCGAGGCGGCGAGGCGGCGAGGCGGCGAGGCGATCGACGCAGATCCCACATCCCTATGACGACATGACACGTCGGCG
Source organism: Nonomuraea sp. NPDC050733 (assembly GCF_040654215.1). Lineage (NCBI taxonomy): Bacteria > Bacillati > Actinomycetota > Actinomycetes > Streptosporangiales > Streptosporangiaceae > Nonomuraea > Nonomuraea sp. NPDC050733. The sequence goes on along the minus strand of NZ_JBFAHO010000034.1, from coordinate 12,965 downwards.
ATGATGCTCGCCCCGAGTTCAGGCGCGTGGGTGGGCCTGGCGGTAGGCGGCGCGCAAGCGGTCAATCGAGACGTGGGTGTAGATCTGCGTGGTGTTGAGTGAGGCGTGGCCGAGCAGTTCCTGGACGCTGCGAAGGTCGGCGCCTCCTTCCAGCAGGTGGGTGGCGGCACTGTGTCGAAGGCCGTGGGGGCTCAGGTCGGGCGTGCCCTCCACCGTTCTCAGCCTTCCGTGTACGGCTCTGCGGACGGTGCCGGGGTCGATTCGGCCGCCTCGGGTTCCGAGGAAGAGCGCCGCCCCCGAGTGTGGGCGGATCCACAACGGGCGACCGTGTACGCACCAGCGATCCAGGGCCCGCAGGGCGGGACCGCCGAAGGGTACCGAACGCTCCTTGCGGCCTTTGCCGAGCACCCGGATGACGTTGCGATCGCGGTCCACGTCGTCCACGTCCAGCGCGCACAGTTCGCTCACCCGTACGCCGGTCGCGTACAGCAGCTCCAGGATCGCCTGGTCGCGGAGTTCTTTGGGGTCGTCGGTCGTCGGCAGGTCCAGAGCGGTTCGTGCTTGACTCTGGTCGAGTACCGCGGGGAGGGTACGAGGCGCCTTGGCGCTGCCGAGCAGCAGACCCGGGTCATCCGGCAGCCAGCCTCGGCGGTGACAGTAGGCGGTGAACGTACGGGCACACGCGGTGCGCCGCGCGAGAGTCGCCCTCGCCTTTCCCTCGGCGTGCTGGCCTGCCAGCCATTCCCGCAGCGTAGCGATGTCCAGACAGTCGAACCGGGCGTCGAGGTGCGCCATCAAGGACGCGACATCCGACAGGTAGGCCCTGACGGTATGCGGTGAAAGGTCTCGTTCGCGACGCAGGTACCTGTCGAATTCGGCGAGGACTTCGCCAAGGTTCGCTTCCTGACTCACTTCACCCCCATGGCCGGCATCGGACGCATCGGCAGCTTTGGTACCCATCATGGCGCCTCGTGCCCGATCTGAGCCAATACTCACCGACCAGGCGACCCAGCTGAGATAGCGCGCGGCTCGCGCCCTTAGGGATGGCTCAGTCCTGGTGGGGGCGTTATGAAATGAAGACGGCCATCGCTTGATCCTTCGAAGGGCAAAGTGAAAATCGAAGGAGACGACGATGGCCGTGGACACCAGTGTGATGCCTGAGCGATGGCCAGCCACGGCAGATCGAGACCGGGGACCCCGACTTGTCGCGATCCACGATGAAGACCATGGGGGCGTTGATGTCGGCCGAGGCCGAAAGCCTGTGCGGGGCCGCATACGCTCGCCGGGGGTGGGACGTTCGTGCGTGGTTCGGCACTCGATGGCGGCACGACACACGACGTTGGTACGACGTTCGCGGGTGGTTCGAGGCTCGACGTCGGTTCAACATTCGTGGGTGGTTCGAGGCTCGTGGGTGGTTCGACACCCCTGGGTGGTTCGAGGCTCGTTGGTCATTCGACATTCATGGGCGGTTCGACGCTCGTAGGTGGTTCGACGCTCGTAGGTGGTTCGACGCTCGTAGGTGGTTCGACACGCGTCGGTCATACGACGCTCGACGTCGGTTCGACGCTCGTGGGTGGTTCGGCACCCTACGTCGGTACGGCACACGGCGGAGGTTCGATGAAAGTGTCTGCGCCTGCGGAATTGGCCGGGTCGGGGAGGGCGGTGTCCGCTTTGCGGTACGAAGCGGAGGCTCGGCGGAGGCGCCAGCCTTTCTCCACGCGTTCGACGTAGCCGGCGGCGGCCAGGCCGCCGAGGGCGCTGAGGGTCGCGTCCAGCGAAACGCCCGCTGACAGGGCGATGCTGGCCGGGCCGGTGCCGCCTCGGGACGGGACGGCGTCCAGGACCTTCCGGGTGACCTCGCTCAAGGCGTCTCTCGGAACGGCCGGGCCGCGTGCGCAGGGAGCGAGGTCGCCTCCGATCGTGCCCACCAGCTCGATCACCTCCTCGGGCGTCGTGACGCAGGTCGCCTTACGTTCGCGCAGGAGGCGGTGACATCCGGCGGACAGCGTGGACGTGACCGGGCCGGGCACGGCGGCGAGGTGGCGGTTCAGCCCAAGGGCATGGGTGGCCGTGTTGAGGGCGCCGCTGCGGAGTGCCGCCTCCACGACCACGGTGCCGCGTGAAAGCGCGGCGATCAGCCGGTTGCGGATCAGGAAGCGGGCACGCGTGGGGTGTACGCCGGGCGGGCACTCGCTGACGATCACCCCTTGGTCACGGACGGCCGCGAACAGCTCGTGATGGCCGCGAGGGTACGAGATGTCGACACCGCAGGCCAGGACGACGACCGTCGGGGTGTCCGAGGCCAGTGCCCCTCGGTGGGCCGCGCCGTCCACGCCGTAGGCGCCTCCGGAGACCACGGTCCAGCCGTCCTCTCCCAGTCCGAGCCCGAACTCGGCGGCCACGTGCGCCCCGTACGGAGTTGCCGCCCGTGCGCCGACGATCGCCACGGAGCGCAGACAGGAGAACCGCAGATCGACCGTTCCGTACAGCCACAGACCCAGTGGCCTGGCGGCGCCGAGCTGGTCGAGCTGCGTGGGCCATTCCGGGCTCCCGGGCACGATCAGCCGCGCACCGAGCCGCTCACCCGCCACCAGGTCGACCTCCGGGGCCGCCGCAGAATCCGCCGCGGCCAGGCGGGCGTGCCAGGTGCTCAACCGTTGATCGAGTTTGGTCGAGGGCTGATGCTGTGTCTCCCGCGCCGCGAACTCCGGAGGTATCGTGCGCTCGCGGATGGCGCGAACGGCCGCTGGTGCGCCGGAGTGAGCCACAAGGCGGCCCATCATCGCGTCTCCGGCGTCGGCGACACGCATGAGAGCGGCCCTCGCCTCGAGTTCGGCACTGTTCATGATCGTGATGTGACCTTGCCTGCACTGGTGGGATGGAAACTCGCCTGCACGGATGGGATGAGGAAATGGGCCGACCGTCCAGGAGCCGGTGGTGGTCCTCTGCCGTTCCCATGCCGATGGTGTCGGTGATGACGTGGATCTCGCCGGTCTCACCGTGAGGAGGGGACGCTGGTGGTCATGAGTTCAACCCCATCCACAGGGCCAGGGCGGTGCCGGTTTCGTCGGGGCCTGGCTGGGGTTTGCCGGCGAGGTCGGCGAGGGTCCAGGCCACTCTGACGACGCGGTCGAGGCCGCGGGCGCTGAGTGCGCCCGAGTCGAGGCAGGACGCGACCTGCTTCATCGCCTCGTCGCTGGGCCGGTAGTCGGCGTGCAGTGCGGCGGACGGGATCTCGGCGTTCGTACGCCACGGAGTGCCGGACAGGCGTTCGGCCGCCCGTTGCCGGGCGCTGAGGACGCGGGCCGCCACGGTCGTGCTCGACTCGACGAACTGGCGGTCCGCCATCAGCTCGCGCCGGGACGAACGCGCCACGGTGACCTTCATGTCGATGCGGTCGATGAGGGGGCCCGAGAGCCGGCCGAGGTAGCGGCGCTTGATGGTGGGAGTGCAGGTGCAGCTGTCGGCTTTGTCCTGCGGCTGGGCGCACGGGCAGGGGTTGGCGGCCATGACCAGGATGAACCTCGCGGGGAACGTCACTGACCCGGCGGACCGCGACACCGTCACCTGACCCGACTCCAAGGGCTGACGGAGAGCGTCGAGCACATGGCGCGGGAACTCCGGAGCCTCGTCCATGAACAGCACTCCCCGATGGGCCAGGGAGACGGCCCCCGGTCGCACGATGGTGCTGCCTCCGCCCACAATGGCGGCTGATGTGGCCGTATGGTGCGGGCTCACGAGCGGCGGTCTGTTGACCATGGGGCTGTTGGACGGGAGTACGCCGGCGACGGAGTGGATGGCCGTCACCTCCAGCGCGTGGTCGAGCTCCAGATCCGGCAGCAGGGTGGGCAGGCGCTCAGCGAGCAGCGTCTTGCCGGTGCCAGGCGGACCGAGCATCCAGAGATTGTGGCCACCGGCCGCACAGACCTCCAGGGCCCGGCGCGCGACAGGCTGGCCGACCACGTCCGAAAGGTCGACGGCCGGGGAGACCGCGGGCCGTACCGGGTCCGTGAGGTCGAACGGGAGGGGCGCCGGCGGCGGATCTCCCTTGCGCAGCCACTCCACGAGCTGTCGCAGGTCGGACACGGGCATGATCTTCACGTCGGGGACCAGGGCGGCCTCCGCCGCGTTGGCCGAGGGGATCACGACAGTGACCTCGCCATGCTTGGCGGCGCCCAGAACGGACGGCAGCACGCCGCGTACGGGCCTGAGCCGCCCATCGAGGCCGAGCTCCCCCAGGAAGAACGGCTCGGCGATGCGCTCGGCCGGTATCACACCCGCTGCGCCGAGGATTGCCACGGCGATGGCGAGATCGAACTGGCTGCCCCGCTTCGGCAGGCTGGCCGGGAACAGGCTCACCGTGATGCGAGCATCGGGCCAGGGGTAACGGCTGTTGACCATGGCCGAACGGACCCGCTCCCGGGCCTCGGACAGCGCCGTGTCGGGCAAGCCGATGAGATGGATGCCGGCCAGGCCGTTGCCGACGTCTGCCTCCACCTCGACGCTGCGGCCGGACACACCGACCAGCGCCACGCTGCGGGTGCGTGCCACGGCCATCTAGACCGCCCCCCGGACATGGAGAAGGGAGTAGTCGCCCGCGAAGCGCTCCAGTGCGATCACATCGACCCGCACGGTCTCGAACCTGCGCGGCTGGCCCGTCAGCCATTGGGCCGCGAGCATTCTGAGCCGGCTCAGCTTGGCCGGTCGTACGGACTCCAGGGCAGTGCCGTGGGAGCGGCCCGATCGGGTCTTGACCTCGACCACCACCAGCGTGGGACCGTCTTCGGCGATGATGTCGATCTCGCCGTGACGGCATCGCCAGTTGCGGTCGATGATGGTGAGTCCCTCGGATGTGAGGTAGTCGACGGCGAGTTGCTCGCCGTGTCTTCCGAGCTCGTTCTTCGTGGCCATGTGGCAGCACCTCCGGGCACCGACTTTCGCGGATGGGGGGTGGCGGCGTGGGGCCGAACGAGGTTCTGGGGATGGGGGTAGGAGGGGGACGACGGCTGTGGACAAGGGGGGCTGGAGTGGCGGGCGGACGCTGGTGGGCGACGCCGCCGGGGGGAGCTCCCTGGATGAGCCCCCGGTCGCGAGTGAGCACGTGGACGAGCGGCCGGTGTCGGTCGGCGTGGAAGTGAGCGCCCCATGGGGCGAGTAGCCGGTGCGGGCGGGCGAAACGTGGAAGGGGGCGGGCGTGGAAGCGAGCCGCCCAATGTTGAGCCGCCGGTGCGGCCGAAACGTGGAAGGGGGCGGGCCTGCGGGCGGGCGTGGAAGCGAGCCGCCCAGGGTTGAGCCGCCGGTGCGAGCGGGCGGGGAAGCGGCGGCCGGTGCGGGCGGGCGGGCGTTGAGGCGAGCGGCGCGATGCACATACGGAAGGGGCGCCCCGACCCAGGGACGCCCCATGTGAATCACCCGGCGGCCAGGCCCTCACCGTCGCCACCGAGGCGGCGGCCAGGGGCGGGCGCAGAGGCCGGTGCGGGTCAGCCGGAGAAGCCCTCCTTGGGCATCTCCAGGTCGGCCTTGGCGAGTTCCTCCACGTTGACGTCCTTGAACGTGACCACGCGGACGTTCTTCACGAACCGCGCCGGCCGGTACATGTCCCACACCCACGCGTCCTGCATCTTCACGTCGAAGAAGACATCCCCGTTCTCCGCGGTGCGGACGTCGAGGTCGACCGAGTTGGTCAGGTAGAAGCGCCGCTCCGTTTCCACGACGTAGGTGAACAGCCCGACGACATCGCGGTATTCGCGGTAAAGCTGCAGCTCCATCTCGGTTTCGTATTTCTCGAGATCTTCTGCGCTCATCGCGGTCCTCCTGTCGTACCGGTCCCCCGGCGTGCCCGGTCAGGCAACCCCGGCCCCCCATTCATTCTCGCCCATCTCCCTGGCCACCGTGACGAACGAGTAACGGTGGTGCGGACATGGGCCATGCGTCTCCAGTGCCCTGCGGTGGCCGGGCGTCACGTAGCCCTTGTGGTCGGCGAACCCGTACGCCGGGAACTCGCCGTCCAGCTCCACCATCATCCGGTCCCTGGTCACCTTGGCCACGATCGACGCGGCCGCCACGCAGGCGGCCACCTGGTCCCCCTTCCACACGGCCAGCGACGGCGCCGGCAGCCCCGGAACCGGGAAGCCGTCGGTCAGGATGTACTCCGGGTCACAGGTCAACCGCGCGACGGCGCGCCGCATTCCGGAGATGTTGCTCCGGTGCAGCCCCCGCGCGTCGATCTCGGTGGGCGGGATGACGACGACGCCCACATGGGCGGACCGTACGATCTGCTCGTACAGCCGCTCTCGTACGGCCGGCGACAGCAGCTTGGAGTCGCCCAGCCCGTCGATCTGTTTGCGCAGGACGACCGCGGCGACGACCAGCGGTCCGGCGCAGGCTCCCCGGCCTGCCTCGTCGACTCCCGCGATCGGGGTCAGGCCGCGGCGCGCGAGCGCCCTTTCGTAGGCGTACAGTCCGGAGTCGCGCCGGACGACGCTGGGCCGGGGGCGGAACGCAACAGTCATGACAAGAGGCAGCGTACGCCCCAATGGCCGCGAACCGCGACCGGAACCCCGGCCCTACTTGACGTCGGCGAAGGTGTCGGGCTTGGTGAAGATCAGCCCGCGCGACAGCGGCCAGTAGCGGAGGACCGCCGTGCCGATGACCGCGTCCTCGGAGATGAACCCGCCTCCGGGCTCCTCCACGTGGGCGCGCGAGTCACGCGAGTTGCTGCGGTGGTCGCCCATCAACCAGAGCTTGCCCGGCGGCACCGTGTACTTGAACGAATTGCCGGAGGGGTTGTCGCCTGGATAGAGGTAGGACGACTCCTCCAGGGGTGTGCCGTTGACCGTGACGCGCCCCTTGGAGTCGCAGCAGGCCACCTTGTCACCGCCGACGCCGATGACCCGCTTGATGGTGTCCTCCCGGCCGTCGCTGTCCCACCCCTTGAAGACGACGATGTCGCCCCGCTCGGGCTTGCCGGCGAGCTTGTTGACGAAGACCCGGTCGTTGATCTCCAGGGTGTTCTCCATGGACCCGGACGGGATGTAGAACGACCCGATCACGAACTGCTGGAGCACCAGCGCGATGCCCACGCCGAGGATGAGCAGCAGGACGGTCTCGCGGAGGCCGCCGCCCTTCTTCTTCGGCTTGTCGCGCCCGGCCTCCGACTTCTTGATGCCGACCATCAACGTCTCCAGGGGAGCTCGGCGCCGTCGTCGGTGCGGCGCGGACGACGCAGCCGCAGGGCGCCGGGCAGCCGTCGCCGGCGGATCAGGAACAGGGGTGTGGCCAGCGCGAACCCGGCGAGCAGCGGAGCCGAGTCGCCCAGCGCCTGCAGGGCCGGCTGGGCGAAGGTGGCGGGGATGTCGAGCGTGGTGGCTCGGGAGAACGGCCACACGATGACGAACGCCCGTCCGATGACCTGGCCGACGGGGATGGAGCCGCCCCCGGGGTCACCCGTGTGAGCCCGCGAGTCCAGCGAGACGACCCGGTGGTCGCCCATCACCCACAGGCGCCCCTCGGGCACCTTGATGTCGAAGGAGTGGTCGGAGGGCACATTGCCCGGATAGAGGTAGCTGTTCTCGTCGATCGCCACGCCGTTGACGGTGATCCGGTTCTTGGCGTCACAGCACTTGACGTGGTCGCCGCCCACGCCGATGACCCGCTTGATGTAGTCCTTCTCGCCGGGCACCACGCCGAAGGCGGTGCCGACCCAGCGGAAGAAGGCGGCGATCGGGTTGGAGGGCTCCTCCATCTCGAACTCGCCGTCCCAGGAGTCGACCCCGGAGAAGACCACCACGTCGCCGCGCTCGATGTCGCGCGTGTGGTAGACGAGCTTGTTGACCAGGACCCGGTCGTTCTTGAGGAGAGTGTTCTCCATCGACTCGGACGGGATGTAGAAGGCCTGGATCACAAAGGTCTTGATGATCAGGGCCAGCACCAGCGCCACAACGACCAGGACAGGCAGTTCTTTCCAGAACGACCCTTTCTTGTCCTTTTTATCGCCTTTTGCTGGCTTCTGTGTCTCTTCCGCGACCACGTCCACCTCGTCCTTGACAGGGCGGCGCGACGCGCCGTGCTCCTGGCTCTCACTACTCATCGCTGACGAGCCTAGATGATGCGCCGGCTCGACAGACCTCGACCGACGTTACACCCGAGCCCGAGTCGCTCCGCATAAAGGAATTGCCCCGGTAAAGCCGAATGGCCCGCGCAGGACGCGGGCCATGGGCTGAAGCTGGACTTACTTGGCGGGGGTCGCGTCACGCTTCTCGCGGATGCGGGCGGCCTTGCCGCGAAGGTCACGCATGTAGTAGAGCTTCGCACGGCGGACGTCGCCGCGGGTCACGAGCACGATCTTCTCGATGACCGGGCTGTGCACCGGGAAGGTGCGCTCGACGCCGACGCTGTAGCTGACCTTGCGGACCGTGAAGGTCTCGCGGGCGCCGCTGCCCTGGCGGCGCAGCACGAAGCCCTTGAAGACCTGGATACGGGAGCGGTTGCCTTCGACGACGCGCACGTGCACCTCGAGCGTGTCACCGGGACGGAAGTCCGGCACGTCGCTGCGCAGGGTCGTCTTCTCGAGCTCCTGGATCTTCGTGTGCATGAGAGATGTCCTCAAAGTCTCGCGAGCACGCGGAGGTCCACCCGGCCTGAGCTCGCGGCGGACACGCTTGCTGATGTGATCGACGCCCAGGAGTCTCTCCCGGGCATGGCAGACCAACCACGTGATGGTTGGCAACGCTTCAGTGTGCCATATCTTCCGGCCCGACGCGAAACGCCAGCTCATCCAGCAGCTTCCGGTCGTGCTTGTCGAGCGTCGCGGGGTCGATCGCCGCCGCCAGCTCGGGCCGGTTGGCGACGGTACGGCGCAGCGCCTGGTCGCGGCGCCACCGGGCGACCTTCCCGTGGTGTCCCGACAGGAGGACGTCCGGGACCTCGTGGCCGCGCCACACCGGCGGCTTGGTGTAGACAGGGCCTTCGAGCAGGTTGCGCATGGCGCCCGGGGCGAAGGAGTCGTCCACGGCCGAGTGGGCGTTGCCGAGCACGCCCGGCAGGAGCCGGCCGACCGCCTCCACCATGACCAGCACCGCCACCTCGCCGCCGGCCAGCACGTAGTCGCCGATGCTCAGCTCGTCGACGCGCATCCTGGCGCCGTACTCGTGCATGACCCGCGAGTCGATGCCCTCGTAGCGGCCGCACGCGAACAGCAGCCACGGCTCGGCCGCCAGCTCCTGCGCGATCTCCTGGGAGAACGGCCGGCCGCTGGGCGTCGGCACGATCATCCGCGGCGTCCCGTGGGAGGCCGCGCCGTCGCCGACGACCGCGTCGATGGCCTCACCCCACACCTCGGGCTTCATGACCATGCCGGGTCCGCCGCCGTACGGGGTGTCGTCGACGGTCCTGTGCACGTCGTGCGCCCAGTCGCGCAGCTGGTGGACCCGTACGTCCAGGGTGCCGCGCTCGCGCGCCTTGCCGATGAGCGAGACGTCGAGCGGGGAGAAGTACTCGGGGAAGATGGAGATGATGTCGAGCCGCATGCCCGGAGGCGTACGCCCGTCGTGCGGATCCGCGGTCATGACAGCAGCCCCTCGGGGGGATCGATCACGAGCCTCCCGCCACGCACGTCAACCTCGGGCACGAGCGCGCGCACGAACGGGACGAGCGCGTCGTCCTGGCCGGGCCGGGCGATGACGAGCAGGTCCTGGCCGTGGTGGAGGACGTCGGTCACCTCACCGACCGGCTCCCCCGCGGCCGTCACCACGGCGAGCCCGATCAGCTCGTGGTCGTGGAACTCGTCGGGGTCGTCGGACGGCTCCACCTCGGCCGAGTCGATGACGAGCATGGTGCCGCGCAGCCCCTCGGCCGCGTCGCGGTCCTCCACCCCGGCGAAGCTGACCAGCAGCCCGTCCTTGTGCCAGCGGCGGCCCTCGATGACGAGCGGCCCTCTGCCGGGAGGGTCGGTGGCGATCGACGCGCCGACGGCGAAGCGCAGCTCGGGATCGTCGGTGCGCACCTCCACGGTCACGTCACCACGGATGCCGTGCGGGCGGCCTATCCGGCCGACGACGAGCTGCACGTGTACCTGCCTTCTCTCACGCGAGCGCCCCCATCGGAACGAGACCGATGAGGGCGCGAATTCCTGACGCTAACGGACTGCTTCGTCCAGGTCGAGCAGATCGACCCGTACGTACTTCCCGTCGGCCAGGGCGTTCACCACGGTGCGCAGCGCCTTGGCGGTGCGCCCGCCGCGACCGATGACCTTGCCCAGGTCCTCGGGGTGCACCCGGACCTCCAGGACGCGCCCGCTACGGATGCGGCGTGCGCGGACCCGGACATCGTCGGGATGTTCGACGATGCCCTTCACGAGGTGCTCGAGAGCCTCCTCGAGCACGTCAGGCCTCGCCCTCGGTCTGGGTCTCGGCGGCGGCCTCGGCGTCGTCCTTCTTCTTGGCCTTCTTCGGCGTGGTGGCGGCCGTGCCGGTGTCGCCACCGGACAGGGTCTCCTTGGCCGCGGCCTCGTAGAGCGCGTGGCGGTCGGCCGCCGGCTCGGCGACCTTCAGCGGCGCAGGGGCGGGCTCGCCCTTGAACTTCTGCCAGTCACCGGTGAGCTTGAGCAGCTTCAGCACCGGCTCGGTCGGCTGCGCGCCGACACCCAGCCAGTAGGCCGCCCGCTCGGCGTCGATCTCGATGCGCGAGGGGTTCTGCTTCGGGTGGTACAGGCCGATCTCCTCGATCGCCCGGCCGTCACGCTTGGTGCGGCTGTCGGCGACGACGATACGGTACTGAGCGTTGCGGATCATGCCGAGCCGCTTGAGCTTGATCTTGACTGCCACGGGTGTGGTCTCTCCTGCTTTTGAGCGCGGGTGAGCGGCGCCTCGCCGAGTGGGGCACGGCAGGACGATCGCTCCAGGGACAGGCGTGGCCGCCGGGAGGTGAGAGGGCACCCGACTGGTCACGATGTTCCAACATGTCATTCTGCCAGATCCCAGACACTGCCAGCGACACGACGCGCACGTCCCGGCCACGCTCGCCCTGTGGGGAGCCTCCCCCGCCTGGCGGCACGGTGAGACCTGCGGGCGTCCCACCACCCGAGAACCCGCCACATCGGTGTACGGAGCGTGAGCGCCGGACGCGGAGCCCGCGGCACCGCGGGGCCGGGTCGGCGGTGACCGGCCGTCCGCGTGCATGCCGACGCCGCTCCCCCGAGGCGATCCGGGGAGCGGCGTGGAGGCGCTACTTCTGGCGGGGCAGGTTGAGCTTGGTGGGGTCGAAGCCCGGCGGGAGCTCCATGCCCGGCGGCAGCTTGCCGCCGAGGTTGCCCAGCAGACCGCCCGGCTTGGGGGTGGCGGCCGGACCGTCGGTGTCGGCGGCCTGGGCCTTGCCGAGCGCGGCCTTGCGCGGGTCGCCGCTGACCCGGCGGCCCTTCTTGGCCTTCTTCTGCTGCTTGGCGGCCTTGCCCCGGCCGCCCGGCATGCCGGGCATGCCCATGCCGCCGGCCACGCGCTTCATCATCTTCTGCGCCTCGAAGAAGCGGGTGACGAGGTTGCTGACGGCCGTGACCGTGACGCCGGAGCCGGCGGCGATGCGGGCGCGCCGCGAGCCGTTGATCATCTTCGGGTCCTGGCGCTCGGCCGGGGTCATCGAGCGGATGATGGCGGCGATGCGGTCGAGGTCGCGGTCGTCGATGGCGTTGAGCTGGTCACGCATCTGCCCCATGCCGGGCATCATGCCGAGCAGGTTCTTGATGGGGCCCATCTTCTGGACCATCATCATCTGCTCGAGGAAGTCGTCGAGGGTGAAGTTCTCGCCCGAGGTGAGCTTGCCCGCCATCTTGGCGGCCTGGTCCTCGTCGAACGTCTTCTGCGCCTGCTCGATCAGGGTGAGGATGTCACCCATGTCGAGGATGCGGGACGCCATCCGGTCGGGGTGGAAGGCGTCGAAGTCCTCGAGCTTCTCACCGGTGGAGGCGAACATGATCGGCCGGCCGGTGATGTGCCGGACCGAGAGGGCGGCGCCGCCGCGGGCGTCGCCGTCGAGCTTGGTGAGGACGACACCGTCGAAGCCGACGCCCTCCATGAACGCCTGGGCGGTGGTGACCGCGTCCTGGCCGATCATGGCGTCGACCACGAACAGGACCTCGTCGGGCGAGACCGCGTCGCGGATGTCGGCGGCCTGCTTCATCATCTCCTGGTCGATGCCGAGGCGACCGGCGGTGTCGATGATGACGATGTCGTGCTGCTGCCGCCGGGCCTCGTCGATGGAGCGGCGGGCCACCTCGATGGGGTCGCCGACGCCGTTGCCCGGCTCGGGTGCGTAGACGGCGACCTGCGCGCGCTCGCCCATGACCTGGAGCTGCTGGACGGCGTTGGGCCGCTGGAGGTCGGCGGCGACCAGCATGGGCACGTGGCCCTGCTCGCGCAGCCAGCGGGCGAGCTTGCCCGCCAGCGTGGTCTTTCCGGCACCCTGGAGGCCGGCGAGCATGATGACCGTCGGCGGCGTCTTGGCGTAGCGGAGCCTGCGGGTCTCGCCGCCGAGGATCTCGATCAGCTCGTCATTGACGATCTTGACGACCTGCTGCGCCGGATTGAGCGCCTGGGAGACCTCGACGCCGCGGGCGCGCTCCTTGACCTGGGCGACGAATGCCTTGACCACCGGCAGCGCGACATCGGCCTCGAGCAGCGCGATGCGGATCTCGCGGGTGGTGGCGTCGATGTCGGCGTCAGACAGCCGACCCTTGGATCGGAGGGAGGAGAAGACCGATGTCAGCCGGTCGGAAAGCGTCTCGAACACGTGGTTGGCCAGTCCTCGAAGCGAATGTAGGTCTGAACTCAGCCTAGCCGCTCCGTCAGCCGCTCCAGCCTGGCACGGCCATCCGTACCGTGAGCGCGTGTTCGACGAGGTTGATCAGCGCGCTCTTGACCGAGTCCTTGGAGCGCGCGTCCAGACGCACCAGCGGGATGTGCGGCGCCAGCGTC